>JBFLZI010000087.1:0-11819 GCA_040756315.1 Thermodesulfobacteriota bacterium | reverse complement strand
TAAATTTCATTCCCCACTTCTTGTCATTCTGAGCCGCCGTAGGCGGCGAAGAATCTCCATTTATGAGACCCTTCGCCTAGGGCTCAGGGTGACAGGGGAGATTGCTCGACTATTTGCAACAGTCTCAATTTTTTTCGTAGGGGCGAATCTTGTATTCGCCCTAAATCAGTGGGCGAACCCAAGGTTCGCCCCTACATTTTAATACCTATTTGAGTGCGAATTGGTATTAGCCGAAAACTGAAAACGGTAAACCGAAAACGGTATAATACTAAAGGCGGGAGGCGCTTCGCTTTCCCGGGCTACGGGCTACGTGCTCTTCTGGTCAAGATTAAGGAGCAAATTGTTGCAAACAGCAACAGCGCCTGCCGAAAACATACTAATACCAAGCATTTTAAAAGAGAAAAACGAAAACAGGAAAGGTTTGATAATGTTGGACTTTTTACTGAAAAATTTGCTGGGAGGGAAGCCAGGTCGGTATTTATCCAAATAGAGAAACACCACAGCCCCGGCTGGCTAGAAACCGGGGTTGGCGAAAAGGGGTTGGGCCGAGAGGTCGAAATGCTTAGGCTTTGACCAGCTTCAGGCTTGGCGGGCTATGGGAGCGCAGCTTCTGTCTCTGCAACTTGCCGCGTTTCAAGGCATTTTTGACCCTGATACCGTTAACCAGGAAATAGCCCAGGACCGCCCTTTCCCAGGAACGGGTGGGTTCACCTTGATACATGCGGTTTTTAAAGTGATGGAGGAGTTTTTTCAGTTCGGCATCATCGACGGCCAACAATTTATCAGCAATACTTTCAATGGCTTCGGTGATCATGAGATAAATCGGACCCTTCCATTGATATGTGCTAACCTTGTTAGCATGAAATAGAAAAGCAACAATGTCAAGAAAAAGAATTTATTTTTTTTCCAGCCCGGCAATCACCTCGGCCAGACGCCGGGCCTCGGCCTCCAGAATCTCCTCTCCTTGGGCCACCGTGGCCTGACCGGGGTCTCCCCAGACTCCCCCCGGCCAATAGCGCTCTTTGTCCCGCACCAAAATATATTTGGGAAAAGCGGGCCATTCCGCCGGCGCCGACCCTTTAACCAGGTGGGGATAGGCGGCCAGCATCAGCGCGGTCTCCACCTCCCCGGCGTGGGAGTCCCCTTTGGTCTTGACCAGACCGGGGCTGGCCGCCACTACCTCCCGAAGTAAATCCAGGAGATTGACTATCGCGATGCCGGCCTCGGGCAGCTCCGCCAGGAGGGTTTCGCCTGCCTCCACCAGGGCGGCCAGGTGGGTGCCCCCGGCATGGCCGCTTAAGATCACCAGGTTTCTCAGGCCCTGGCGGTAACACTCCCGGCCCAGGTCCAGGATCAGGGAACGCAGGGTCTGGCCGGAGATGCTTACCGTGCCGGGGTGATCCCGGGTGGAGCGGCACAGACCATAGAAGATCGGCGGCGCTACCAGGACCGGCGACAACCGGGCCACCCGCCGGGCCACTTCCAGGGCGTGAAAAGTATCCGTGCCGAGAGGCAGGTGCGGCCCATGCTCCTCCAGGGAACCCACGGGTATAATCACTGTTCGGTTCTGTTGCCGCCATTCTTGAAATTCCCTTAAATTCAGATCTGGCCAATAGTTCATAACTCCCTTCTTACCCTGAGCAAGCCGATCCGGCAAGGAGATTTTTCCAGGAATCCGGAAAAAAATCCTTGACTAAATTTTTTCCAACAGGTTATAAAGGCCGAGGTTGTACCAAAAAGCACAAGGAGTAGCCTTTGGAAATCCCGCCGGCTCTAAGTGATTTCTCTTACGTCCTGGTCTTTTTGGTGGCGGCGGCTCTGTTCGCCCTGGGTCCCCTTATCCTCGCCTTTCTCATTGCCCCTCGCAGTTTCGGGAAAGCTCGCGACGAAATCTACGAATGCGGCATGCCCATTATCGGCGGCGCCTGGATTCAAGTGGCGGTCATCTATTATCTCTTCGCCTTGCTTTTCCTGGCCTTCGACGTGGACGTGCTCTTCCTCTTCCCGGTGCTCCTGGCTTACGGGAAAGGTTATGTCTGGCGGGACTTTATTGAGATCACCATCTTTATCGGCATTCTCTCCCTGGTAATCGTCTATGCCTGGTGCAGGGGGGTCTTTACTTGGAAACGAAAACCGGAGAACCTCTAATCCGCCTGGGCCTCCTGGAGGAGGCCCTGAACCTGGCCCGGGCCAACTCTTTGTGGCCCATGACCTTCGGCCTGGCCTGCTGCGCCATTGAGATGATGGCCGCGGGGGCCTCCCGCTTCGACCTGGACCGTTTCGGGGCCGGTGTCTTTCGGCCCTCTCCCCGGCAGTGCGATCTGATGATCGTGGCCGGCACCATCTCCAAAAAGATGGCCCCCGCGGTAGTGCGGCTCTGGGAGCAGATGCCCTCCCCCAAGTGGGTCATCGCCATGGGCAACTGCGCCATTTCCGGCGGCCCCTTTGAGTATCCCAACCAATATGCCATCGTGCCCGGCGCGGATCTGATCATCCCGGTGGACGTCTATGTGCCGGGCTGCCCGCCACGGCCCGAAGGTCTGATCGAAGGCATTCTGCTCCTGGAAGAAAAGATCACCAAACGAGGCCGCCTCAGGAAGTTTAGAGATGTTAAAGGATAGGATCGAAAAGGCCCTGGCGCCCTTGAATCTGGATAAAGTGGCCCCGGGGGACTACAGCAAGACCGGCTACCACCTGGAAGTGGACGCGGACCCGGTGAAGATGCCTCAGGTGGCCCAGGCCTTCCTGGGGGAAGGCTGCTTCCTGGAATCCCTCACCGCCCTGGACTACCCGGAGCATTTTACCGTGGTCTATCATTTCGCCAACTTTCGGGAACTGTGTCGCACCGTGGTCCACGCCCGGGTGCCCAAAGGCCAGGAGGCCCTTACCATCTCCCAGGTCTATCCCGCCGCCAACTGGTATGAACGGGAAGTTTACGATCTCTTCGGCCTCAAGTTTGCCGGGCATCCCAATCTGAAACGGATTTTGCTCCCGGAAACTGCCGACTTCCACCCCTTACTCAAAGAATTTGGAGCAACCCAAAGCGATGAGGCTTGAGCCAGGCATTGAAGAAAAAACCTACGTCCTGAACCTGGGCCCCCAGCATCCCAGCACCCACGGCGTCCTCAGGGTGGAGCTGGAGATGGAAGGGGAGTTCATTACCAAGGCGGAGCCGGACATCGGCTATGGCCACCGGGCCCATGAACACATGGCCGAGAATCGCAATTATTTGCAATTCTTGCCCAACATGGGGCGGGTGGACTACCTCCATGCCTTGGCCTATAACCAGGGCTACTGCATGGCGGTGGAAAAGCTCTTGGGCCTGGTGGTGCCGGAGCGGGCCGAATTCATCCGGGTGATCACCGCGGAGATGAACCGCCTCACCAGCCACCTGTTGTGGGTGGGCGCCTATCTCATGGATTTGGGAGCCTTCACCCCCTTTCTCTACTGCTTCGATGACCGGGAAAATCTTCTGGACCTGTTGGACCGGATCACCGGCTCCCGTCTGACTTATTGTTATTACCGCTTCGGGGGCGTGCCCAAGGATATCGACGAGGAGTTCATCACCGGGTGCCGGGCCTTTGTGCAGAGGCTCCGCAGCCGCTGGGCGGACTATGACAATCTGGTGACCAAGAATGTCATCTTCATTCACCGCACCCGGGACGTGGGGCTGATCACCCAGGAACAGTGCATCAAATACGGCCTCACCGGCCCCATGGTGCGGGGCAGCGGCATTCCTTATGACATTCGTAAAAGCGAGCCTTACTCCGCCTATCCCCTCTTCGATTTCGAGATTCCCATCGGCGAACGGGGGGACATCATGGACCGCTATCTGGTGCGCATGCGGGAGATGGAGCAGTCCCTGCGCATCATCGAGCAGGCCCTGGACAAACTCCCCAACGGCCCCATCATGGCGGAAAAGGTGCCCAAGCGCATCAAGCCCCCGGAAGGGGAGGTTTACGCCGCGGTGGAGACGGCCCGGGGGGAATTCGGCTGCTATGTGGTCAGCAAAGGGGACGTCAAACCCTACCGCATCAAGCTCCGGGTGCCCAGCTTCGGCAACCTCTGCATCCTGCCGGAGGTGGCGGTGGATACTCTGGTGGCGGACCTGGTGGCCATCCTGGGATCCATGGACGTGGTGGTGCCGGAGATTGACCGGTAAATTCGAGTTTGCGGTTTTCAGTTTTCGGTTTTCGGTATTTGGCAAAAATGAATTATAGGTGTTAATTCAGGCACAAAGCTAATTAATTTCTGGCTATTCTCTCGAAGCTTTTAAAACTCAAAACTAGTAACTGAAGAACGCAACTTATGGACCTTCTGGCGCAAACAATGGGAAGTGACGCGGTCCGCATGATCCTGGGCCTCATCGGGGTCATCGCCCTGGTGTCGGTGAACGCCCTGTTCCTCATCTGGATGGAGCGCAAGGTATCGGCCCACATCCAGCTCCGCCCCGGTCCCATGGAGGTGGGCTGGCACGGGGCCGTCCAGACGGTGGCGGATGCGGTGAAGCTGTTGGGGAAGGAACTCATCACTCCGGCGGAAGTGGACCGGCCCGTCTATCTGTTGGCCCCCATCGTCATCTTTCTGCCGGTGCTCCTCTCCTTTTTGGTGATTCCCTTCTCCCAAACCCTGATCATCCGGGACATGAACGTGGGGGTGCTCCTGATCCTGGCCTTTGCCGCGCTCACGGTCCTGGCCATCCTCATGGCCGGCTGGGCCTCCAACAATAAGTACTCGGTCCTGGGGGCCATCCGCTCCGTGGCCCAGAATGTGGCTTACGAAATTCCCTTGCTCATCACCCTGATGAGCATCATCCTCATGGTGGGGTCTTTCAGCCTGGCGGATATCGTCGCCGCCCAGGAGAGATACTGGTTCGTCCTGGTCCAGCCCCTGGCCTTTATTCTTTATATTACCTGCGCCACCGCGGAGACCAACCGGGCCCCCTTCGACCTGCCCGAAGCCGAATCGGAGCTGGTGGCCGGGTTCCATACGGAATACAGCGGCATGCGCTTCGCCCTCTTTTTCCTGGCGGAATACACCAATATGTTCATTGTCTCGGCCCTGGCCACCGTCTTCTTCCTGGGGGGCTGGCGGGGACCGATATTGCCGGGGATCGCCTGGTTCCTGATCAAGGTTTATGCCATTATCTTTCTCCTCATGTGGTTCCGGTGGACCTTCCCCCGGGTGCGCTTCGACCAGTTGATCACCTTTGCCTGGAAGATTCTGATTCCTTTGTCCTTTGCCAACTTGCTGCTCACCGCCTTGATCTTGAAACTACGATAAAGTCTTGGGATTAGCGAGGGAATGAAGGTTTAGCGGCGATGATTAATTACTTCAAAGAGATTCTGGTGGGTTTCTGGAGCCTCTTGGCCGGCATGGCGGTCACCATTCGCTATTTCACCAGACCCATCGTCACCGTGCAATATCCCCGGCAAAAGCTCACCATGTCCCCCAGTTACCGGGGCTATCCCCAATTTATCATCGATCCCGAGAGCCATACGCATCGGTGCATTGCCTGCGAGATGTGCTCCCGCATCTGTCCCTCCCAGCTCATCTCCCTGGAAGGGGTGAAAATGCCGGGGGCCAAGCAGAAGATCCCATACAAATACGTGCACGAGCACTATTATTGCTCTCTCTGCGGTCTGTGCGTCGAGGTCTGTCCCACTGCGGCCCTGGAGTATTCCACGGAATACCGCTTGGCCGGATATCGCCGGGAAGACGGGATCATTGACCATTTGGTTCTCTTGCAGCAAAGACAGAAGGCTGCCGGGCTGCCCCTCACGCCCATTCCCACCGAAGCGGACCTGGCGGCCGCGGCCGCAGCGGAAGCCGCCGCCAAAGAGGCCAGAGAAAAAGAGGCTAAAGCCAAGGCCGAAGCGAAAAAGCCGGCGCCCGAGGGGGAGGTGAAAGAATGAGCTCCTTAATCTCTCCCCAATCTATGGCCTCCGGGGCTTTTATTCTGGTGCTGGGCATCACCGTGCTGGGGGCGTTGATCGCGGTGGCGGCCAAAAATATCTTTCACAACGTTCTGGGCCTGGCCCTGGCCCTCATCGGGGTGGCCGGGGTCTTCCTCTACCTGAACAGCCCCTTTGTCGCCTTGATGGAGATCCTCATCTATGTGGGGGCCATCTGCATCGCCATCTGCTTTGCCATCATGCTGTCCGAACCTTTATACCTGCCGGGACCGCCCCGTAATCTCCTCAAGGTCATCGGGGCCTTGGTGGGCGCCGGCGCGGTTTTCGTCTTCTTTGCCTTGTTGGTCAAAAAGACCAGTTGGCTGCCGGCGGCGGAGCGGAGCCAGGATTGGTCCGTCACCACCCTGGGCCATTACCTCCTCACCAATTACGCCTTGATCTTTGAGGTCATCTCTTTACTCTTGCTGGTGGCCATGCTGGGGGCCATCGTCATCGCCCGGGGCGGCCGGGGTAGCTCCTAGGAGTCGAGGTTAGCGATGCTGTTGTTCAACCAACTGGAAACTTATCTCTATCTGGCCCTGGTGCTCTTCGGCATCGGCCTGTACGGAGTGCTGGCGAGGCGCAATCTCATCGCGGTGCTCATCTCCGTGGAACTGATTTTAAACGCCGCCAGCATCAATTTCATGGCCTTCAACCGCTTTCTGGCCCCCCATCCCGCGGTGGGCCAGATCATCACCCTGTTCATCATGGCAGTGGCCGCGGCGGAAGCGGCCATTGCCCTGAGCATTATCATCGCGGTTTACCGGAAACTCAGATCCATCAATGTGGAACACGCCACGGAGCTTAGAGGTTAAGTATGGCCCCGGTTGATTGGATTTTCTACGCTTGTCTGGCCACCGTCGGCTTGCCCCTGCTGGCCTTCGGGGTGATCATGATCTTTACCTGGAGAAAGCCCCAGCTCTCCCTGGCCATCTCCCTGGTCTGTTCCACCATCCCTCTGATCATTGCCTGGATACTCTTCTATACCTTAAGGGACGCCACCTTGGCGCAACCTATCATCCGGCAGGTCAACTGGATGGTGTCGGATACGGTGATCGTGCCCTTCGGCTTCCTTCTGGACCCGGTGAGCTTACTAATGCTGGCCATCGTGGGCACCATCAGTTGGCTGATCCAGATCTATTCCATCGGCTACATGGGGGGCGATCCGGGCTTCGGTAGATACTACGCCGACCTGTCCCTCTTTGCCATGTCCATGTTGAGCCTGGTGTCCGCCAGCGGCATGTTGCAACTCTTTATCTCCTGGGAGCTGGTGGGCCTGTCGTCCTATCTCTTGATCGGCTTCTGGTATGAGAAGTTCTCCGCGTCGGAAGCCGGGAAAAAGGCCTTCGTGGTCACCCGCTTCGGGGATATCGGCTTCTTCATGGGGCTGGTCTTTCTCACCTATTATTTGAAGGACATCAACCTCTTCGGCCTGGGAATCGCCGACATCAACAGCGCCGCCATCGCCCATAAGTTGACGGAAGCCCAGATCACCCTGTGCGCCCTGTTGATCTTCTGCGGCATCAGCGGCAAGAGCGCCCAGTTTCCCATCCACGTCTGGCTGCCGGACGCCATGGAGGGTCCCACCCCGGTTTCGGCCCTGCTCCACTCCGCCACCATGGTGGCCGCGGGCGTCTTTCTCATGACCCGCCTCTTCCCCTTCTTTGCCGGGTCTCCCACCGCCATGACCTGGATATTGCTGATCGCCACCATCACCCTCTTGCTCTCCTCCACCATCGGCATGGTGGCCCGGGACATCAAGCAGGTCTGGGCCTACTCCACCGTCAGTCAGTTGGGTTTCATGGCCATGGGGCTGGCGGCCGCGGGCCTGGCCGGCAGCACCATGTTCGCCGGCTATTACCACCTGACCACCCACGCGGCGTTTAAGGCTCTGCTCTTCCTCTGTGCCGGCGTCTTCATCCACCATTTCGGCACCAACGACTTCTTTGTCATGAGCAAGCAAGGGGGGCGCAAACTCCTCATCCCCATGGTCACCGTCACCATCGGCGCCCTGGCCCTGTCCGGCATCTTCCCCTTTGCCGGCTTCTTCAGCAAGGAAGCCATCCTGGGGGTGTTATGGAGCCTGCCCAACAAGCTGTGGGTGGGTCTGGGGCTGTTTGGCGCTTTCCTCACGGCCTATTACACCTTCCGGGTGATCTTTGTGCTCCTCTTCCCCCGGCCGGACGGCCATCCCGCTTGGGAGGAGTTTAAGGATGAACTGGAGGCGGCCAGCGGGGGGCACGGCCACGGCCACGCCTCCCACGGTCACGAGGAGGAGGCTCATGGCCACGGCGGCCACGAGGAACATCACGGCGTCCCCTGGGTTATGGCCTTTCCCCTTATCGTGCTGGCCGGTTTTACCCTGATCCTGGGATTCTACCAGGCCCCCCTGGAAAAGTTCCTTACCGGGGAATCTCACCCCCATGAGATGAACTACCTCCTCTTGGTCCTGGCCGTGGGCTGCGCCCTGGGCGGCATCGGCCTGGCCTGGCTGGATTGGGGCCGGCGGGGGGCTGCCTGGCAAGGCTTTATCCGGAAGATGCCGGTGTTGGAGAATTTCTTCATCCAGAAGTGGTACATGGACCATTTCTGGCGTTGGTTCCTGAACCGGTTCATCTATGGCACCTTCTCCCGGATTTGCACCTATAACGACCGGCGGGTGGTGGACGGCGGAGTGGACGCGGTGGCCTTCTCCTGCATCGGCAGCGGACGGCTGCTGTCCTTGATCCAGACCGCGCTCCTGCAACTCAACCTGCTCTTTATGGTTCTGGTCCTGGCTGGCGTCGGGATCTATCTCTTGATGGGTCGCTGATATGACCGAGCATCTGGCATCCTTTCCCATTTTGACCTGCATGTTGTTGTCCCCGGTGGTGGGCCTCTTCATTCTCCTTTTCCTCAAGGAAGAATGGGGCCTGATGATCAGGATGGTCTCCCTGGTGTCCGCGGGCGTCAGCTTTGCCTTGGCCATCTATACCTTCGTGGCCTACGACAAGAGTCTCGGGGGCCTCCAGTTCGTGGAGAAGTATGAATGGGTGAAGGCCTTTGGGATCACCTACTTCGTCGGCGTGGAAGGCATCAATGCCCCCCTCCTGCTCCTCACCGGCATCGTCATCTTCACCGGCGTGCTGACCATGTGGGAACTCCAGGAGCGGGTGAAGGAATACTTCATCTTCCAGTTGGCTCTGGTCACCGGGGTCTTCGGCGTCTTCATGTCCTATGACATGTTCTTTTTCTTCCTGTTTTACGAGATCGCCGTGGTCCCCATGTATATCCTGATCCTGATTTGGGGCTCCACCCGCAAGATCTACGCCGCCATGAAGCTGACCCTGTACCTGATGGCGGGCAGCGGCCTGATCATTCCGGGCATCCTCCTCCTTTATTCCACCTCCGGGCTCTTTACCTTCAACATGCTGCAGCTCCACGGCGTCCAGTTCGCCCCCTGGGTGCAAAAACTGACCTTTGTCTTTATGTACCTGGGTTTCGGGGTGCTGGCGGGTGTCTGGCCGTTCCACACGTGGTCACCCGTGGGCCACGTGGCCGCGCCCACCGCGGTGAGTATGCTCCACGCTGGCGTCTTGATGAAGTTGGGGTCCTTCGCCATCCTCCGGGTGGCCATGTATCTCTGCCCCCACGGTTTTCAATATTGGGCCCAGTTTATGGCCTTACTTGCGGCCACCGGTATAGTTTACGGGGTTTTTGTGGGCCTGGCCCAAACCGACTTGAAGTACGTTATCGGCTACTCCTCCGTCTCCCATATGGGCATTGTCGGCCTGGGATTGGCCACCGGCACGGTGGACGGCCTCAACGGCGCGGTCTTCCAGATGTTCGCCCACGGCGTCATGACCGCCCTCTTCTTCTCCGCGGTGGGCTATATTTATGACCGCACCCATACCCGGGATATTCATGAATTGGGCGGGTTTTCCAAGATCATGCCCGTGGCTTCGGCCTTTTTCATCACCGCGGCCCTGTGCGGCGCCGGAGTGCCGGGCATGGCCAGCTTCTGGGCGGAGCTGCTGGTCCTGATCGCCGCGGTCAAGGTCTTCCCCATCCGGGGTCTGTTCGCCATCGCCGCCCTGGTCATCGGCGCTCTCTTTGCTCTCCGGGTGGTCCAGAACTCCTTCTTCAATGCGCCTAATCCCAAATTTGAGCACTTTGAGGACGTCAGTCCCTTCCTGGGCCTGCCGCGTATGATTCTCATCGGTTTCCTGATCTTTTTCGGACTGTTTCCCCAAGTTATGGTGAGCATGATCAAATCCTCGATCATCCCCTTCATCCAGGGAATGTAACCATGAAAATGCTGCTCTTCGGACCGGAACTTTACTTTCTGGGCATGGCCCTGGTTTTCTTCGGCTTCAGCTTGAGAAGGCAACCCCAGGTGGAAACGGAATACCGGGCGGCCCTCTTCCTCTCCGGAGTGGGCGTGCTGGTGGCGGTTTTCTGCCTCTGTCAACAAGGAGATATATTCTTTAAGGCTTACCGGGTGGACCTCTTCAGCCAGATTTTTAAAGCCGCCCTGGCTTTGGGTCTGTTCCTGGTGCTGATGATCTCCCGGGACCCGGCTCAGATCGAGACCCGCTATCGCGCCGAGTTCTACCTCTTTTTGACCACCTGCACCCTGGGCATGATGATGCTGGTCAGTTCCGTGGAACTCTTGACCATCTATGTCTCCCTGGAGCTGTCCTCCTACTCCCTCTATATTCTGGTGCCCTTGCGCCGGGGTGACGGCATCGACGTGGAGGCGGGCATCAAATACCTCTTCATCGGCGCGGTGTCTTCCGGTTTTATGCTCTTCGGCCTGAGTTACATCTTCGGGGCCACCCACACCACCTATCTGGCGGAAATTCTGCCCCGGATGCCCGCCCTGATTCAGAGTCCCATCGGTCTGGTAGGCCTGTTGTTGACCATGGCCGGGTTCTTCTTCAAGCTGTCCCTCTTCCCCTTCCATTTCTGGGCGCCGGACGTCTATCAGGGAGCGGCCAACCAGGTGACCACCTTCATCGCCACCGCGTCCAAAGCCGCGGCGGTGGCGCTGCTCCTGCGCCTGGCGGTCCTGGGCAGCAAATACGGTTACAGCTTTGCCCAGGCCCTGGTGTTCCTGTCCATCATCTCCATGACCCTGGGGAACCTGGTGGCCATCATCCAGAAGGATTTTAAACGCATGCTGGCCTACTCCTCCATCGCCCATGCCGGTTACGTGCTGATGGGGGTGCTCACCTTTCAGGAGGCCGGCTATACCAGCGCCATCTATTACGCCCTGGCCTACCTCATCATGAACTTCACCGTATTCATGGTCCTCTCGGAAGTGGCCTCCGACGGCCGGGACTTGAAGATCTCCGAATTGGCGGGACTGTATCAGCGGAGTCCTCTTCTGAGCATGAGCCTGATTCTGGGCATCTTCGCCCTGGCCGGAGTCCCGCCTTCCATCGGCTTCACCGGGAAGCTCCTCTTATTTACATCGGCCATGAACCAGGGCTATTTCTTCCTGGTGCTCATCGGCGCGGTGAACGGCACCGTCTCCCTGTATTACTATCTCCGGGTGGTCTATGCCGCCTATTTTGTGGAACCCGGGGACCTGCCGCCTATCAAGCTGTCCCTGCCCACCCGGGCCTTAAATTGGGCCATGTGCGGCCTGATCATCTTCTTTGGCGTCTTCCCGGACCGCGTCCTGGAACTGGCCCGGGCCGCGGTGAAGATGGTCCTGTAACCACCAAGTGCCTAAGCCATAAAAAAACCCGCCCCAGGGCGGGTTTTTTTTATGGCTTTTGAGGGGAGGACCGGGGGAGCAGTGGCTCCCCCGCCCTCCCCTCAAACTCCCCTCCCAACCCCCTTTAGGGGGGCCGGGGAAGTCGGGGGGCCTTGGCCCCC
>JBFLZI010000086.1:0-11900 GCA_040756315.1 Thermodesulfobacteriota bacterium | reverse complement strand
GGGGTCTGCGACCCCTGGCCCTCTCCCCCAAAAACTATCCGACCCCCCGCCTCACTTCGCTAGGGTGAATTTGCCGTCTTTGACTTGGACGATGACCATGGAGTCCACGTCCAGGCCGTTATGGTCTTCGGGAGTGAGGTTATAGATGCCGGAGACTCCCACGTAGCCCTTGGTCTTTTCGATGGCGTCTCTCAGGGCCTTGGGGTCCGTGCCCGCCTTTTTCATGGCGTCGGTGACGATATAGATGGCGTCCCAGGCGTAGCCGGAGTGGGTGTTGAGGGGGAACTGTTTGTCGAACTTATATTGATCTTTATAGAGCTTGATAAATTCCTGGATGACCTTCTTTTGGAGGTCGTTGTCCGCCAGTTGGCCAGCGGCCATCAGTTTGGTGGCGGGCATGCGGTCCCCTTCCGAGGCCTTGCCGGCCAGTTGGATATATTCCGGTCCCGGTTGGCCGTGGCACTGAAACAGGGGAATCTTGATCCCCAACTGGGCCTTGTTCTTGGCGATGATGGCGCCGGCGGGGCCAATGGTCCAGGCCACGATGGCCTGGGGCTTGGCGTTTTTAATGTTGGTAAGCTGCGCGGTCATGTCGATGTCTTTGGGGCCGAAGGACTCCTCCGCCACCAAGGTAAGGCCGTAGTCCGGCGCCAGTTCTTTCAGCCATTTGGCCCCGTCCTTGCCGAAGGGGTCGGAGGCATAGAGGAGGGCCAGTTTGGTGAGTTTTTTCTCCTTCAGGTAGGCAAAGAGCTTCTTCACCGCGGTGGAGGAGCGTTGGGGGGATTTAAAGATGTAGGTGATGGGGCCGTGCTTGGGGTCGATGACCGGGTCGCCTCCCACGGTCATGAAGATGGGAATCCCCGCTTCCTCCACGATCTTTTTGACGTTCATCCCCTCCCCGGTGGAGGTAGGGCCGATAATGGCCGCCACTTTGTCGGAGTGGATGAATTTCTTGGCAATGGTGGCCGCTTTGGCCGGGTCGCTTTCGGTGTCGCCGATGACCAGCTCAATGGGGCGGCCGTTGATGCCTCCCGCCTTATTGATTTGGTCCACCACCATCTCCGCCACTAACTTGGTGGGGGTGCCGATATGGGCGTTAGGCCCGGACAGGGCAAAAAAGGCGCCGATTTTGATGGGCTCCGCGGCCTGGACCGACCCGGCCACCAGAAATACGGCCACTACTGCCATCAGAACTAAGCCCAGCCTGCTTTTCATGAGTCCCCTCCTGTAATTTTTTGTAGTTCGTAGAGTAAGCATAGCCTATTTTTCCATTCTTAGAAGGGAGGGCCGTGCCCACCCTACATTACTTTCTGGACCAATCTGCGTATCTGCTCCACTATTGCCAATGCTTCTTCGGCTTCAGGCCTATCTATGGTTTCCAGGGCCAAATCGCCGGGGTATCGCCCGGCCACGATATACTCATTCAGAATGGCCCCGCCTTCCAGGAGCGGCAAAAATTCCTGGTTATGGTTAACGCATAGCCCCAGCAACACCACGATATCGTGGGTCTTCTCCAGGGTCCAGCCTTGGGCGATTAAATAGCCTTTTAAGTATTTCTCCGCGGCGCTCTGGCAGAGAAAACAAACGGTGCGAAAGGCTGGGGATTCATGGCCCATCTCCCGTTGGGCCACGCCCAGGTTCTCCTCGGCAAACCGGAGCCATTCTGCCGGGGTTTCAACCGGTGGATGGGACATCTTCTCTCTGGTAAAGAATTATGCCGCGACCGAAGATATGGACACTGTAAAAAGGATTGCCGTCCGCCAGATTTTTCGCCACCTCTTCCGGGGTGCGCACGATCAAATCCAGGCCAAAACGCCGATGCAGGAACAGCTTTTCCAGTTGCCGGCGGACTTGCCGGTCAGTTTCCGGGCTATCGTGCACCACCAGTAAATCCACATCGCTGCCCCCTCCTGGTTCCCCTCGGGCCTGGGAACCGAATAGGACAATCTGACACGGATTGATGGCTTCCACAATCCGGCGGCAGATATAGGCAATCGCCTCCGGGGTAACTGTTCTATCCTGAAGGGAAGCCTCCCCTTTCATAATCTTGCTGGTCATTTTAAATAAGCCGGTGTTTATAAAGTATTTTCCACCATTACAAGTGAACCAGAGATTAAGCAAGTTATTTTTTCGCCCGACTAGATCACCGAATCCATAATCCTGGTATCGAAGACTCTTTGGCTCTTCCG
Organism: Thermodesulfobacteriota bacterium; assembly: GCA_040756315.1. Taxonomy (GTDB): domain Bacteria; phylum Desulfobacterota; class Desulfobaccia; order Desulfobaccales; family 0-14-0-80-60-11; genus JBFLZI01. The sequence goes on along the minus strand of JBFLZI010000086.1, from coordinate 9,711 downwards.
CTCCGACCGGGGCAGCGCGCCGTACGCCACCACCTCCACCTCCGGGGTGACCAGGAGTTTGTGTTTCACGGTGTAAACGATTTCCCGGCCCAGTTCATCGGCCCGGCCCGCTTCCACCCCTTCGCCCCGTTCCACTTTGAGGAGCATGTGGTCCCGGCCGGCGTCGTCCCGGGTCAGGTGAATTTGGTATTCGGAGCCTAAGCCGGGGATGTCCGAAAGGATTTTGTCGATGCTGGAAGGGTAGATGTTCACCGCCCGGAACTTGAACATGTCGTCGGTGCGGCCCCGGATGCGGGAATGCCGGGGAAGCACCGTGCCGCAGGTGCACGGCCCCGAGATGATGCGGGTGATGTCCCGGGTGCGGTAGCGGATCAGGGGCGCGGCCTCCTTGGCCAGGGTGGTGACCACCATCTCCCCCCACTCTCCTTCGGGGAGGGGTTCCAGGGTGTCCGGGTCCAGAATTTCCAGGAGGTAGTAGTCGGCCCAGTAGTGGATGCAGTCATGGTCCGGGCACTCCATGCCGGTGCCCGGGCCGTAGAGTTCCGTCAGGCCGGGGATATCGAAAAGCTCCACCCCGCCGAACAACTCGGAGATCTTCCGGCGCATGGACACCGACGACCGCTCCGAGCCGTAGATCACTTTTTTGAGGTTGATCTTGTCGGCGATGCCCCGTTTGTGGACCTCTTCGGCCATGAGGAGGCCCATGGACGCGGTGCAGCAGAGAACGGTGCACTGGAGGTCCACTAAAAACTCGCAGTGCAGGTCCACGTTCCCCGGCCCCACGGGCACGGCCATGGCCCCCAGCTTCTCACAGCCCAACTGGAAGCCCATCCCCGCGGTCCAGATGCCGTAGCCCACCGCGATCTGCACCCGGTCCAGGGGGGTGACCCCGGCCATCTCATAGCCCCGGGCGAAAAAGTGAATCCAGTCGTCCAGGTCCTTTTGAGTGTATCCCAGGATTTTGCGCTTGCCGGTGGTACCGCTGCTGGCGTGGATACGCACGATCTGCTCGTAGGGCACCGCCCGGAAGGGAAAGGGATAGCCGTCCCGCAGCTCTTCCGGCGTGGTCAGGGGGAGTCGGGCCAGATCAGCCAAAGAACGGATGTCGCCGGGGGCGACTCCGGCAGCGTCCAGTTTGGCCCGGTAAAAAGAAGAACCTTCGTAGGCGTGGCGCACGGTCCACTTTAGGCCCGCCAGTTGGTGGGCCTCCAGTTCCGCCACGGTCTTAAACGGGGGCATAAAGGTCTGTTTTAGCATGTCCGGCTTTTCCAGTCTGATATTGGTAAGTCCGGCGGCGCCCAGGCGGGAGGCCGCCGGGTTGCTCGCCGACGCGGCCCCCAGGAAGGCCCGGCGCAGCTCCGGGTCCACCAGGAGCCGGTCGCTTCTGCCTTGGCCGACCAGGCGGCCGTTGGCCAAAAGATAGGCCGACGCGGACGCGGTCAAGGCCCGGGCGGCGTTCTGTTCCACCAGGAGGATGGTCACTCCGGCCCGGGACAACTGGCGGATGATGTCGAAAATCTCATCGGTGATGAGGGGGGCCAGCCCCAGGGAAGGCTCATCCAGAAGGAGGAGGCGGGGCTGGGCCATCAAGGCCCGGCCCAGGGCCACCATTTGCTGCTCTCCCCCGGAGAGGGTAGAGGTGCGCTGATGAAGCCGCTCCTTGAGCTTGGGGAACCGCTCCAAAACCCCGTCCCGGCGGCGGTTCAGCTCCCGGCGGCCCAGAGACAGGGCCAGGGCGCCCAGCTCCAGGTTTTCCCGGACGCTCAAGTCCCCGAACATCTCCCGGCCCTCGGGACACAGGGCCACGCCCAGACCGGCCATGGCCGCGGGAGAGGAGCCGGTGACGTCCCGGCCTTCTAAAAATATCTTACCCCCGGAGGGGGGCACCAGGCCCATGACGGCCTTCAGCAGGCTGGTCTTGCCCGCGCCGTTGGCCCCCACCAGGGCTACGGTCTCCCCTGGGGCCACCGCCAGGTCAATGCCGAACAACGCCTGAGCCGCGCCGTAGTGCACGGTGAGGTTGGAGATGTGGAGGAGGGGGGCTTTTTCTTGACTTATCATTATAAATTAATCGTTTATCCTTAATAAAAAGGTGGATATTACATCAAAAGCTCTGAGGAACCAATCCTAAGTTGTTAATGCTTTCGTAAACAAACGCCAAGCGATCATGAATCTTTAATATAACTTCATAGTCCCAATACTTGAGTCTATCTCTCAAATCTTTAACATCCATTGCATGTTTTTTAATTGTTTCTAATTGCTTGCTATCTGAAACGGCGACAACTCCTTGTACAGCGGGGTTATTTAAGGATCTTAATAAATTTAATATAAGGCTATCAATACTACCCTTAGTCTGAACTTCAAAAACATATATTACTCTCCCCATATTGCCAATGGTAGCTTCCCAAACCGTGTCTACCCTTGAACCTTCCGAAACTTTCTGTTCTATGCTTGCATTAAATCCTAACCATTGACCTATATCCCTTATCTTATCTCTGATTTCATCATGAATAAATTTTTTTTCTTCTAATGATTCGAAATCTTTTTTCTCATCAGGTTTCTTTATATAGATTTTACTTAATTTATCTTCAACTTGTAACTCATCCCAAATAAAGTAGTCAACTGCCAGTAGTGTTGCATCTTTAAAACCAGCATTACTGAGTTCATTAGCAATTTCTTTACAAATATCACAAAGGTATCCATATACTTTCCCTGTGAGTTGGTAATCATATCTTGGTAGGTTGTCTACTTCTAAATAATTTAACCCAACATATGCTCGTCTGTTCCATAGCATAAATTTATCAGGATGTGTCTTACACAAAATTTCGCTAATCATGGCAGGACCCATCCCTTTAACTTTGATGCGAAAGTCGTCCCAGCGTTCTTGGATATCTTTTTTACCCCAAACTAAGTCCGCAAGATTCTTTTTAAAATTTTCTAATCCATTATTTTCAATAATTTTATCTACTACATAATGCTTATTGCCCCATAACAGCATTGCCCACAATTTTGATAAATATTCATAAATATCCTCTTCGGTCATCGAGATAATCTTCGTGCCGGTGAACCGCTGATAATAATTAATAAGGTCTATGCGTTCTTTGAAGTCTTCATTAAACTTCTCTGGGTTTTCCTTAGAGTGTGATATGAATTCTTTTATATGCTTTTTAAGCAATTCCTTATTCATAATTGCCTCACTATAATGCTTTTTAATTGAATATCAGGAACATCAGTAACATAGATTGAACGTGGTCTGCAATAAATTTCCCGGCGGGTAGTTCCCGCTACATGATTGTCTTTTTCAAATCACCCTCGGCATTCGAGGAGGTACTTTTCCTGCAGTTCCGCTAAATCTCCCGCCACCGGGGAGACGGCCACAAAATTGACGTCCGCGAAGAGGACCTCAAAGTAGGTCCAGTCCTCGGGGATAGGCTCATCGCAGACGCACACCCGGCCCCCGGGCGCGTCCCAGGGCGCCACCTGCCAGTCCGGGGCCAGGGCCGCGTCCGGCACGGCCCGAAGCATCACCGTGCCGTCGTCGAAATGCTCCATGGCAGGAGTCTCAAGAACCACCTGATCCATGCCGCCGGGCGGCGCCAGGCGGACCGGTCGGTAAATTCGGGTACCCACGGTTAGTTCAGGGGCCATGAACACCTTGCCTAAAAGCTATGGCAAAACCTCTGCGGTGCCCGAAATGTCATTCTGAGCGAAGCGAAGAATCTCGTATTTCTAATGACTTGAGATCACTTCGTTCAGGATGACAGGAAAAATAGGTTTTGCATTAGCTTCTAGTAGTTATTAATGGGAGCGGAGAAGAGATTAACTTTTCACCCTCACCCTAACCCTCTCCCTCAAGAGAGGGAATTTAAGGGTGGTTCTTGGTTAATCATCTTTCTGCCCAAGTAATAGCTGCATAATTAAACGCTATTTCCCCAGGGGTTTTAAATTCTTCCCTTTTTTAAAATCAGATAGAGTGAGCCTCGCCCCACCGAAATCCAGTAGCTAGGTATTTTTCTCTGCCGCCATCATTGTCAAAGGCATTATATCCAACTCCTTACCTCAAGGCCAGCGCCATACTTCCGACCAAACATGCGGCGAGACGACGCGAAGAAAGTATTTGGGATGGGGGCTTGGGAGAGGATGGTCAGCGGGTTGGTCACCCCCGGCCCCCTCCCCCCAGCCTAAAGAAATCAGGTTTTTTAATAAATAGGACTAAAAAGCCGATGTAACCTTGACTAAGGATTAATTAAATCTTAACGTTGGGGTATGTTTAATTTTTTTAACCCCCCTAGAAAGGAGAAGAAGTTAATGCGCACAAACCGAAAGCTGGTGAGTCTGGCCCTGGTGGTCTTCCTTCTTTTTGCCGTATCCTCAGTAGGCGCTCAGCCCACGGAACCTTACCCCGTCGGCGAGATCACCCTGGAGGCCACTTCCCTGGCTGCGGGTGTCGGCTTCAGTTGGGGTGACGGCACCCTTAAGTTCAAAGGGAAGGAATATAAGTTCAGCATCACGGGTCTCAATGTGGCCACGGTGGGCATCGCCAAAATTAAAGCCGTGGGCGACGTCTATAATATGACCAATCCCTCTGACTTTGCCGGCAAATACGCGGCGGTGGAAGCCGGTTTAACCCTGGCCAAGGGCGTGGCCGGTTTGATCATGCGCAACGAGAAGGGGACGGTCATCAACCTCCGGGCTACCCAGCAAGGGGTGAATATCACCCTGGGGGTGGAAGGCTTCAACGTCAAAATGAAATAGCGGCGGTTCCGGTAAGGGCCCTCAAGGCGGCAGCCTGGTGGTCCCGATACCGGAAGTTATCAGGCCCCGGCAGGGCCTGGCTGCCAGACTTACCTGGCTGCGTTTCCGTTCCCGAGCCCGGCTTGGGAACGGAAACGCTGCTTCAGCCTGAAAAACTTTCGTATATCAATTCGCCAGCAAACAATTAAATATTTTCCCAGGGGCGAATCTGGTCTGCGCCTTAAACTAGTGGGCGAACCCAAGGTTCGCCCCTACTTTTCAATGGAAATGTTATCAGTCCTTATCTTTCCCCGTTTCCCCGGTTTTTAAAAAGTCCGACATCTCTTGGATGGTTTCGGCGGGACACTCCTCCTGGGGAATGTGCCCGCAGTTGGGGATTTTCACAAACTTGGCCCGGGGGATCGCTTCGGCCAGCTTCTGGCCGACGGCTGCCGAACCCCTTTAGATCAATGAAAATGACCCTATGGGTTTTGGAAAAATGTTTCTCCACATTCCTCCAGATATAGGAAAAGCATTTTTCCCAGGCCGGGATCCGCACCGGCGGCGAAGGCAGGCGGCCTCCAATGCCTTTAAAGAACCTCTTCCTCCATTTCGGTTGTTTAGAAATAACTATGTCCACATAGTTGATAAATCCGTCCCCAGGACTTATTATATAAGATGGGCGGTCTTAATGCCGCCCGCCAAAATTAACCAAATGGGGAATCTCTCCTTCTCCGCCACTGCCAGGGAGAAAATTTTCCGCCGGCAAGCCCCTAAGATATGTGGGGGCTTTGCTTTGCTCAGGCCCGGAATGGATGGACAGTTGGCGGCAGAAGCAGATCAGGAGCTGATAAAAAATGGATGAACATGGCTTTGAACCCGCCACCGCCATGACGGTGGCGCCGGCAGACATCGTCACCGCCGTCTTCCCCCACCCGTTGCACGGGAGGCTCATCGAAAGGGTTATCTTCTTCGTCAAACCCTTTATCTCCTATAAGGATAAACGCTATAACCTGAGCTGGTGGGGCAACGGCATCGCCTACTACCACCCGGCTTGTTGAAGGAGGGTGTTTTTTGGGGGAGGGGCCAGGGGCCGACGGCCCAATTACAATCCTCCCCCAAACCCCCACCCCCTTAGGGGCTAGAAAAGAAACGGTAGGGGCGCGGCGGGCCGTGCCGGACATGGGGTCGAAAAAAAAGGGACAGATGGTTTAAAAAATTACCGTCCGTCCCTTTTTCTTATATACTTTGGGCCCAAGCGCTTCGCCTGAGCCCATTAATCCTTGGGAAGCCTGGGCCTCATTTCAGATTCCCCCGCTTTTCCCCGACACTCCCGGGCATTACTTACCTTCCTCCGCCACCGAGCCGGGACCGGCCAGGGGCCGGAACATCTTCTTGCCCACGCCGCAGAGGGGGCATTTCCAGTCATCCGGCAAATCGTCGAAACAGGTTCCTTTGGGTATCTGGCCCCGCCGGTCCCCCCGGTCCGGGTCGTAAATAAAGCCGCAGTTGGCGGTCTGACACTGACACATCTTGGTAAAATCGGGCATCTTTCGTCTCCTTCTTAGTCATAAGTCCCTTAATTCATGACACTAAGGCCTCCGCCTGAGCCCCGAGCCCCCCGGAAAAATCATGCCTGACGGCAGCGACCCGCAACCGGCCCCCGCTTCTAGGACATGAGCCGGTCCAGGAGCTGCTCCACCAAAAAGAGGAGGGATTCCAGGTCCAGGTAGTCGGCAACATTGGCGTCAAAGAGCAGGTGGGCCTGGGCGGGAAAATCCTCTTCAGCCTCGGCCTCCCAAAACAACAGCAAAATCGGCACCCGGGGCAAAGGCCGGAAGACCAGTTGAAGGTCGGCATCCCCTGTGGTGCGGACCGGCTCACCCTTAAATTGAGCCGCCTTCTCCCTTAATAAAGCGCTTTGGCCGGAAAAATGGGCGGCCACCTCCTTTTCCAACCGGGCCAGGGTCTTGGCCTTGGACACCGAATTGGGGAGACTCTGAAAGGTGATCCACTGGCCGGTGGGGAGCCGGTTCCCCTGGGAGGCCGCGTAGTTGTAGAGCAGGATGGCATCCCAGGGATTGGCCGCCACCCCCGGGGGATAGCGGATTTCATCCTTGAAAACCTGCACCTCCGCGCCAAAATAAGGCAAGGTAAGATACGGCCGGCCGGCCTCTTCCCCAAACTTCGCGCCCAGGCCTGGGGCCAAACCGGCAAAATCCAGGGGGGCCACCTTGGCCTCCAGGGCTTCCAGGGCAATGGCCAGGGACTCCCGGCGGCGGCCCACGCCGGCCTGCTGCTGGGCCTGGATTTCCCCGGCCAGGTCCCGGGCCGCGTCTGGTAGATAGGGGCAGCGGCCCAAATCCTCCCCTTCTTTGATGACCGCGGTGGCAAAGGCCAGGCAGGTGGTCTGGCCGCATTCCCCGCAATTGGTCCGGGGCAGATGCTTCAATAATCCTAGAACCGTATGCGCCATCGGGTTCTTTAGCCTCACTAGGGGTCGGTCGCTGACGGCTTGCCAAAATCCCAGCTTTTTCTAAAGCCTGTCCTGACAATATCTGTCTTAGGGCGCGTCTTACGCGCCTAAAAATGGTGCGTGAGACGCACCCTACATTAATTTTCCTGGTTTTGGGTGTTCCTTTAGGAACACGAATGGCTCCCGACGCGATGGGGAGGCCCAGATTCCCGAGACGCCTCCCGGTTCCGGAGGACTTCCCGCTTTTTTCCCGGCTCAGCGGCTGTCGGTGTTCTCTTCCCAGGCCGGTGCTTGACAGTCAACACAGAAATACCGGTAGGTGACGTCACCGGTGTATAAATCCAGGAGGTCCCCCGGAAACCGGCCGTATTCATCCACCAGTTCCACGTTCACCCTATGCCCCTGAACATCGTAGGATTCCCGGAGAAATTTTTTATGCTCCGGGTGTTTGGGGCATTTCAGTTTCATACTTTTTTCTCCCCGCCCCCTCAGGCGGTGACGCTCATGCGGCCCAGGTAGGCCTCCAGGACCAGGGGATTGGTGCGCACTTCGTCGGGAGTTCCCGCGGCGATGCGGCTGCCCCCGTCCAGGACCACCACCTGATCGGCCACGGACATGACCAGGTCCATGTCATGCTCCACCAGGAGGATGGTCTTGCCGGACAGCCGCATCTGCCGGATGAGCGCGGCCACCTGGGCCGTTTCCTCGGTATTCAATCCCGCCACCGGCTCATCCAGCAGGGTCAGCACCGGCTGGGAGACAAAGGCCCGGGCCATCTCCACCCGCTTTTTATCCCCGTAAGAGAGGGCCCCCGCCGGCCACCCGGCCTTGTCCGCCAAGCCGAAGGTGTCCAGGGCCTTAAGGGCCGTGAGACGCAGGCGCCGCTCCCGATGCCTTAAGGCCGGAAGACGCAACAGGGCTTCCATCAGAGAAGTGCCGGCTTGGGTCGTCAGGCCGCAGAGCACGTTGTCCAAAACCGACAGGCGGGGAAAGAGGCGCAGGTTCTGAAAGGTGCGGGAGATGCCCAGGCGGGCCACCCGGTGGGCCGGAAACCCGGTGATGTTCTCTCCGTCAAAAAGAACTTCCCCCTGATCCGGCCGGCTGACCCCGGAAAGACAGTTGAGGAGGGTGGTCTTGCCCGCGCCGTTGGGGCCGATGAGCGCGGTGACCTTCCCCGGCTCCACGCCGAAACTCACCGCCTCCAGGGCCGGCACCCCGCCGTAATGCTTGCTTAAACCCGAGACCTCCAACAACACCCTTGCAGATGCCTGTTCCATAATCTTTAGCGTTTGTACGGGGGAGGGGCCAGGGGCCGGTAGCACAGGCTTCCAGCCTGTGGGAATCCCCTGGTCCCCTCCCCAAAATTCATTCACTCCTGCTGGGCCGCCAAGCGGCGGCGGGCCAGGCGGATCTTGATAAGGTCCATCAGTCCGGTGACCAAGCCCTGGGGCAGAAAGATAAGGATCACCACCAGGATGATACCGTGGATCAAGTCATAGTAAGTTTCCAGGAATTCCAGGCAGTGGGGCAACAGAGTGATGAAGGCCACGCCGAAGAGGGTGCCCCAGATGGAGCCCATCCCCCCCACAACCACCATGATCACCAGGTCCAGGGACTTAAAGATGCTGAACGCGTCCGGGTTGACGTAGCCGAAGTAGTGGGCGTACAGGCTCCCGGCCACCGAGGCAAAGACCGCGGACAGCACAAAGACCTGAATCTTGTCCCGGCGCACGTCCACCCCCAGGCAGGCGGCGGCTTCCTCATCCTGGGCCAGGGCGGCCAAACCCCGGCCCACTCCGCTCCGCACCAAATTGAGGCATAAGGTCAAGGCTATCAGGGCAAAAGCCCACACCAGGTAGTAAAACCTGAGGTCGCTGTTAAAGGAAATGCCCAGGACAGTTAAGGGAGGCACGCCCGAAAGACCGCTGGGCCCGCCGGTAACCCGGTCCCACTGGACGAAAATGATATCCACCACATAGTTGAAGCCTAAGGTGGCCATGGCCAGATAGTGGCCGTAGAGCCTCAGGGTAGGGACGCCTAAGACCAAGGCCATCATCGCCACCGCAAGGGCCACCAAGGCCATAGTGGGCCACGGCGGCAAATGGTAAGTGGCGGTGAGGATAGCGGAACCGTAAGCCCCCAGACCGAAGAACGCGGCGTGCCCCAGGGAAATCTGCCCGGCATAGCCGATAAACAGATTGAGCCCCAGGACCACAATGACATAGAGACCGATGAGGTTGAGGATGCCCAATTGAAAGGGATTGTGGATAACCAAGGGCGTAAGCAGGAGCAGGACGCTGAAGGCAAAGACTGTGAGGCCGGTGCGATGCCGGAGGATGAAACTCTTCACCTTTGATATGGTACCCATGCCCACTGTCCGCCAAAAACCTCTTTCAGTTGAGGGGAGGGCCGGGGGAGCAGTGGCTCCCCCGCCCTCCCCTCAAGCTCCCCTCCCAACCCCCTTTATGGGGGCCTGATAAGTCGGGGCTTTTAGCCCCGAC
>JBFLZI010000085.1:0-11948 GCA_040756315.1 Thermodesulfobacteriota bacterium | reverse complement strand
TAGTCGAGCAATCTCCCCTGTCACCCTGAGCCCTAGGCGAAGGGTCTCATAAATGGAGATTCTTCGCCGCCTACGGCGGCTCAGAATGACAAGAAGTGGGGAATGAAATTTATTTGCAACAGTCTCACATTGGTTGTGGGGGGAGAGGGCGGGGGAAATTAGTAATCAGTGAGCAGTAAGCAGTTTCACTGCGTCTTGTTTCCCCACTCCCTATTCCCTACTCACTACTCACTGATTACTGATTACTGACCACTACTCAACCCCCTCCCCCAAAGACTAGAAGCCATTGCAAAACCTAGTTTTCCTGTCATCCTGAACGGAGTAAAGGGTCTCAACTAATTAAAAATACGAGATTCTTCGCTTCGCTCAGAATGACATTTTGGGCACCGAGCGGTTTTGCAATAGCTTCTAGTTGCCCAACCCTCCCCACTGTCACACGCTCTCCAGTTTGGCCAGGGTATAGGTCTGGGGTTGAATTTTTTCTTTTACTTCTTCGCTCAGGGCGGTGATATCTAACTCGGTTAAAGTCCTGCCGGTGTCCACCAGCACCAGTTCCGCTTCCTGGTGGCTGACCCTGGTCTCCCCGGAGAGGATCCCCCGGGTTTTGTAATAGATCTCCTGGTGGTGCCAGCCGGCGTCGCCGATAACAATGCTATAGCAAAAGCCCCCATAGACGGTTTCCCAGATTTGGGCCGCAGTGACGGGCGCGTCGGTGACGAGGCAGACGTTCCCTTTCTCCAGGTCCCGGGGGGAGAAGTCCTCCTGGACCAACAGGGCCAGGTTCTGAACGAGGATTTCTCGCTTAGCCAGGGGTTTTTTGGAGCGTGCCGTAACGTAATCCAGGACCGTGAGATGGTTAGCGGCGTCAGTGCTGGAGAACCCCTTAAAATCCATGCTGCCGTGGGAGTGGATCCAGCCGGTGATGATCAGGTGCGGGGGCAGCTCATCCTGGTAACCGGAGATCATTTCGGCCTCCACCCGGGTGTATTGCTGAATATTCTCATTATTTCTGGGCAATCCCAGATCACTGATCAACTCCGGGTTATCTCGGGTGCCGATGGTAAAGCCGTACCATTCATAACTATCCTGGTACAGGGTCCGCACCAGTTCGTTGATCTTAAAGGCCTTGTCGCTGGCGTAACGGCTCAGGAAAATCTTCTCCGGCAGGGTGGCCAGGATAATTTCCCCGGCGGCCGGCCGTTTCAGGGAGGCCAGATTCTTGAACCTCATGGCAATCTATCCTGGACATAGCGGCTATCCACCACCAGTTCCCCGGTATGCACCCCGGGCAGGCCATAGAGGTCCTCGAAGAGCAGGCGGTGGAGAATACTGATCAAACCCCGGGCGCCGGTCTTTTCTTTCTTGGCCCGGCGGGCCACTTCCTTCAAGGCGTCGTCCGTCAAGATCAGGTCAATGTCCCAGGCCTTGAGGTCATTGACATAAGCCTTAAGGGGGCTGTCTTCGCTTTTGGCCATAATATTTTGCAAGTCCTGGGTGGTCAGGGGATCATACACCACCCGTACCGGAAAGCGGCCCATGAGCTGTCTTTCCATGCCGTGGGCCACCAAATCTTCGGTGAGGAGATGCTCCTGCCAATCCCCCTCAATGCCGTATTTGATCAGACGGCCGCGCACCGTGCTTTCCAGCTTGTCGAAGGCTCCCCCGGCAATAAAGAGCACGTGTTTGGTGGACAGGGAAATCCGTTCCCGGCCTAATTCCAGGGTATTTTCGATGCCCTCCACCAAGCGGAGCAGACCTTTTTGCACCCCTTTGCCGGAGACGTCTTTGCCCACACTGGGCTCCGCCGCGATCTTGTCGATCTCATCCAGATAGACCATGCCCATCTGGGCAATGAGAGGGTTGCCGTCCGCGGCCAGGAGGAGGTCCACCAGCACGTCGGCAATATTCTGCCCCACATAGCCCACTTCACTGAATTTGGTCATGTCTTCCTGGACGAAGGGCACCCCCACCAAGGCGGAGGCCGTTTCACTGGTATAGGTTTTGCCGCAGCCGGTGGGGCCCATCAGCAGGATGTTGGCCTTGGGGGTGGTGGTGGAGCGGAGAACCGCGTCCAGGCTTTTGCCGCTCTCTGCCAGGGCCTGCTTCAAGGCCATGCCCAAGCGCCGATAGTGAAAAGCGATGGCCGTGGCGATAATCTTTTTGCCCTTCTCCTGGCCGATGACGAAGCGGTCCATCTCCGCTTTGAGCTCAGCCGGGGTCTTGGCAAAGTCGATAATGTGGCTGATGGCTTCATTGGCCAGACGCTCCCGAAGCTTCCCCATCTTCTCTTCAATGCGGCGCTGGCTCTGTTCCGAGATCTTGTTATACATGGCTTACTTACCTGCCTTAAAGTGATGTTTTTCCACCCGCTCCACCAACTGCCGCAACTCCGCCAGCCTGGCCCGGCGGGAGATTATACCCGCTTCGCCTCCCGGTTCCTCCGGGTCGGCGGCAACTGCCTCTGGTGCGCCCAGGTCCTGCAACTCCTGCTGAGCCGAGGCATACGCCAGGAGCAGGGCGAAATGGCAGCGTTCCAGCGTCTCGGCCCCGAAACCGGGATTCAGCCGGTAAAGAGAAGGGCAGAGCAAAATCTCCTCCGGCCTAGAAGCATAAAAGAGATAAGGGTTGTTGACCTTGCTGATGATGGCCTGGGCCAAGTTATATTCTGCTTCACTGGCCAGGGGAAAGGGCCGGGGGGCGCGGACCGGCTTCGGCGGCAGACTGTCCAGGGGGAATGGCGGCCCGGTCGGTTCCAGACCCGGGTGGTCCAGTTTCTTTAAGAAATCATCTCCGAGAGCGTACTCCTGCACCACCTGAATTACCTGGGCAAAGAGGCTGGGCCGGAGAGGCTTCTTTTTTCTACTTAAGGCCCGATTGATTTTTAGATCTTCCCGTAGAGCCATTTTAAGTGAAATCGTTTTTGATTTCGATCTCTCCGGACACCAGGGAGGGATGATCCCGGGGGACCCGGTAATCATCGAAATTGAAGGTCTGGCCTGCCTCCCAGAACTTATCCAGCCGATGATAGCCTTTGCGATATCTGCTGGTGTAGTTATAAAACAGGCCGTTGAGACCCTCGGTCAGGGCGCGAATCACGTTTTTGGCGGTGAACTCCCGGGAGGGACGGAAATTGCTCAGGCAGATCTCCTGGCCCGGGGCGTACCGGGAGAGGAAGGGATGCTTGTACTTTTCCAGCACCACCGGCTTGAGAGAGCCAGTAGTGTAAACCGCCACCCGGCAGTCGGGGAAGAGATAGGGGCGTCCGTAAAAATCCTTCAGGGCAAACTTCCCGGTGCGTTTGTAAATGCAATAGTCATCCACCCAGCCCAACCGAAAAAATCCGAAACCTTCCATTTCCAGGGAGCCCACTTCCGCCAGATAGAGCATGACGGCCAGATGTCGGCTCCGGGTGGCGGCCAAGGCCCCCCGCTCCTTTAGAGCTTCTTGGAGCCGCTCCTTCTCTTCCTGCCGGAACTCCCCGGCCAGGGTCTGGTGGAGCCAGACCCTAAGCTGCCGGGAAGTGACCAGGCCTTCCTTTAAGGGTTCCACCGGCTCGTCCGACTCCTCCAATTCACGGAGCCGGTTCCGGAGAAATTCCAGGTCCAGGTAGGTCCGGGCCTTCTCCTGGTATTCCGGGGGGATGCGGTGGTTTTCCCCGATCAGTTCCAAGATTTCCTCGGGGCTCAGCCGTTTCCTCCCCGGTCCAGCCTTTCTCCGGAGGAAATGGGGCATGATCTGAAAAATTATGGTCTGGAGCTTCCGCCCCACCAACATTCCCGGCCAGCCGGCGGCCAGACCGTGCTTCCGCCGGTAGTCGTCCCGCAGTTGCTCATAGGCGTCCGGGTGGACTTTGCCATAATTCTTAATGAGGGAAGCTAAACTCAAGGTCTTGACAAAGTGCTGGCCGGCAACCTGGATGACGCCGACCCTGGCTTCACCCCCGGCGGTCTCCCCCGGCTCCCGGTGAACTTCCCGGGCCACCCCGGGATCGAACCTGAGGGGCAAGTAGAGGAAACCCGAAACCACCGCCAGCTCCAGTTCCCCCTCTAATAACCGTCGCACCGGTCAGTCCTCCGCCACTGCCATGCCGCTAAAATCCGCCCTCCTGGGGCTTAATGGCCCGGACCGGCAGATAGAGATAGGGCTCCCCGGCCTGGGTCAGTTCAAGCTGCGCCCCCTCTACCCCCTTTTCCTGAATAGCCTGGCCTTTGAACAGCAGTCGGCCTCCCTCCAACTGCCGGTTGATGTCTTCAATAACCTGCCGCTCCTCGATGCTCCAGGTCTTCCGATTCAGCGTCTCGTCGCATAGTTCCTGGAGAGTTTTCCCTTCATAAGAGCCCGGTTCGTATATATCAATCAAGCCTTCTCCGGCCTGTCCCGGAATGATTTCCAGGACCAGGGGGAGGACTTTCTCCTGCCGCTCTTCTTTGTCAGCTTTTTTGGGTTCTTGGGTGGCCATACGGTGCTAACCCCTTCTCCTGCCTTTGAAGTGATATCCTGCCCGGTGGGAGAAAGCGCTCCCACCATGAGTTTTCCCTGTCTATCTAATTGATTATTATAGAAATTTATAATCATTCCGTCAAGAGGGAACCAGGGGCTCCGGAGCCGGTCTAGGAGGACATAAGACCCTGAGAGGTTTGGGATCAAGTTACCGGCAAGATGATAAAAATTGGCTCAGGCGGGATTTTTGGACAAGAGATAATCCCGGACGGCATTAAACAAGGCCTCTTCCCGGCCGGCAAAGAAATGGTCGGTACCGGCAATGACCTTCACCGGCACCGGGGTGGGCCGGGCCGTCAGGAGGGCCTCCAGGTCGGCCCGGGGGCAGAGTTCATCCTGATCCCCGGCGATAATCAGAGAGAGGTGGGGCACCAGGGGCAGGAAGCCCAGGTCCATAAAGGCGATGGGCGGGGAGATCAACAGGGCGCCGTCGGCCTTAAGCCCCTGGAGCAAGGCCCGGGCCACCACTGCCGCGCCGAAGGAATAGCCCGCCAGATAATATGGCCCGGAGCTGCGGGCCTCCAGAAACGCCAGGGCGGCCCCCAGGTCTTCCACCTCCGCCAAACCCTGGCCGTGGGAGCCGGTGCTGCGCCCCACCCCCCGGAAATTAAAGCGCAGCGTGGACCACCTTTGGGCCCGGAAGGCCAGCATCATGGTCCAGACCACGTTATTGTCCATGCTGCCGCCGAATAAGGGATGGGGGTGGGCAATGACCGCGCCCCCTTTAGCCGCGCCCCGACGAAACCGGCCCTCCAGGGTTATGCCGGGGCCGGGAATGGTAACGTCTTCTTCCATGCTGGAAGCAAATTTCCAGTATTTAAAATAATTTTTCCACTTTAAGGAGTTCTCCGCCGTCAATGCCGGAAAGCTTCTCCCGGCCCGGCAGAGCGCTTCATCGGCTTCTTGAGGGCGGCCTCCAAAGAAGAGTTCATCACCAGACCATATTCAAGCTATATTTTGCCGCGCCGATAATTAATGCGTCAGGTCTGACACCACCCGGAAACATCCTGGGCCACCGCAACTTGCCCGGTTGAAAAGAAGACTTATCATTAAGTATAGTTGTTCATTTTTTATCACAATAGCATTATCAAACAAAAAATTGCAAAAATATGCATTCTGCGTTAATTGTAAAGATAAACAGATTATCTTTTCCAAAATTCTACAATCTCCCGGAGTCAGGGTACTTCTCATTCGGTGTTAATGGGAGACGGAAAGAGGTAAAGGTGGGAGGCCGGCCTTTGAACCACGGGCCGGGACCTCAGGTTCAACTGCCCTTGGCTGACTGCCCCCTTGAGGCGGTATGGTTTTTGCTGTGGTTCCAGGCTAAAGGTTGCTGGAGGCAAAGACCATGTTTATCTCACAGCTCGAATTGATGGACCTTCCCAGCCATGGCTAGAATTCTTGTTATTGACGACGATCAGGCCATCTGCCGGGTTTTGGCAGGGATAGTCTCGCACCTGGGGCATGAGGTGGCCTGCGCCGTCAACCTGCGGGAGGGGCTGAAGGAAGCCCAGGCCCGCGCTTATGACGTGGTGGTGTTGGATGTGGCGCTGCCGGACGGCAGCGGGTTGGCCGCCTTGCCCAGGTTCAAGGAAATCTCGGAGGCCCCTGAGGTGATCATTCTCACCGGGAAGGGCGGCCCCAAGGGCGCGGAGCTGGCCCTGAAAAGCGGGGCCTGGGATTACCTGGAAAAGCCGGCCTCCAGCAAGGAAATCATCCTGTCCCTGACCCGGGCCTTACAGTATCGGGGAGAAAAACAATCCCAACGGCCGCCCCTGGTCTTGAAACGGGAAGGCATTATCGGGGACAGCCCGGCCATGCGGGAGTGTTTAAAACTCATGGCCCAGGCGGCCGCCAGCGACGCTACGGTCCTCATCAGCGGGGAAACCGGCACCGGTAAAGAACTCTTCGCCCGGGCCATTCACGACAACAGTCGGCGGGCCGCCCGGGAATTTGTCGTCCTGGATTGCGCCGCGCTCCCGGCAACTTTAGCCGAAAGCCTTCTCTTCGGGTATGAAAAGGGCGCTTTTACCGGAGCCGACCGGGCCCGGGAGGGGTTGATCAAGCAGGCCGACGGCGGCACCCTGTTTCTGGACGAAGTGGGGGAACTCCCTCTGCCGGTGCAGAAAGCCTTTCTCCGGGTCTTGCAGGAACGCCGTTTCCGACCCCTGGGAAGCAAGAAGGAGATCCGGAGCGATTTCCGTCCCATGGCGGCTACCAACCGGGATCTGTCCCTGCTGGTTAGGGAGGGGCTGTTTCGCCAGGACCTGCTTTTCCGGCTCCAGACCCTGTCCATTGAGCTGCCGCCTTTGAGGGAGCGGACCGAGGATATCAGGCCCTTGACCACCCATTATTTGGAGCGCTTATGCGCTCATTATCACCTGGGTCTCAAGGGTTTTACCCCGGAATTTTTAGAGGTTTTATCCACCTATGATTGGCCCGGTAATGTTCGGGAATTGATTAATGCCCTGGAACGAGCCCTGGCCGCCGCGCCTCAGGAACCCACTCTTTTCCCCAAGCATCTCCCTTTAAATATCCGCCTCCAGGTGGCCCAGACGCTGGCCGGTGAAGCCGCCATCCTGTCGGAATCCCTGAAGGAAAGCCCTCCCTGGGAGGAAGCCTTTCCCAAGCTGCGGGAATTCCGGGAAATCATGGACCTGGAATATTTGCGCTGTCTGCTGTCCCGGAGCGGCGGTGATATCCACAAAGCCTGCCATTTCTCCGGTCTCTCCCGCTCCCGCTTGTACGCCTTGTTAAAGAAACATACCTTACCCTCTCAGTCTATACCTGAATAAGTCTAGACTTTCTGCACTCTTTGTCCTGAAAAGAGGATAAAAATCCTTTTTCCCAGATTTTTATCCGCTTCCTGAGACAGGCTGGCGGAGCCAGCCAGTCTCCCTCCAAGGGTAACCGGTTAATATTATAGGGCTATTATAAACCAAGGCGTCTTGGCTTCCGGTTGGCAAGCTTCTTGCCTCTATCAGTGCCGGGACAGGATGAACCTTTTCCCCGGGTTATCCGGGGATCAACCCAGGCTTGAGAAGGAGGAACCAGTATGGGTATTAAACGGAAAGGACTCTGGCTGAGGCCCAACCAGACGAGTAATCAGAACCATTATAAAAAGAATAAAGCCAGATCCCGCCAGGAACGCCATTATAAAAACTATCGGTCTTCCGGGGCAGATGCCGAAGGCTCTGCCTTTTATGCGGGCTCCCGGTCTGGGCGGTTCTGACCAAGTAATAGAAATCTTTTCGGCCGGCAACTTGAAGCCGGTCCGGGAAATGGCCGACGGTTCAATCGGGGTATCAACCAGGTCCACCTCAGAGACGCTGGCCCCGGGTGAATATTACTAGAAAAGGAACTGCGGATGGGGAAGGATAATTGGCTGACGCTGGCGGAGGTGGCATATCTGGCCAACCTCAATATGGCCACCGCCCAAGACTTATTAAAGAGGTTCGGCGACCTCATCACCAGTCGTGAATTTGACGACGCCGTTAAATTCCCGCCGGAAACCACGGGCATTATGATTGCCCTGGCGGTCCTCTGCCGGGAGGGTTTGGGCACTGAAAAGGTCGTGGAACTGATCAGGGAAATCAACGGAGATGGGGAAGCTGGTCCGGACCCCCTCCTTGCCCCTTATCTAAAATTGATACAGGCCCTCCTCTTTATGGTGGATGCCCAAAATCTGGCCCTCCGCCAACTGGTTCAAGCAGTGGAGAAAATAACCTTGATGCTCCCGGAAATGGCGGCCCTTATGGAAAACTTGGGGGAAAAGACTTTGGAGAAGCCCATCCCCTGGCTGACGGTGCCCCCCTGGGCCGGCTAGTTCAACCAAAGCCGGCAAGGGAACATTTAATAAAGGATCAGGAAAATCCCCGGCTTTCACCCTGGTTCGGTTCTGCCCAAATAAGACTTCTGGAGAAAGCGCGGCCACCGCCGGAATTAAACTACAGCCTGCTTTAGGTAGTGGTTTAATTGATCATGCAGTATAGAGGGAAATTTTTGTCAGGTTCTTCAAGAAGAGGCAATTCCCCAAACTAATACCCCGTCCAAATAGTTTGGGGGGGATGGCCGGAGATAGGCCCTCCTCTTTCTTCCAAAAATTCTGGCAGATTAACCTCCCGCCCCTCTGAACCTTGGTTTTAACGGGTACTGCCACCTAGCCGCGAAAAATCTTGACAGGGTAAGATTACTCCCATATAAATAGAAACCGACCGGTCTGTCTGTTTTGGGGGTTAAAAATTATGTCACTCAAAGACAGAATTATTCATGAGTCCCTGCGGCAATTTTCCACCAAAGGATTTATGAGTACTTCCATCAGTGACATCCTGGAGGTCGTGGGCACTTCCAAAGGCGGGCTTTACAATCACTTCAAAAGCAAGGAAGAGCTTCTCTTGGCCGCGCTGAGCGAAGCCCGGAAAATTTGGCGCCAGAGAAATCTGGAGGGCCTGGACCGATTGGCCCGGCCCCTGGACAAGCTGAAAAAGCTCCTGGAAAACTATCGGGACCGCTATCTGGCCGACTCGGAAAACTTCCCCGGGGGTTGTATCTTTGTGGCCCTAGCGGTGGAATTGAATGACCAGCAACCCCATCTGGCTAAGGAGGTGAACGAAGGTTTCCTGAGGTTCAAGGGATTGATCCAGAGGCTCCTGGACCAGGAGAAGGAAGCCGGCCGCCTGAAGAACGATATTGATACGGGCCTGGTGGCCGAGATGATCTTCGCCGGTATTTTGGGGGCTTGTGTGGCCTACACCTCCGACAAATCCCGGGAGAATCTGGACCGCAATATCCAAGGTCTGATTGCTTTCTTAAACATGATCAGCCGTTAACAGACTTTTTCCCGTAAATACTAGTCTGTCTTCCTTTTCGGAAAGAGAAAAATCTGCCTGGAACAAACCGGAGGCCATCCGCCTTAAATTGAAAGGAGGTAGTCATGGACTTCAAGCTGTCGGAAAGAGAGGAGTTGCTCAGAAAGTCGGCCCGGGAGTTCGCCGAGAGGGAAATTACGCCGAAAATAGAGGCCATGGAAGAGAGCGGCAATTTCCCCGTGGAACTCCTGAAGCCCATGGCCGGGTTGGGCATCACCGGCATCATTGCCCCGCCGGAGTATGGGGGCGTGGGCCTGGGATATCTGGCCCGAACCATTGTTTTAGAGGAGTTGGCCCGGGTCTCTGCCGCGGTTCCCATGGGCATGCAGGTCCACCACATGGCCATTGCCGCGCTCAATGATTTCGGCACCGAGGAACAGAAGAAGAAGTACATTCCCCCCCTGTCCCAAGGGGAAACCATGGGGTGCGTGGCCGTGACCGAACCCTCCGGGGGCTCGGACGTCCTGGGGATGCAGTCCACCGCGGAGTTGAAGGGCGACAGGTGGATTCTGAACGGGCGGAAGTGCTTCATCACCAATTCCCACACTTCCGATTATTGGCTGGTGATCGCCAGAACCGGGGAAGGCCCCAAGGGTCTCTCGGCTTTCATCGTGGACCGGACCGCCCCGGGCGCTAAGACGGGGCGGGTGGAGCACAAAATGGGCCTTCGGGGTTCCAATACCGGGGAACTGGTGTTGGATAACTGCGAAATCCCTAAAGAAAATCTTTTGGGCCAGGAAGGGGGCGGCCTGGGGGTGGCTTTGAAGACCGTCAGTGAAAGCGGCCGGACCGGCATGGCCGCGGTGGCCCTGGGAATCCTCCAGGCCTGCTATGAGGAGGCCGGGAAATTTGCCAGCGAAAGGGTCCTCTACGGCAAACCCATTGCCGCGCTGCAGGCCATCAGCTTTTACCTGGCCGAGATTTACACGGACCTGGACATTTGCCGGCTGCTATGCTATCGGGCCTCCTGGATGAAGGACCAGAATCTGAGGTTCGATACAGAGAGCGCCATGGCGAAATCTTACACCTGCGAGGCCGCGGCCCGCTGCGCCAAAAAGGCCATCGAGATTCACGGGGCCTACGGCATCTTGCAGGAATACAAGGTCCAGCGCCTCCTTCGGGACGCCCTGGTGACCATTTCCGCGGGGGGCACCGGCGAGATCGGCAAGGTGGTGCTGGGGAGGGCGGCCCTGGCGCCTTTCCAAAAGAAAGGATGAGACGGTGGCGAAAGAATGTGGGGGGAGGGCCAGGGATAATGGAGGACAGGCGCCCTCGCCTGTCCAGGACACCCGGGGGCGGCTGTCCTCCATCCGCCCTCCCCTCAAGCTCCCCTCGCAACTCCTTTATTTTTATCGGTAGCACGGGCATCTTGCCCGTGCCGGTTTTTATAGACTATTGGCAACATTTTAAGGGTAATGTCTCATCACCCATCTGGGATTACAACGAAGCATGAACGTGTAGAACCGCCGCCCCCGGCGGTTCATGCGCCGCCGAGGGCGGCGGCGCTACATTTTCTATAACGAGCCAAGGGCCATGGAAAGGATAATTGTCTGCGTCAAGCCGGTGCCGGACCCGAAAGACTGGCATCGGCTCCGCCTGGATCCCGTGACCAAGACCTTGATTCGGGAAGGCATTCCCAGCATCATCAACCCCCTGGACAAACATGCCCTGGAAGCCGCCCTGGAGATTAAGGACGCCCAGGGCGCGGAAGTGGTAATCTTGTCAATGGCCCCCCCTGCGACTCTGCCGGTCTTGCGGGAAGCCCTGGCTTTGGGAGCCGATCGGGCCGTGCTCCTCTCGGACCCGGCCTTCGCCGGCTCGGATACCCTGGCCACTTCCCGGATTCTGACGGCAGGTATCCGCCGCCTCCAGCCCTTTGACCTCATCTTTTGCGGGAACTACACCCTGGACGGCTCCACCGCCCAGGTCCCGTCCCAAATCGCCGAGCTTCTGGGGATTCCCAATATCATGCACGTGACTAAAATGGAGTTCCCGGAGGCCGGACGGCTCTTGGTAACCCAAAAGATCGAACCGGGCTATGTGAAACTGGCGGCCAAACCTCCCTTGCTCCTCTCTTTCACCAAGGAGGCCAACAGACCCCGTTACACGAGCTTTCTCGAAATACTGGCCGCGGAAAAACGGGAGATCGCGGTTTGGAGCAATGCCGACCTGAACCTTGACCCAGAGAGCATCGGCCTTAAAGGCTCTCCCACACAAATGGCCGATCTGCTGGTGCAACCCAAGACCCGCCGGGGCCGGCGCCTGGAGGGCACCCCGGAAGAGATGGCCCAACAACTGGCGGACAAGATACACCAACTGGGTGTGATCTAAGGAAGATGCTTTCTCAGGGAGGGGGCTAGGGGCCGACGGCCCCTACCCCCTCCCTGAAACCCTCCCCCAATCCCCATAAGGGGGCTGGGAGAAGAGTTTAAGGGAAAGAACCTGTAGAACCTGTAGCGACTGTCTTTCAAGTCAAGGTGCCTGGGTGACAAATTGATTCCAGGGTTGATTGTTTTTCACCATGGCGTTAAGGATGAGAACGAGTTTGCGCATACAGGCGGTGAGGGCCAGTTTTTTGGG
>JBFLZI010000084.1:0-11964 GCA_040756315.1 Thermodesulfobacteriota bacterium | reverse complement strand
GGGCAGGGACCTCAGGTCCCTGGCCCTCCCCCCACATCTACTTTATATTATGCCAGCTTTGCTGAGTTAGGGGAAGATGGGGCCAGGATTCAAGGAGCCGCGAAAAGCAAAGAAAATTGGCTTTTTATCAGTTGAGGCCGGGATGATTCTCATTTAAAATGAAGTAAAGAAATGATTAAAAAGATGAAGAGCCTTGCCTGACACCCTGAACAAAATCAAAGGTTGGTTCTCCCGGAAGGAGAAGCCCGCCAAACCCCAGGCCACCCAGGCCCCCCCCGCCAGCCTGTTGGAACGCTACGGCCATTACAAGCGCCTCTTGGGGGCCAATGGGGCCATTCTCTCTATTCTGGCGGACCTCCAGACCAAGAGGGACGAGGGTTTTCTCTTTGACATGGCCTATGTCCGGGGCGCGGTGGAACGCCTGGGCAAAGAAGTGGAAATCCTGGTAAAGGCCCTGATCGCCTTATCCGGGGGCCGTTACGCCGGTTTGGAGAAGGCTCGGGAGGAGATCGCCGCCCGTTTGCTGAAAGAGGTGGCCACGCCGGAGATGGAGCCGGGCCCTCTGGCACTGCCCCTGGCCGAAGTCAGGGAAGGACGCTTTTTTGGCGGCAAGGCGGAAAAACTGGGGGAATTGACCCGGGCGGGTTTCCCGGTGCCCCGGGGTTTCGGGGTCAGCGCCTATGCCCAAAAGCTCTTTTTTCAACAGTCGGGCCTGGAAGAGTTCATCCGAAAGACCATTGCCCAGGTCAATATTCGGGAAATGGACAGCCTCCGGCAGGCCGGGGAGGCTATTCGGGAGCGCCTCCTGGCCCACCCTCTGCCCCCGGCCCTGTCCCATGCCTTAAAGGAGGAACTCCAGCGTCTGGGTGCCCGCCAGGTTTCCGTGCGCAGTTCCGGCCTCCAGGAAGACGGTCTCCTCAGTTTTGCCGGACAATACGAAAGTTATCTCAATGTGCCCCTGAATCAAGTGGAGAGCCGCTACCAGGAGGTGCTCGCCAGCCAGTTCACCCCCCGGGCCTTATACTATTGCCATACCAGCGGTTTTTCCTACCAGGACCTGGCTCTGGGGGTGCTGGTCATGGAAATGATAGAGGCCCGGGCCGCAGGGGTGCTTTATACCGCGGATCCCCGCACGGGGGAGTCCGTCACCATTATCAATGCGGTCTGGGGTCTGGGCACCATGGCCGTGGGGGGCCAGGCCGAACCGGACGTTTACCGCCTGGAGGGAGGGCAGGTGATCTCCCAGCGGGTGGGGGATAAAGCGGTCCTGCAATACTGCGCTCCTGAGGGCGGGGTCCGGGAACGGCCCGCCGGACCGGAGGAAAGGGAGGCCTGCCTGACGGCAGAGCAGATGCTGGAGTTGGCGGCCCTGGGGGGAGCGGTGCAGGAACATTTGGGCTTTCCCCTGGATCTGGAATGGGCCTTGGGGCCGGAGGGGAAATTTTACCTGCTCCAGGCCCGGGCCTTACGCTTGAGCCGTAAAGGCAAGGCCGCTTACCTGCCTCCCCGGCTCAAGGGGGTGGAGGTGCTGTTGGAAGGCGGCAGCATCGCTTCCCGGGGCGCCGGGGCCGGGCCGGTTTACCTGCTTTCCGGAGAGAATATCCAGGAGGTGCCTGAGGGCGCGGTACTGGTGATTTCCCGGGCCTTGCCCCAGTATGGCCTGGCCGCCGGTCGGGTGGCCGCGGTGGTTTCCGAAGCGGGGAGCGCCACCAGCCACCTGGCCACGGTCCTCCGGGAGGCCGGGGTGCCGGCCATCTTCGGGGCCAAGCAGGCCACCGGCCGGCTTAAGCCGGGGACCCTGGTCACCGTGGACGCTTACTACGGCAACATTTATGCCGGGCGCCAGGAAGAACTCCTGAAGGTCCCGCCCGAAGAGGCGCTGTTGCGCCAGAGCCGGGCCTGGCAGACCCTGGAGCGCATCCTGCGGCATATCACCCCCCTTAATCTTCTGGACCCCCGGGCTCCCAACTTCCGTCCCGAATACTGCCGGACTTATCACGACATTACCCGTTTCTCCCATGAAAAAGCCATGACCGAGCTCTTCGAGGTTTCCCAAGGGGCGCTGGGTCGGGAAGGAGCCCGGCAGCTCAAAAGCGACCTGCCCCTGGAAATTTATGTGGTGGACTTAGGGGGCGGCTTGAGTGCCGAGGCCGGGGAGAAGACGGAAATCCGGCCGGAAGACTTGCGCTCCCGGCCCATGCTGGCCTACTGGCGGGGAGTGAAGGCCATCGGTTGGAAAGGCCCCCGGCCCCTGGATTTGGCGGGCTTTATCTCGGTGGTCATGGGCGCGGCCTCCGACACCAACCCCCAGGACCGCTTGCAGGAAGACAATTACGCCATTATCGCCGCAGATTATATGAATTTTTCCAGCCGCCTGGGTTATCATTTCACTACCATTGACGCCTATTTCGGCACCCTGGATGATAGCTACGTCAGCCTGACCTTTTATGGCGGCGGTGCGGATTTGAGCCGGCGCATCCGCCGGGTGCTTTTTCTGCAAAAGGTGCTGCAATACCTGGATTTCCGGGTAGAATTGAAAGGCGATTCCCTAACCGCCCGGCTGGACGGTTGCGACCTGGACACCCTGGAAGAGAAGCTGGAGGTGCTGGGCCGGTTAATCATGGTGAGCAAACAACTGGATGTGATTATGGAGGCGGATGCCCTGGTGGACCAGTACTATCAGGAATTTATCTCCTCGGGCTATAATTTGCATCTGTAAATTTTATTGACGCATTCATGGCGGAAACTTTAGGAAAGCTGGGTTTTCGACGCCTGCTCCAGATCTTGGGCTTGCTGGTAGTGGCGTTGCTGGCGGTGGCCTTTATTCTGGGGCTGCTGTCTTTGCGGCGCACCCAGGAAATCGTCTCGGACGATTTCCAACAGCAGCAACTAATCCTGGCCCGCACCACCGCCCGGCAGATCGAAGACGGCCTGGCTTTCCTGCGCCGGGAGTTGAGGATCCTGGACTACTCCCCGGCTATCCAGTACCTGGAGACCGTGGCCTGGGCCAACCGCATGCGGGTCAGCTTTGAGGAGCTATTCCGCATGGGGGTCACGGCCATTGTGCGGGTGGATTTTCCTGGTCACCGGGTTTACCGCCTTGACGCCAGCGGTCCCTCCGTCAAAGAGGCGGATTTTTCGAAAGCCCCGGAGGTGATCTGGGCCAGAGACCCTTCCCACCACGGTCGCATTTATCAAAGTCCTATTGACATAGAATCCCGGGGCGATCTGAAAGTGCCGGTCATGACCATGGCCACCCCGGTTTACCTGGAAAGCGTGGACGAATCGCACCCGAAGGCCCCGGGAGGCTTGGATGGAGTTTTGTATTTTAAAATAGATGTCAGCGTCTTCGTAGGCAACTATTGCGCCGGCATCCGCTCCGGCCGCACCGGCTACTGCTGGGTGATGAATCCCCAGGGTGTCTTCCTTTACCATCCTGAACGGGAATTCATCGGGGAGGATGCCTTCACCGCCCGGGGACGGCGCAATCCCGCCATCAGTTTCGATGCCATCAATGAAATCCAAAAAACCAGGATGCTTGCCGGTGAGGAAGGCACCGCCAAATACATTTCCGGCTGGCACCGGGGCGTCATCCAGAAGATGGAAAAGTTCCTGGCTTTCAGCACCGCCCACGTGGGGCCGGATTGCCCCTATCTCAAAATGGACCCGATTTACTCCCAGACCCACGGGAAGCCGGGGGGGTGCGCCGACATCTGGCCGGTGGCGGTGGCGGCCCCCACCGATGAAGTGGCCGGCACCATTTCCTCCTTGTACATACGGCAATTCTTGATCCAAGGTTTGCTTATCTTTGCGCTCCTTTGCGTCGCGATAGTGATCATTTATTACGAAAGGCGCTGGACGGTGGAACTCCAACAAGAGGTGGACCGGGCCACCGCGGATTTGCGCCTCAGCGAAGAGCGTTACCGTTCGGTGGTGGAAAAGTCCCCGGACTTTATCATCGTCTTGGACAACCAGGGTTGCATCCTGGGGGCCAATACGGCCACGGCCCGGGCCTTGGGCATCCCCTCCCGGGCCTTGGCGGGCCGATCCCTGGCGGAATACCTGGATCCGGAGGACGCCAAGGTATGGCTGGACCAGGTGAACTATGTCTTTACCACCGGCAGAAATTTCGAAAGCAAAGGAGAAGTGCGCCTCAGGGGCCGAGCCTACTGGCTCTCCACCTATCTGGTGCCTCTCTACGGTGAAGACACCCGCACGGTGGAAAGGGTGCTGGTCATTGCCCGGGATATGACTGACCGGCAGCGGATGGAAGAGCAGATGGTGCGCACCGAGAAACTGGCCTCCATGGGCACCCTGGCCGCGGGGGTGGCCCATGAAATCAATAACCCGGTGGGCATCATGTTAGGTTTTACTGAACTTCTTCTGGACCGCTTCCCCCCGGACAGTAAAGAACACGAGTTGCTCAAGACCATTGAGCGCCAGGGCCTTAACTGCAAGCGCATCGTGGAGAATCTCATGACCTTCGCCCGCCAGCCCGCCAAGCAAGAGGATTTCTCCGACCTTAACCAGGATTTGGAAAATGTCCTCAAGCTGGTACAAAATACTCTGTTGACCAAGAAGATCGACCTGGAATTGCGCCTGAGCCAGGGTCTGCCCCGGGTGCGGGGTGACGCCAGTGAACTGCAGCAAGTCTTCCTCAACCTGATTACCAACGCCATTGCCGCCATGCCCGAGGGAGGGCGGCTTTCCATCTCCACCCGGGTCAAAACCGATGACAGCCTGGTGGAAACTATTATTGCCGACACTGGCACCGGTATCCCCAAGGAATTTGTGGATCGCATCTTCGATCCCTTCTTTACCACCAAAAAGGTGGGGGAAGGCACCGGCTTGGGACTATCGGTGAGCTATGCTATTATCGATAAATATGGGGGCAAAATCCGCTTTGAGACCCGTACCGCCACAGAAACCACCGGACCCACCGGCACCACCTTCTTCGTTTCTTTGCCGCCGGAACCCTCGGCCGTAACGGTGGTGAGTGGGCAGCAAGCCGCAAACTAAGGAGGTCCAGCAATTATGGGACGTATCCTGGCTGTAGATGACGAACTCGACATGTTGACCCTGCTCAAGTTGATGATCGAAGGCTACACCGACCATCAGGTAACGGTCACCAACAATCCCTTGGAGGCGGTGGAGCTATTGGACCGGGAAAAGTTCGACTTGTTGCTCACCGATCTCAAGATGCCGGGATTGGATGGCATGGAACTCCTGGACCTGGCCCGGAAAAAGGATGAAGACACCGTTGTCATGGTGATCACCGCCTATGGCTCCCTGGAGTCGGCGGAGGAAGCCACCGCCAAAGGCGCTTTTGACTTCATCACCAAACCCTTCCGCAAGGACCAGATCCTCCTGGCCATTGATAAGGCTATGCGCTGGCGGGAGATGGTGCTCCAGAACAAAGAACTGCGGAAACGTCTGGAGGCCCAGGAAGACTAACCCGCCAGCCCGTCAACCTCCGGTTATTCTGCTCCGGAGGACAACCTCGCGAGGAAATGGTCAATGTTCTGGATAGGACTACTGATCTTGGCGGCACTGGCCCTGTTGATGTTCAAGGGCGGGTGCTGAGGCAAATAACCTCCGCCTTGGTTCAAGGTGTAGTCAGGTTTATTGAGGGGAGGGCCGGGGGACCAGTGGGTCCCCCGCCCCCTCCCCCAAAAACATAGTGAGGCAGGAGGAGACAGGTTGATGGCGCAATCCGGTTTAGGGCTTAATGGTAAGCAGGTATGGCAGCAATTGCTGGAAGGGAACCTGCGTTTCGTCCAGGGGGTGGTCAAGGGGAGGGATCTTCCGGATCTGCGGCAGACCTTGACCAAGGGCCAGAGACCCCGGGCCGCGGTGCTCTGTTGTTCCGACTCCCGGGTGCCGGCGGAGATCATCTTTGACCAAAGTTTGGGGGATCTCTTCGTGGTGCGCACCGCCGGACTGGTCCTGGAGCCGACCAGCATCGGCAGCCTGGAATATGCCGTGGCCCACCTGGGGGTGCCCCTCCTGGTCATCAAAGGCCATGAATGCTGCGGCGCGGTGACCGCGGCGGTGGAACACCCGGAAACGGACGAAGGCCATATTGGGGCCATCATTCAGCAGATCGCCCCGGCCGTGAACCAGGCCCGTCAAACGGGAAAACAGGGCCAGGA
Organism: Thermodesulfobacteriota bacterium; assembly: GCA_040756315.1. Taxonomy (GTDB): domain Bacteria; phylum Desulfobacterota; class Desulfobaccia; order Desulfobaccales; family 0-14-0-80-60-11; genus JBFLZI01. The sequence continues at coordinate 5,812 of JBFLZI010000084.1, read as the reverse complement.
GCTGGTGGAAGCCGCTACGGATCAGTTTCTCCAGGAGTTGGTGGAGAACCTCCGCCGGCAAAGTTCCATCATCGGGGCAGCCCTAAAGGAAAAACGGTTAGAATTGGTAATGGCAAAATATTTCTTGCAGAACGGGATGGTGCAGACCCTGAATTCAACCTTTTGATTAATTGGGGAGGGCTGGCGGCAAATCTCGACTTAAGAAACGGTAAGCCCAGCCCCTAATGAATCCCACCCCCTGCAAGGGAAAAGGGGAAGCCAGAGCCTACTGGCTCTGGCTTACCCTTTCTTTCTCCCCATAAGGGATTGGGGGTGGGGGCGTGGGGGAGGATTGTAATACCAATCCGCACTCAAACAGGTATTAAAATATAGGGGCGAACTTTGTGTTCGCCCACAGTTTTAAGGCGAATACAAGATTCGCTACAAGAAAAATTTACGTTTGACGGCGAATTGATATAAGCGGGCCTGCGGCCCTTAGCCTCCTCCCCCACACCAACCATCTCACTCTCCTGCCCCCGGTCCACCGCTGGCCGGGACTATCAGTACGGGCACGGGCATCCCCCGGTAGCTCACTTCCCGGATTACTTTTTCCGTAACCGAGCCGATGAGGTGCCGGGCGACGAAGCCGTGGCCGTGGCTGCCCAAAACCAGGAATTTCACCGGGCCGGCTTTTTCCAGAAAGGCGAGAATGGCTCCGGAGGGGTCCTGTTCACTTTCCAACAGGTGGGTATGGACCTCGACCCCGGCTTTCCGGCCCCGTTCCTGGGCCTCAGCCAGGACTTTTTGGCCATAGGATTCGTGGTCCTCTTTCAAATGTCGGTCAATAAAGGCAAAATAGCCGGCCTTAATAAGTTGGATGACAAACAGGACCTCTACCGGCCGGTTCAGCATATGGGCCAGATAGAGGGCCGTCTCCAGGGCTTCCCAGGCGGGAGGGGAACCGTCGATGGCCGCCACAATGGGCTTGGCGTTATGCTCCGTCATTAATGGTGCCCTCCTTTCCGGAAGATCATGCCTACCCCCAGACCGGCGGCCACAGCTACCAGGACGGCGATAATGCCGAAAAATACCGGGGATTCCTGAGAGGTGACAGTAAGCCAGTTTTCCAGGCCCACCTTTTTGATTTCGATGACGTCCTTGCCATAGCCTACCAGTTCCCCTTTATCGAAGGAGAAAGATTCCACCAGATAGCGCCCTTCCGTGGCCGCGGGGGGAAAGCGGAAGTAGTGCTTGAAGAGCTTGCCTTCGGTGATTTCCAGGCGTTTGGGATCCTCCACGATATTGTAGAGGTTGCCCTTTTCCTTGATCTTGATGAGACCTTGAAAGACCTTGTCCGCGTCCTCCGGTGCGGCGGTGCCCCGGCTCAAGTGCATTTTGAGGCCTTGACGGATGGCCCCATAACCGATTTCCAATTCCTTGGCGGTGTCCGCGGAGATGATCCGGTCGATGGGTTTGGAGGCATGAAGCTTATACATAAAGGGGGCTCCGGTGACTTCGTACTGTTTCACCGTCATCCAGAAAGGCCCCACCCGCCCTTTCACCGAAAGTTTGATCTCTTCGTCTTTCTCCGCGGTCAGCCGCACAATCAGGTCAGAGCCCGGCACCGGGTTGACCCCGAAGAAGTAGATGCGGTCCCCCCGGTAGGAGAGGCCGATCTCGATGAGATTCTTGGAAGCGGCGGTGATCACCTTTTCCCGGGCCTCCGGGGTGATGCCCTGGGCCTCACCCCAGCACAGACCCACCAGGCTACAGGCCAGCAAAAAGAGGCCGAATCTTTTCATGTTAGTGCCCTCCTCCCTTGGCCGGGGCCAGACTCACCAGGTCTGCCGGGGTGAGCACCAGGTCCAGGAAGAGTTTGACCGTTAAGGTCAGAACGATGATGGCCAGGAGAATGCGGATCTGTTCGCCTTTGAGGCGCTTGCCCGCCAGGGCCCCGAATTGGGCGCCGATGGTGGAGCCGGCCAGGAGAATCAGGGCCAACAGCAGGTCCACCGTCTTGTTGACAAAGGCCTGCTGCAGGGTGACGTTGGCGGAGGTCAGGACGATCTGAAAGAGGTCGGTGCCGATGGCCGCGATGGTGGGCATGCCGATGATGTAGATCATGGCCGGCACCATGATGAAGCCGCCGCCCACGCCCAAAAGCGCCGCCATGATGCCCACGATGGTGCCGATGGAAAAGGGGAAGATGGCCGAGGTGTGCAGGCCGGAACGGTGAAAGTGCATCTTTAAAGGCAGTTTGGTAAAGAGCTTGGCCAGCTTGGGTTCCGAGGAGGTGACCACTGCCTCCGCCCCTTGGGAGCGAGTGCGGCGGATGGTGCGCAGGCTCTCCACAAACATGGCGCCCCCCACCAGTCCCAACATAATCACGTAAACCACCTTCATGACAAACTCGAAGTTGCCCATGGCCCGAAGGACCTTGACGAACTGCACCCCGATAGTGCCGCCGGTGATGCCCCCGGCCAAAATGACCAGGCCCATCTTAAAGTCCACGTTGCCCAGGCGCCAGTGGGCGAAGGCTCCGGAACTGGCCGCGGCCACAATCTGATTAGAGTCCGACGCCGCGGCCACTGCCGGCGGGATGCCGATCATCATCATCAACGGGGTGAGCAGGAAACCGCCTCCGACCCCGAAGAGACCGGAAAGAAAACCCACTAATCCCCCGATGCCGATGATTAAAAAGAAATTAATGCTCATACCGGCGATGGGAAGATAAATCTCCATGCCTGTTCCTCCGAAATATTTGGTTCAAAATGCCGTAGTATGTAAAAATTTTCACGAGCTGTCAAGTCCTTTTTATCAAAGGGAAATTGTTGCAAATTGCAGCGCGACGGGTTATAAAGAATTAAGAATCAAAGTGATTCCCAGACGGGGGAGGGGTAGCGATTTAGCGCCACCCCCAGATTTTCGGAGCACCGTTCATGGCATTTTGGCAGAACGTCTTACACTTAAATATCCGGCAGAAAGTCATCATCGGCCTGACCACCGGCATCCTGGCCATTGGCTTTATCGGCGCCATTTCCTACTATTATCTGCGTCGGATCGAATTAAAACAGCACGTGGTGGAGATTGCCGATGATCTCCGGGATAATGTCCTGGAGATGCGGCGTTATGAAAAGAACTATCTCCTCTATGGTTCCACAGATGACTTAAAAGAAAACCAGCGTTACACTCAGCAAGCTTTAGAGGTGCACGCCAAGCTAATCCCGGAAGGGAAGAACTTAAAGATAGAGTCCCAGATCAATCTCCTCAAGAATGAACTTTTGGCCTATAGGAAGATCATGGCGGAGATGGCCCTCACCCCCAGGCAGACCGCAGGAAGAGGCCAATCCCGCAACCCTCACCTGGAGGAACTGGAAGAGCAACTGCGGATCCGGGGGAAAAAACTGGTGGACCTGGCCCAACAGTTGGTCACCTTTGAGCGCCAACGCATCCTGGAGATTATCAACTCCCTTAAGACCCAGCTTATCTCCGCCATTGTCTTATTTTTACTTTTCGGCGGGTTCCTGGCCGTTATCGTCAGTTATAAAATCATCCGGCCCCTCCGGGTCATCGAAGGGACCACCAAACGCATCGCCCAGGGAAATTTTAAGCCCTTACCGGTCTGGGACACTCGGGATGAGACCCAGCAGGTGGTGGAAGCCTTCAACCTCATGGTGGCCGAATTGGAAAAACGCCAGGATCAACTGGTGCAATCCAAGAAGATGTCTTCCCTGGGGGTCCTCACCGCGGGCATTGCCCATCAGTTGAACAATCCCTTGAATAACATTTCCACTTCCTGCCAGATTCTCCTGGAGGAACTGGACCGGGGGGACACGGAGTTCGCCAAAAAGATGCTCACCAACGTGGAACAGGAAGTCAACCGGGCCCGGGATATCGTCAAAGGACTGTTGGAATTTTCCCGGGTGCGGGAATTCGCCCTTAAAACCGTGCCTCTGGAGGACGTGGTCTCCCGGGCCGTCAAGCTCATCTCCAGCCAGGTGCCCCCGGGCATCGACATTGTCCAGGAAATCCCCTGGGATCTGATCCTCTCCATCGACCCCCAGCGTCTCCAGGAGGTTTTTTTAAATCTCCTGGAGAACGCCATCCATTCCATTCAGGAACCTCCCGGAGAGATTAAAATCGCCGCCTGGGTGGATCAAGACCGCCAGGAGGCGATCATCACCGTGGAAGATACCGGCAAAGGCATCAGCCGGGAAGCCCTGGACCGGATCTTTGACCCCTTCTTCACTACCAAAGAAGTGGGCCTGGGCACCGGCCTGGGTCTTTCCATCGTCTATGGCATTGTGGAAAAACACCAGGGCACCATTGCCGTGGAGAGCAAATTAGGAGAAGGCACCCGCTTCACCATCCGTTTACCATACCGCCGGACTGAGGCGGCAGAGGGGCAAACGCTATGAAGAAAGCCCGGATTCTCATTGTGGAAGACGAGCTCATCGCCCGGGAAAACCTGGACCACGTCTTGACCAAGGAAGGCTATGACACCGTCGCGGTGGAAAGCGGCCTCCGGGCCTTTCAGGAATTGGAAAAGGCGGATTTCGACCTGGTCATCACCGACTTGAGGATGCAACAGGTGGACGGCCTGCAAGTCCTGGAGCGCACCAAAGAAGTTGCCCCGGATACCGAAGTCATCATGATCACCGGCTACGCCACCGTCTCCACCGCGGTGGAAGCCATGCAGAAGGGCGCTTATCACTATCTGGCCAAGCCCTATAAGATCGAAGAAGTGCGCATCCTGGTGAAGAAAGCTCTGGAAAAGAGGTTTCTCAAGCAGGAAGTCACGGAACTGAAAAAACAGGTGGAACTCCACCAGGGGGTTCCCCTGATCATCGGCAAAAGCCCCAAGATCGTGGAGTTGAAAAAGACCGTCCAACAGATCGCCCCCACGGACTGCAACGTCCTCATCCTGGGGGAGACCGGCACCGGCAAGGAACTGGTGGCCAAGGCCATCCACCACTTAAGCCCCCGCGCGGAGAAACGCTTCCTGGCCATCAATTGCGGCGCCTTCAGCGAGGAATTGCTGGCCAATGAACTCTTCGGCCATGAAAAGGAAGCCTTTACCGGGGCTCGGGGCGTCAAGAAAGGCCTTCTGGAAGTGGCCCCGGGAGGCACCATCCTCCTGGACGAAATCGGCGACATGCCCCTGTCCATGCAGGTGAAACTGCTCCGGGTCCTCCAGGATAAAACCCTGATCCGGGTGGGGGGCACTACCGAAATTCCCGTGGACATCCGCCTCATCGCCGCCACCAACAAGGACCTGAAAAAGGAAGTGGAACACGGCACCTTCCGCCAGGATCTTTATTACCGCCTCAACGTAGTCACCCTGAGCGTGCCCCCCCTGGCGGAGCGCCGGGACGACATCCCCCTCTTGTGCCAACACTTTTTAGAGAAATTCACCGAAGCCCAGGGAAAACAGATAACCGCCATCTCCCCGGAAGTGATGGAGATCCTGATGAGCTATGAATTCCCGGGAAATATCCGGGAATTGGAAAATATTATCGAACGGGCCGTAACCTTGAGCGCCGGGCCTACCATTGAAGTGGAACACCTCTCCCCGGATATGCAACAACGCCTCTTCCAGGTGCAACGCCGCCAGAAACGGGACTTCCTCACCTTGGAAGAGAACGAAAAAGACTACATCACGTGGGTCTTAAGCCAGGTCAACGGCAATAAAACCCGGGCCGCGGAAATCATGGGCATCGACCGGGTCTCCCTCTGGCGCAAAATGAAACGGTATGATTTGGGGTGAGGAGTTAAGAGAATTTGGGGGAGGGGGCTAAGGGCCACAGGCCCTTACCCCCTCCCCCAAACCCCC
>JBFLZI010000083.1:0-11969 GCA_040756315.1 Thermodesulfobacteriota bacterium | reverse complement strand
GGGGTGTGGGGGAGGGGGTAAGGGTCTACGATCCTTAGCCCCCTCCCCCACTATGTTTCGATTATGTCTTTTGCGGAGCAAAGGACATAATCGATTATAGTTTATCAATAAGTTACAAGCACGATTTGTAACATTTGAAAGTGAAAATAGTATTAGTATTAGTACCTCCTTTAAGCCTTCCTTCCCTGGATTTTCCCTCCGAGCTGCAGTCCCGATCCTGAGAAGTTCCTCCAGTAAACTAATGAATTTATGCGGATTATTACTTGGGGGAAAATAATCAAAATCTCCATTAATACCGATAAGATAAACAATAATCGTCTTACTGCTGCCTGGTTTTTTAAATATTGTCGGAAATTTGTTAAAGATTAATTTAATTCGGTTAAGCGGATATAAACCATAACTTTAATTCATGGTTAAATATATTAACGGAATATCATTAATATTAACTATTACACTAATATGTCAAGTTATAAAGGAGGACTTACTGTGACAAAGGGAGTTGTCAGAAGCTTCATCTTGGCCTTATCTTTACTAATTTTCTGCAACACTGAGGTCTATCCTAATAACCAAGAAAATAGCGACCTCTCTCACGAGTTAATTAAAGCCGGTTTCACTGTGCTAGGGGTGGGGGAGCAGTACCAGGTGCCCTACGTGGAGGTCCTGGTTCCCAACGGCACGGCCATCTACTCCCTTTGCCGCAAAGTCCCCAGCCTTAATGCCAGGTTTTTCGAGGCCCGGGAGAAGATCGCCTACTTTAACGCCCTGGACCCCTTCTTTATTAAAAAGGAGGTGGATGAGCCTAATTCTTTCCGGGTGAAAACCCTGAAGATCCCCCTGGACCTCTCTCTAGAGCCGGTTATCTTCCCGGAGTTCGATGAGGCCTTGGCTCATTACGACCAGTATCTTCTCATCGACATCGGCAAGAGTTATCTGGCCCTATACACCAGAGGGGTCTTGACCCGGGTCTATCCCATCTCTCCGGGGACCAGATTAAAGGGGTCCCGCACCCGCACCCCGCTGATCAGTTTCACCGTCTTAAGTAAGGATGAAAATCACTGGTCCAATATTTATGAGAGCTGGATGCCCTGGTCTCTTTTAATCCGCCGTCCCTACTTCATCCACGGGGGTTGTCTCCCCGGTACCCCTGACTCCCACGGCTGCATCCGCCTGTTCAATGACCATGCCCAGGAATTGTTCAATCTGGTGGAGGTGGGTACCCCGGGCCGCGTCATCTTCTCGGATACTTCCTTGGCCCAGAGCCAGTTTCCCGAAGACCGGCCCAGGCGTTCCGGGCTTAGGCGTCTTACCCGTAGATAACCGAAGATTTTAAAGAGATAGGGATTAGGGGGCGGGCCGTCCACTGATTGGTCGGATTCAGGCAGAGGATGTCCGACTTGACTGAACGCCTACTTAAAGTTCTCCATGATGCGGATAGCGGCCGGGCCGATGATGACCACCATCAAGGCCGGGAAGATAAACAGCAGCAAGGGGAACACCAGTTTCACCGGAGTTTTGGCCGCCATTTCTTCCAGCTTCTGCCGCCGGGTGGTGCGCAGGGTTTCCGATTGCACCTTCAGGGCCTGGCCCATGCTGGTGCCGAAACGGTCGCTCTGAATCAGGATATTGCACAAAGAGGTCAGCTCCTCCACCCCGGTGCGTTCCGCCAGATTCCGTAAAGCCAGCTCCCGTTCCAGCCCGGCGTTGATTTCCAGATTAACCAGTTGAAACTCCCGGGCCAAGGGCGGACTGGTGAATTTGAAGTCATCCGCCACCCTTTTCAAGGCGGCATTCAGCCCCTGACCGGCCTCGACGCAGACCACCATCAGGTCCAGGGCATCCGGCAGGGCTTCTTTGATCTTCTTCTGCCGCTTTTCCACCAGGCGCCGGAGCACAAAGGTGGGGAGGAAATAGCCGCTGACCATGAAAATATAGAAGGCCAGAATCATCATGGTCCTGGACATGTCTTGGGTCAGCAGGAAAGGCAGGGCCAGCACCGGCAAAGCCAGGGCCAGGCCGATTTTAATCGCATAAAAGAAGGGGAGGGCCCGCTCCCGGTAAATCCCGGCCCGGATCAAGTTTTTCCTTAATTCCTTGACCTTGGCGTTATCCTTTTTCAGGCCCAATTTCTCTTCAAACTTCTTGATCAGCGCCGGGGGCAGGAAGCCCTTCTCCTTCTCCTCCCGGGGGCGCGGCGATCCTGGCGGGTCCTGGGCTTGCAGGCGGTTCCGCACCCGGAAGCCGGCCTGTTGGTAAAAGAGCCCGATAAAAATGATCACCGCTCCCACCAGAAGACCGAAAATAATGGCAGAGAAGGCTGTCATGGGCGCGCTCACACCTTGATGTTGACGATCCTCCGGATTGCCAACATCCCCAATACTTGAAAAGAGATGGCTATCAGGGCCATCATCTTCCCCAGGCTGTGCTGGACCAGAAGCAGGGCATAATCCGGGTTGATCTTGAGCATGACCAGGAAAATGGCGGGAGGCATTAAGATCAGAATCCAACCGGATAGACGCCCCTCCGCGGACAGGGCCTTGATCTGATTGCGCAATTTGAAGCGTTCCCGGATGAGAGAAGAGATTTTCTCCAGAATTTCCGTGAGGTTGCCTCCGGTCTCCCGCTGGATCATCACCGCAGTGGCAAAGAAACGCAACTCCCGCAATTCCACCCGCTGACACATGTTGATCAGGGCGCTGCCCAGGTCCATCCCGTGGTTGTATTCCTTGAAGGTCTTAAAGAATTCCAGGCCGATGGGATTGGGCATCTCCTCGGCCACCATTTGCAGCCCGGTGGGGAAGGCGTGTCCGGCCTTCATGCCCCGGGCCAGTAAGTCCAAAGCATCGGGCAACTGCTTTTCAAAGGCCCGGGTGCGGAGTTTCTTCTTAAAGAGCAACAGCCGGTAAGGCAGCATTAGACCCAATCCCATTCCCGCCAGGGCGCCCAGGGGGCCCCATTTAAAAAAGCCCAGGCTCAGGCCCAGGGCACCTAAGAAAAACGTCAAGAGCAAGACCACCCCCAGGGGCCAATTCACGTCCGCCTGGATCAGCAGCAGTTGCAGCCGTTCCAGGCGGCGGATTTTTTTGATGGTTTGCCTGAGCCAGGGGATGCCGCTTAAGTTGTCCACTTTCAATAAGGATTCCGCTGGGGGCCTTCTCTTCAATTCCTCCAGGTATTTCAAGCGCTTCTTCAGGCGGCGCTTATGACGCCGCTCCGTATCGGAAAGAACCAGCATGGCTCCTTCCGTCAGGCAGAGGAAGAACAGGAAGGTGATAACAATCAGGGGGAGGGGGAGTCCCTTAAATAAGGGATAAAAGGTGTTCTCCAGGGTGATGGCGGGTTGGCTTTGGCTGGGGGCCTTTTTCTTGGCAGGGGCTATTTGCACCCGGGGGCCGGGTTTGGCCGCGCCGCCGTCGGGCAGCCTGAGGGTTACCGTGTCCTGGGGCGGGGTCCCTTGCTCTTCGATCAGGCCTTCCCCGAATAATTTTATGTCTTTTTGGCCTTCGCCTTGGGGGGGAGTCTCCGGGGGGACCTCCGCCCCCAGCTTGGTCAGTTGCAGGCAACTGGGGGAATGCCCCAGACGGCAGGCCTCCTGGTAGTCCGCCAGGGCCTTTTCCCGGTCCTGCAGATGATAAAAGTAGAGATTACCCCGGTGAAAGTAAGGCAAGGGCTGGTCGGGCCGGAGTTGGATGGCGGTCTGGAAATCCTGCTCCGCGGCTTTAAAACGGCCCTGGCTGACCCTTACCAATCCCCGCTGATCAAAGACCTCCGGGTCCTCTGGAGCCAGGCGGGCCGCCTGGTCCAGGTCTTGGGCGGCCGCCGTCAACAAATCCACTTGGGCCCGAACCTTACCCCGTTCCTTCCAGGCTTCCGCCTGTTCCGGGTCCAGTTTGATGGCCTGGGAAAAAGCGGCGACGGCCTCCTGGGGGCGCTCCAGTTCCACCAGCAGCCGGCCCCGCAACAGGATCAGAGGCAGGTCCTGGGGGTGTTGCGCCAGCCCTCCCTCTACTTCTGCCAGGGCCTCGGGTTTTTGCCCCAGGGAACTCAGGGCCAGGGCGTGATAGCGGCAGGCCTCCGCCGAAGAGGGATTTTCCTGGCGATATTGGGCCAGCTTGGCCACCGCCTGGGCATACTGCCCCGCCTTATAAGCCGCGATCCCCCGGGACAAAAGCTCTTCCTCTCCGGCGGCCGTCCCGGGGAAAACCGCCCACAAAAGAAGAACGATGAGTAATAAATGTCGCCGGCTGTTCATAATAAGTAATGGTTTGGTGGGGGGAGGGGTAGGGGGCTGGGCCCCTTAGCACCCTCCCCCAACATCATCTAGAAAGTCTCCCGGAAGACCTGGTTCGGGAGTTGGATGCCCATGGCTTCCAGGGTGGTCATAAATTTGGGGCGAATGCCAGAGGTAATGAATTTGCCCTTCACCCGGCGGTCTTCGGTTAAGCCCATCATGCGGAAGGAGAAAATCTCCTGCATGGTGATCATATCTCCTTCCATGCCGACGATCTCATGCAGGCCCATCATTTTCCGGCTGCCGTCGCTCAGGCGGGCCAATTGCAGCACCACGTCGATGGCGGAGGCGATCTGGTGCCGGACGGCCTTATCCGGGATGTCCAGACCGGCCATGGCCACCATGGTCTCCAGGCGGGTCAGGGCATCCCGGGGGGAATTGGCGTGAATGGTGGCGAGAGACCCGTCGTGCCCGGTGTTCATGGCCTGGAGCATATCCAGGGCCTCACCCTGGCGCACCTCCCCCAGGATGATGCGGTCCGGCCGCATCCGCAAGGCGTTGCGCACCAAATCCCGCTGGGTAATCTCCCCGGAGCCTTCCAGGTTGGGGGGCCGGGTTTCCAGGCGGACCACATGTTCCTGCTGCAGTTGCAGCTCGGCGGAATCCTCGATGGTGATAATGCGTTCATCATTGGGGATAAAGCTGGACAGCACGTTTAAGAAGGTGGTTTTCCCGGTGCCGGTGCCTCCGGAGATCAGGATATTGAGACGGGCCTGGACCATGGCCTCCATGACCAGGGCGATTTCCGGGATAATGGTGTTGAATTCCAGCAGATTTTGGACTTTGATGGGGTCCTTGGCGAATTTCCGGATGGAGAGGGTAGGACCGTCCAGGGCCAGGGGCGGGATGATGGCGTTCACCCGGGAGCCGTCCGGCAGCCGGGCGTCCACCATGGGGCAGGACTCATCGATGCGCCGGCCGACGCCGGCGGCGATCTTTTCGATAATCTTCAGCAGGTGGGCATCATCGGTAAACCGGATGGGGGTAAGTTCCAACTTGCCCCGGCGTTCCACGAAGACCTGGTTATAGCCGTTGACCAGGATGTCGGCGATGCTGTCATCGTGGAGGAGAGATTCCAGGGGGCCATAGCCCAGCAACTCGTCCCGGATCTCCTTGTATAATCTTTCTTTTTCCGGCAGGGTCAGGGCCAGATTCTCTTCCGCCAGGATGATGTCGATGCCCCGGCGCAAATCCTCCTGAAGCACACTTTCTTCAGCATCGGCCAAACGGGAAAGGTCCAGCAGGTTGAGCAACCGAAAATGGATTTTGCCCTTCTGTTGATTAAAGGCGTTTTCCCGGTGTTGGTCGGCGCCGTCCCGGCCTGAGGCTGAGGGCCCCAGGTCCAGGGGGGTGCGGTCCCGAATCCGAGCCATGATGCCCATTATTTGTCCCTCCGCCAGAATTTAAGCAACGCCCGCCAGGGGCCTTTCCGGTTCCCTGCTTCGGCTCCCAGAAATTGCTGGGCCAGGGCTGTCAAGTCCCGGCAGATGTGGTGATGGGGGGACGTCTTGGTTAAGGGCTTTCCTTCATTGATGCTGCGTCCCACCTGCTCGGAATCGAAGGCTATTGTGCCCCTGATCTCTTTTCCCAGGAAGGCGGAGACGTCGGCTACGGTCAAATCTCCATGTTTCTGCCAGGAATTTAGCCAGATTTCCAGATGGCGGTTCTCCAGGCCCAGGAGTTGGAACAGTTCCAAGAGTTTCTTGGCATTGGAGAGGGCCGGGATGGATTGGTTGGCCACCAGGATGATGGTGTCCGATAAGTCCAAGGCCTTGAGGTTGATCTCATCTAGCTGGTGGCCGGCGTCCACCAGGATGTATTTAAAGTAACGCAGATGTTTTAGATGCCGTAAGGTCTTTTCCAGATGTTCGGGGGTAATGGCTTCGGCCTCCTCCAGGCGGGTGGGGGCCGGCAGGAGTTGCAGATTCTTGTCGTATTGGAAAAATAGACTCTGGAGATAGGCGCTGTCCAGGTGTTCCGAGTTTTCAACGGCCTTGATCAGGGTGTATTTGGGTTTGGCGTCAAAAAAATAGACCATCTGGCCATAGCGCAGGTCCAGGTCCACCAGCAGGACCTGGCCGTTTTGTTCCTGAGCCAGCAGGTAAGCCAGATTGGTGGTCAAGAAAGTGGTGCCCACCCCCCCTTTGCAGCCCAAAACCGAAATCAGACAGGTGCCTTCCTGGATTCCCAGGGCCGAAGCGGGAAGCGGCAGCCGGTCCAGGGCCTCTTGGAACTCCTCCCCCCGGATGGGGAAGGTGAAACATTCCTTGGCCCCTAAACGGAGGGCCTTCCAAAGGCGGTCGGTGGAGATTTCTTGAAAGAAGAGGAAGATGACGGGATTATGCGGGTCTGCGGCGATTTTCTTGATCCACTGATCCAGTTCCTGGTTGTCTTCCTGATATTCCAGAAATATGACATTGGCTCCCGAGTTGACGTGAGCCGGCAGGTGGTCCAGACTCTTCGATTCCACCAGCTTGCCTTGCCGTGAGGAATCAATAATATTTTTAAGATACTGGCAATTCTCTCGAGTCTGGTAATAGAGGCAAAAGTTGATGGCCATCTCCTGGTTCCATCCTGGTGGTGGATTGGCCGTCTTGACACCCAGAAACCACAGTCACCGTCAACGGCTGTTATCCTACCCGGTCAAAAATTGACGGTCTCCTGTTTCAGCCGGCGGATCACCATTACCGTGCGACTCGGGGCGGGGGGTTCAGCGGTCTTCTCCGGCTCGTGACTCGTTTCCACTCCCGCCGTCCCACCCAACAAATCCGAAGTTCTGACCCCGGTGGTCTGGACCAGCTGTTGGTCTTGTTGTCCCCGGAGCACCAGAGAAAGATGTCCTTCCTGGGCGGCCAGGGCCAGGCGCTCCCCTTCCTCGGGAGTCACCTCCAGGGTGACGGTGGGTACCACCTGGGGTTTGTCCCCCGGACGTTTTTCGATCTTCTGGCCGGTGCCCAATACCCGCAAATTTTGGAGCACCACTTTGGCTACCGGGTTTTCGTTGAAGTTACCCTTATCGACGCTCACCACCACGTCCACCCGATTATCCGGGGAGAGAAAACCGGCCACTCCGGAGGCCTCGTCCACTTTTACGGTCATGGCCCGCTTTTCCGGAGACAAAAGCGCGGTGAGGCCTGGCGCCATGCCCTTGGGCGCCAGTTTGACCTCCAGGATGGGCTCCCCTGCCCCGAAAGGATAGGCGGTGACCCGGCCCATCACCTCTTCCACCGTGGCAAAACCGCCTTTGGGGCAGTTTTCCTGGGGCCAGCGCTGCACCACCAGTTGATCCCCGGCCAGGGCGATGGCCGGCCCGATTTCCTTAGCGGCCAGCACTATAGGGGCGGTTTTGATCTTTTCCTGAGCGTGCTTCTGGGATTGGCCCTTGAGCCAACTGATAGCCATGAAAGTGGCGGTGGTGCCGAAGACCAGGGCCAGGACCAGCCAGAGCCAGGGAGGTAAACGGCGCATCATGGGCGTCACTCCATCAGCATAGTGCTATTGGCTTTCAAGTTGATCGGTCCGGTAATTTCCGCCACAAAGTTGGGTAATACCTGGAGATTATAAGGATAATTCACATCAACGCTCAAGGGGCTGCCGGTGCTTCCTTGGGCCCCGGTAATATTAATGTCGGCCGGGTCGGTAAATCCGGCTCTTTCCAGGTAATCCTGCACCACTGCCTGGATTTCCCCCTGGGTCTTTCGGGGGGAACTGTAGATCACGCCGAACCTGGCCCCTTCCCGACTGGCATTGGCGATCAGTCCCTTGGTGTAGATGGCCAGGCCGAATTCCAACATGCCAAAGAGGAGCACAATAATTAACGGCGCCGCCAGAGCAAATTCCGTGGCGGCTACGCCCCGTTGCGCCACTGGCGCCGAGCGCTGGCTCTGCATGGTCTTTCAGCCTCTCCCGGATAATACCTGGTTCAAAAAGCATGGAAGAGGTAGGCCCGGTCCGCCTCCTATCATCAGCCGACCGGGACTACCCCTTGGAGCTGATGACCCCATCATACTCATGAGGTCATCGGCATATTTGGTGACGTGCCTAATTTACTTAGATTAGCCGCCCAGTCTGGTCTGAACTTCTCCAAACCTCGTGTTCAGGGCAGTACCGATACCATAAATCGCGGCCATCACCGCCACGGCGATCCCGGCAACGAGCAAGCCGTATTCCACGGCGCTGGCGCCGCTCTCATCACGGATAAAAGACTTGACTTTGGTGAGCATCTGATTCTCTCCTTTTAGAGTTTGGTGATAGGGTTCTTTCCGGAAATGGGTTCACCTGCGCTACCCTGACTCACCTCCTTCTTGCCGGTTGGCGGCATCTCCGGTTCAGCCCTACCCGGCTCACCGATGTCGCCAAAGAAAAGACCCGTTTTTTTTCCCGGGCCCCAGTGAAACCAAATTTTCCTTGGCGTCCACTTCGGCAATCCCGCTACCTTGGCCCGAAGGCTTTAGGCCGGTGACTTTGCGTCCTACCCTTTCGGTGTAGTTTGCCTTTATCGGTGGCCTTTATTCAGTTTGACTATTTTATCGGCATTTTTTAGCCCGCCTTTAAAATTTTGCCGCTTCCGGTGATGTCCCGAAAATAGGAGGTATCAAGGCCGGCATTTAAGTTTTCCCCGGACCGCCCCGATTTTTATGGAGTAAAGTTACTAGGGTCGGGGCCGGGGCTTACGTGCCCTTTTCTCCCGGTCGAATAAATCGGCTCCGCCAACTTTGTCGCCTGAATATTAGAAAGAAAGATATCTTCCTGAGGGAGGCTACACCCCTTGCTCTCTCCGTCCCCTGCTAATTTGGAGAACCACGGCTCAACGGTGGCCGGGCCGGGCCGGGCCGTACCCCAGTCCCTGGCCGACCTGAAGGTGCCGGAAATCTTCCTGGCCAACCTCACCTTAAAGCACTGCTTTTTCCTGGACGTCTTCACCCTGGCGGAATTGGGGGAGCGTCTGAAGCTGTCCACCACCGTCCTCACCCAACTGGTGGAGTATCTCCGCCGGGAAAAGTATCTGGAGGTGCGGGGTCCCGATCCTCTAAAGCCGGTGGCCAACCCCTTAAGCCTGGCCAACCGCTATTCCCTGCTGGAGAGCGGCAAGCGGCGGGCGGGACAACTCCTGGAATACGACGCTTACGTGGGCCCGGCCCCGGTAACCCTGGAGGATTATTGGCAGCAGGTGAACTCCCAGACCATTACCCTGCAGGCGGTGACCCCCGCGCGCCTGGCCCGGGCCTTTGAGGGCCTGGTGATCTCCCAGGAATTGCTGGACCAACTGGGACCCGCGGCGGTGAGCGGCAAGCCCTTATTTCTTTACGGCCCCCCCGGCAACGGCAAAACCACCATTGCCCTAAGGTTGGGCAATATTTGGGATGACGCCGTCCTGGTGCCCCATGCCCTCTATGTGGAAGGCAACGTCATCCGGGTCTTCGATGAGATCAACCACCAGGCGGTAAACGGCCCGGAGGGAGGCTCCGAGCCGGGGGACCGCCGCTGGGTGCGCTGCCGCCGCCCCGCGGTCCTGGTGGGGGGCGAACTCACCTTGAGCATGCTGGACCTGGCCTTCAACCCCACCCTGAAATACTATGAAGCCCCCCTGCAACTGAAGGCCAACAACGGCATCTTCATCGTGGACGACTTCGGCCGCCAGCAGATCTCTCCCCAGGAACTCCTGAACCGCTGGATCATTCCCCTGGAGAACCAGCAGGATTTCTTGTGCCTGCACACCGGCCAGAAGTTCGCCATTCCCTTCAACCAGTTTCTGGTCTTTGCCACCAATCTGGAACCCCGCACCCTGGTGGACGACGCCTTCTTGAGGCGCATCCGCTCCAAGGTCAAGGTGAATCATGTGACCCGGGAGCAGTTCCTGGACATCTTCCGGTTGGCCTGCGGCCAATACCAGGTGGAGTTTGACCCGGAGATGGTGGCCTATCTGCTGGCCCAATATTATGACGGCGACCAGCGCCGCCTGGACGCCTGCCACCCCCGGGACCTCCTGGAGCAGATCCTGGATTACTGCAATTTCCATCAAATACCCCTCGCCCTGACCCGGGAGAACCTGGACCGGGCCTGCCGCACTTATTTTGTTGATTGAGCCGGGTGGTTTCCTAAAAAAATCCCCAACCCGTTTTTTTCCTGATTTTTTCCTGCCATGTCCCATCCGATTGACTTAGGTCATAGCACCCTTATTTTTATTGATTATCTTATAGGTAAAAGGACCCCGCACCTGAGGAAAGGAAGGTAGGGGGCCTGATCAATTTACTATTTTTATTAGGGAAGCAATCATGGCTAAAAGACAAATTATCCGCATAGATCAGGAAAAATGTGACGGCTGCGGTCTCTGCGTGCCTTCCTGCGCCGAAGGGGCCATTGAGATCGTGGACGGCAAGGCCCAACTGTTGGCCGACAAATTCTGTGACGGCCTGGGGGCCTGCCTGGGGGAGTGCCCCCAGGGCGCGCTGGTTATCGAGGAGCGGGAAGCGGAAGAATTCGTGGGACCGGCCCCGGGCGCGCCGGCACACCACCCGGCTCCCCCGGCTTCAGAGCCCCAGCCCTTCGCCTGCCCCGGCAGTCTGGCCCGGCAATTCGAACGGGGACAGACTCCGGACGCGGCCCCCTCCGCCCTGGGCCACTGGCCGGTGAAGCTCCGCCTGGTGGCCCCCAAGGCGCCTTTCCTCAAAGGGGCCGAACTCCTGGTGGCCGCGGACTGCGCCCCCTTTGCCGCAGGGGACTTCCACGCCCGCTACCTGGAAGGGAAAGCCGTGGTCTGCGGCTGTCCCAAATTCGACGACCTGGAGGAACATACCGCCCGGCTCACCGACATCCTGAAGGAAAATGACATTAAGGGCATCACCATTGTTAATATGGAGGTCCCCTGCTGCCACGGGCTGGTGCAGATCGTGCGTCAGGCCCTGGCTGCCGCCGGGAAGAACCTGCCCGTCTCCATCTGCACCCTGGGTGCCACCGGCCAGGTGGTGCAACAGCAGAAGATCAAAGGAAAATGAGGTTTAGCCATGGAACAAGCCAAATGTCCCGGCCAGGACACTCGCCACTGGAAGCCCGGAGATATCTTTACCGCGGAATGTCCCAAGTGCGGGGCGGAGATCGAGTTTTTCAAGGACGACACCCGGCGTCGCTGCGCCTGGTGCGGCCACCTGTTTTATAATCCCAAAATCGAGTTGGGCTGCGCCGAATGGTGTCAGTACGCCGAAAAATGCGTCCCGGAACTGGTGAAAGAGAAAAAAGCCACCCAGATGTTTAAAGAACTTCTGGCGGAACGGGTCAAGTCCCTCCTGGGAGACGATCCGGCCGGTCACGAGCGCCTGGACCGGGGCGTTAAATACGCCACCGAACTCCTCAAGTCCGAGGGCGGCGACCCCAAGGTGGTTTTGGCCGCAGTGCTGCTGCACCCCCTGGACCTCTCCCAGGCCCAAGACCTCCTGGCCGAACTGGAGACCGAGCCGGAAATCAAGGACGCCATCCTGATCATTCTCTCCAGCTCGGAGAAGCCCGATAACCTGGAACACCAAATCTTCCGGGACACCCTGACCCTCCTCCGGGAGGAACGCCCCGACACTTCTCTACTGACCACCCGCACCGCCCACCGCCTGGCCGCCGCCGCGAAGTGAGGTGAGGGGAAGGAGTGGGGGAGGGGGCTAAGGGCCACAGGCCCTTACCCCCCTCCCCCACG
>JBFLZI010000082.1:0-12027 GCA_040756315.1 Thermodesulfobacteriota bacterium | reverse complement strand
TGTCCCCGCCTTAACCAGCCCTTTTCTCCCCTTAAGGGATTGGGGGAGGGGGATTGGGGGAGGGGGGTAAGGGGCACAGCCCCTTAGCCCCCTCCCCCAAAACCCATCATTCTAGGAGGAGCTATGAGTTCTGCGTTTACTGTGGGTATGTCTCATGAAAAGGTGCTCAAGACCGGCCCGGAGCATTCCGCCCGCCACTTTTTTCATGATCTGCCCGATGTTTTTGGGACCCCTTTCCTGGGGGGGTTGTTTGAAGGGGTGAGTGCCGAGCTTATGGCTCCTCATTTGGGTCCGGGAGAGCAGTCCGTGGGCATCAGCATGAACCTGAAGCATATGGCTCCCACCCCTTTGGGCATGGAGGTCCGGGCCAAGACCGAGGTCGTCCAGGTGGAGGGGCGTAAGCTCACCTTCAAAGTGGAGGCCTTTGACGAGAAAGAAAAGATTGGCGAGGCCGTGCATGAGCGGTTTATAATTAATGCGGAGAAATTCAATCAGCGGGTGGAGGCCAAGAAGAGCTGAACGCCGATATTTCCAGCGATCTGGTATCCTTGCAGCACTTTGAGGCGGGCTTTGGCTGGGAAGGCCAGGTGCGCCACCTGGTCCGGAAGAAATACCGTGAGGACCTGGCCGGATTGGCCGGTCTGGAGTCCCAGCCCCTGGCCCGTTTACTTCGGGGGGAGTTGGTAGGCTTCCGGCCTTACGCTACCATTCAGTGGGTCATGCGCCTGGTCCCCTTTCGCCCCCTGGAAATCTATATTCTCTATGATTTTGAACCGGAATTCGGCTCTGACTTGAGGGTCCTTTATGCCCGGAAGAGCCTGGCGGTGCCCACGGAGGACGCCTACGTCTTTGCCTGGGATTACCTGGCCCTCCTGGCCCGCTATGGCCGGGGCGCCTTTGCCTTGACGGACGCCGGCCCGGGGTCGGACTGGCTGACTTTTTCCGACTTCGCGCCCCCGGCGGCCTCTCCCATGAAAGAGGTGTCCTTGAAGCCCCGGGAAGAGCTTCTCCGGCAGGTTTCTTTGGACCTGGTGGAGGTAGCCCTGGCCCGGTTGGATTGCGGCGTGGTCAAACCCTGGGGACAGGGTTGGGAGGTAATTTGGCCTTTGCTGGGGGATTTGTCTTTTCGCCTGCGCCAGGACGCCGGGGGCCTGGAAGTTGCCTTTGACAGTCATGGGGCCAGGAAATACGGGCCGGAATTTCTCATGAGTTTTGCCTGGCTCTATATCAATGCCTTGCTCAGGGAGTGCCGCCAGGTGGAGCCGTCCCTGCCCCGGCTGTCCCGTTGGCTGTAACTATGATCTGTCCGTATTGCCAAAGCGCCAAATTATTGTTGAAACCTAGCTGACAAGGGTTGGAAGTAGGCTGCCCGGGTTGCGGCCAAACCATTCCACCCCAGGAGTTCCAGGAGTTAATCCAGGGCCTGCCGCGCCGGGAGCGATCACTCCTGGCAAAGGAAGGGACTTGCCATATCCCCAAGGCCCCACCCCCACGGGGGGGATGAATTCCAGATCCAACTTAAGGATTTTTTACCGAAAACCGAAAACCGTTTTTATCTGGAGGTGTAATACGTGGCTCGAGTAACCATCGAGGACTGTCTGGAGAGAGTACCCAACCGCTTCGCCCTGGTGCATATGGCGGCCAAACGGGTGCGCCAGTTTTATCGGGGCGCCCCCGCCCTGGTGAAAGCGGATAACAAAGAGATTGTCATCGCCTTAAGAGAGATCGCCGCCGGAAAAATCGTCTCCGTCCAGCCCGTACCTGCTTTACCGGAAGAATAACCCTCCGGGAGAAACATGCCGGCCAACCTCCCGCCCCAATATTTTGAGGTGGAAAAACGCTACCGGGAGGCCAGGTCTGTCAGCGAAAAGCTCCGGTACCTGGAAGAGATGTTGGCCATCATGCCCAAGCACAAGGGCACCGACAAACTCAAGGCGGACCTGCGCCGGCGCATTTCCCAACTCCGGGACCTGGGCCTTTCCCGCAAAGGCCCCGGTCGCCGCACCCCCGTCTATCTCATCGAACGGGAGGGAGTCGGGCAGGTGGCCCTGATCGGCCCCCCCAACACGGGCAAATCTTCCCTCCTGGCCGTCCTCACCAAGGCCCAGCCCCAGGTGGCCGATTACCCTTACACCACCCGCACCCCCCTGGCCGGGATGATGCGGTTCGAAAACGTCCAGGTGCAGTTGCTGGATACCCCGCCCCTGGGCGAGGACTATCTGGAACCTTGGTTTCCGGACCTGTTGCGCCGGGCCGACGCCTGGGCCTTGGTCCTGGCCCCCCCGGAAGACCCCGGCGCCCAGCTTGACTCCCTGATGGAGATTCTCTCCCGTTATCAACTGGCTCCCCGGGGCGCGAAGGCCGGAAGCCCTTCTTCAACTCTAACCAGCAGACCCAGTTTGGTGATTCTGAACAAGGTTGATGTACTCACGGACCCGGAGGAACTGGCCTTGTATCTGGAGGTCATCCCGGCAGACTTTACCACTCTGGCCGTCTCGGCCACTTCGGGTCAAGGGCTGGCGGAGCTCCGGGCCGCCCTCTTTGAGTTTCTGGGCCTGGTGCGGGTCTATACCCGGGCGCCCGGCAAGGCGGCCAACCTGAACTCCCCCTTTGTCATCCCTAAGCGCACCACGGTCCAGGAACTGGCGGATCGCATCCACCATGATTTGGCCAAGAAATTTAAATTCGCCCGGGTGTGGGGGAGGGAGACTTTCGAAGGGCAAAGGGTGCAGCGGGATTATCTGCTTCAGGAAGGAGACATCGTCGAAATCCATGTTTAGCCCGGCATGATATCCCCCCCGGCGCCGGCCCAACTCAGGACCGGCTGCCATGCCTCGGTCTCCGTCTCCACGGCCCAGACCTCCAACCCCCAGCGCCACATAGGTTGCACCGGCCAGGAGAGGGCCACCACCTCCTCCAGCCACCGGTTCAGCTTTTGGGCCGGGAGATTTACATCCTGACCCTTGGCGGCGGTCCCCAGACACTCTGCCAGCATTTCCTGAAATGTTCCCAGCCAGCCGGGACTGCCGGCCTCCCCCCGGACCTTCCGCCACTCATCCTGGCTCCGGCAACCCGGCAAAGAGATTTGCACCGGTTGGGTCTGCTTGACGCCGCCCTCTTCCTTTAAACTGGCAAAGATGGCCTGGGAACTGCGGCCCAAAAGGAAAGGCGCCCAGGGGTCCTGAAGATAGGGGCCCATCTCCCGCCGCCACAGCAGGTAACGCAGGCGGGCCAGTTCCGGGTCCACCATCTCTTTGATACCGGGCACGGGCCCGAAGTCCACCCGTTGCACCCAGGGCTCCGGGGAGAGAATCTCGGCCAGCCATTCCTGCCCCCGATCCACCTGGAGCATTTGCGCCTCCTGGTCGGCTTGCATCTTCTCCAATTGCCAGGCCAAAGACCAGGCTTCCCCGGAAGGCACCGGCACCGCCGGTGCCTCCGGCGGCTCTCCTCTCAGGGCCTTGATGATCTCCTCCACCTCATCCTGCTGCTGGGCTTTGTATTCCGCAAAAGCCTTCCACTGACTCAGCTCTCCCAGGTGATAATGGGCCAGTTCCCGGGCCGGGGCCAGGGCTTCGGCGGGCAAAGGGATTCCTTGGTAAGGCAAGCCCGGCGGCCACCCCGTTATCACCCCGGTTTTCAGTTGGGGAAAGTAAAGGGGCAGGGTCCAGAACTCTTCCCGCCACGGTAGAATAACCGGGAAGGCGATTAGTTGCCAATCAGCTGCCATGAAAAATTCCCTACCAAATTTTTGGGGGAGAGGGCCAAGCGTCCCGCGGCGCCTTGGCCCCCTCCCCCAAACCGATTTCCCGAAATTTTACTGGGCCTGACTTGTCTTCGGGGTTTCCCGGGGCATAGTGCGCCGGTAGGCGCCGGTGGCCTTGTCCAGCCTGACCACCGACATATTGTATTGGTAGAGGGACATCAAATAATCGCCCCGGAAGGCCCCATATCTTTCGAAGGCCTGGAAGATGTCTTCCATCTTGCCGATGCCCATGTCAAAGTTGCTGAACGCGGTGATCAGCCAGCGCCGGGCATTGACGTAGGCCTTCTCCAGTCCCACCGTGGCCTTGAAGGTTTCCTGCAATTTGCCGAATTCCTTGCTCACTTCCACCGGAATGCCCATCAGCGCGACCCGATTAAGATGCTGCAATCCTTGCAATTCCGCTTGGGCCTGGCGGATTTTGGCCTTGGTGATGCCAAAGTCCCAATGCCACTTCATGCCCAAAACCGGTCCCACCCAGTGCTCGTTAAAATAATCCTGCACATAAGGATCTTGCAAGGTGCGGCGTCCGGGAGCGCCGGAAATGGCGCCCACCACCGCCAGGAAAAAATCCGGATAGAGGTCCGCTTTAGCGGCTTTCACCAACAGTTCCCTGGCCACCAGGCCCTCTTTGAGCATGGTGAACTCCGGGCGCATCTCTAAAGACGTCCGGATATAATAGTCCAATCCCGCGGGGGCTGCCTTGGGTTCCGGCAACTCTGAGGAGACGGTGAACTCCTGGTCGGGCTTATAGCCGATCAGGGCCTTTAAGGCGTGGTAAGCCACTTTGGCCCCTTCCTCGGCTTCGGCCGCGAATTTTTCCAGAGCCCCTTCGTAAGCGGCCAACCGATAGAGATCGGCCTCGGCCACGCTGGTGGACTTGATCTGGAGGAGACGATTAATGCGGCCCCGGGTGTCGGCCAGGTAAGTGCGGGCCTCCTTCACCGCCCCCTTGCCCTGCTCCGCCAGCACCAGGCCATAATAGGCCTGGGACACATTGAGGATAACCTCTCCTCTCTTGCTATCCACCTCAGCCTTCTTAACCTTGACGTTCTTGTCGGCGGCTTCTTCCCGATAGGCAATTTTGCCAAAGGTATAAAGGGGCTGAATTAATTTGAAATCCAGGCGGCCGAAGATATTGAAGCCATGTATCCGGTTCTTCGGGTCAGGATAGACGATGGAATTGCCCCGGACTTGTGGCAGGCGGGCGTTGGGAGCCAGACCGGAGTTGACCAGGGCGTCAAACTGGGGATAGTAATAACCCTGAACTTCCGCCTTTTGCTCCTTGGCAACGGTTACTTGACTCTGGGTGGCCTTGACCTCCGGACTGTACTCCAGGGCCATGGCAGTAAGCTGGGGTAGAGTGAGTACCGGCAGCTCCGCGGCCCCGGCCACCTGGAAAGTCAACACCAAGGCCAGGCCCAAAAACACCACCCCTAATCGGGCCCCATGCACCATGTCCCCCTCCTTTATCCCAAATGATTTAAGATGACTGGACAGGCCGGCGGCTTTGCCGACCGCTCCCCCCAAGGATTTATTTTAACATTCTAACAGGCAGGTAAAAGGTATGTCCATTCATTTTTAGGGAGAGAAAGGCAAATTTGGCCGTATCCCGCCAATAACCGTGAAGTTGTCTCACCCGGCTTTATGGTGCGCAATAAACGTTTCCTTTAGTAAAGATTAGTTTTTTAACTCCGGTTTTGCTATCATGCCTGCCAACCGGTGTCGTAAGAAGCGCCACAAAAGGTTCCGGGGAGAAAGATGATTTTAATTAACCGGGGGTAAGCCGGTAGCAGCCGACCCCGACACCTGGGGCCGAAAACTATTGTGGGAACCGGATCGGCACGATTTTTCCAAGGAGAGGCCAGATGCATAGAGAGACAAGGAGAGGCACGGGTACCTTTTGGCTTTTGTTGGCACTACTTTTGGCTCTAGGCTTGTTCACCGGCTGCGCCTTATGTACCAAGCGGCTTTACCTTTACCGGGATACCCCCGAGAAGAGGGTGCCCACCTCTGAGTTGGCCTTATTGATTGCTGATCCGAATTTAGCTAAGGCGGTATCTGCTGCTCCCCCGCATATCGAGGAGGGCTGCCAATGGGCGGCGGAACCGATGCCCCTGGATGCTGAGGGCTACCGCCTGACTATCCTGGACCTGGACGGCAAACCTCTTTACCAGGGCTTATGTTTGGATACCACGCCCACGGAGGTGTGTGAGGTGCGCCCGGGAGAGCGTCAGATGCGGACCCGTCTGGATCTCTCCGGTCCCTGGGGACGGGAAGGTATCAAGGAAGTGACCCGAATTTCTTTAGCGCCGGGGGGGTGCTACTTCCTGACGGCGGACTGCCAGGCCATGAAAAACCGGACTTTCGTCCTGAAAGTGGAGCGTCTTCCCGATTCTTACACCCCGGCACTCCGTTCCCGGGTCATCGACTGGGTGCGCCAACACTCCACCGGCCGTACCCTGGTGGATTGAACTTCAGCCCAGGCAAAAAATTTCCGGGGCTGCAAGGACTGCATGAAAAAGCGTATCTTGATCACTGGCGGGGCCGGCTTTATCGGCTCCCACGTGGCGGACCGGATGGTGGCCGCCGGCCATACGGTGGCCGTAGTGGATAACCTGAGTACCGGGCGCCGGGAGTTTGTCCCTCCGGCCGCCGAATTTTTTCTCAGGGATATCAAAGAGACTGAGACTTTTGACCTGCTTTTGCAATGGCGGCCCCAGGTCCTGGTGCACCATGCCGCCCAGATGAGCGTCCGCCTCTCCGTGGACAATCCCATGCTGGATGCCCGGGAAAATATCCTGGGGTCCCTGAATCTCTTCCAGGCCGCGGCCCAGGCCGGGGTGGAGAAGATCATCTTCGCCTCCACCGGGGGCGCCCTCTACGGTGACGCCGCCCCGGTGCCCGCCCGGGAAAACGACCCGGCCCGCCCGGAGTCCCCTTACGGCATCGCCAAGCTGGCAGTGGAGCACTATCTTCACTTCTACCGCCGCCAGTACGGCATCATCCCCATTATCTTGCGGTATGCCAATGTTTACGGACCTCGCCAGAACGGCCTGGGAGAGGCCGGCGTGGTGGCCATCTTCATTGAGAAGTTCCTGGCGGATCAGCAACCCATCGTCAACGGGGACGGCCTCCAGACCCGGGACTTCGTCTATGTCCAGGACGTGGTGGAGGCCAATCTTCTGGCCCTGGACTATCCCCAGGCCGGGGTATTTAATATCGGCACCGGCCGGGAGACCACCATTCTAAGCATCTACCTGAAACTTAAGGAACTTGCCGGCTCCTCCCTAAACCCGGTCCACGGCCCCCCCAAGGCGGGAGAACAACGGCGCAGCGCCCTGGACTGCCGCCAGGCCGGAGAAAAACTCCACTGGGCCCCGCAAACGGACCTGACCGCCGGACTGGCCCAAACTCTCACCGCCTTCCGGGAGGCCGGGAGAGAGGGAAAATAGGTTTTGGGGGGAGGGCCAGGGACCTGAGGTCCCTGCCCTTCCCCCACACCCCCCTCCCAACCCGCAGATGGGGTTTGTTTGGGCCGGGGCCGCCAGCCCCGGCCCAAACAAACTTTTAAAACCCCATAAGGGATTGGGGGAGGGGGTGTGGGGGAGGATTGTAAGTGGGCCTGTGGCCCTTAGCCCCCTCCCCCACATCTTTCTTTCACCAATTTTTGCCCTTGTCAGATATTTGGGAGGGATTAAAATATAAATTTGGTTTAGGGAATTTAGGTTTCGGTGGTTAGGAGAAGGTGATGATGATCGAGGTCCAGGATTTGACCAAATATTATGGTCCTACTCTGGCCATCAGCCGTCTCAACTTTGAGGTCGCGGCGGGGGAAATCGTCGGCTTTTTAGGGCCCAACGCCGCGGGTAAGACCACCACCTTAAAGATTCTTGCCGGATTTCTGTCTCCCACCTCCGGCACGGCCCGGATCAACGGCTTTGATTGCCAGAGCCAATCCCTGGAGACCCGCCGCTCCCTGGGGTATCTCCCTGAGACGGTGCCCCTTTACGGGGACCTGACGGTAACCCAGTTCTTGCGCTTCGCGGCCCGGGCCAAAGGGGTGGCAGCAAATGGGGAACAGTCGGAAATCGACCGGGTCCTAGAGGATTGCGGTTTAAAAGAGGTGCGCCACACCTTGATCGCCTCCCTCTCCAAAGGTTTCCGCCAAAGGGTGGGGCTGGCCCAGGCCCTGCTGCATCAGCCCCCGGTCCTGATCCTGGACGAACCCACCATCGGCCTGGACCCCTCCCAAATCGTGGAGATCAGGGAGTTGATCAAGGACTTGGCCGGGGCGCATACCGTCATCCTGAGCAGTCATATCCTGCCCGAAGTGGCCCAACTGTGCCAGCGGGTGATCATTATCAACCAGGGCCAGATAATTGCCAGCGACACCCCGGAAAATCTCTCCCGGCAAATGAGCCAAGGTTCCCGGCTCCTCCTCACGGTACTGGGACCGGAAATCGAAGTGGCCCCGGCTCTTCAGACGGTGCCGGGAGTCCGGGAGGTTTCTCCCCAGGGGGGAGGCCGGTATCTGGTGGAGGCGGCCCCGGATCAGGACCCCCGCCCTCTGCTGGCCCGGTCGGTGGTGGAACGGGGCTGGCAACTTTTGGAGCTGAAGACCCAGGAATTCACCCTGGAAGACGTCTTTCTGAATCTGGTTACCGAAGAGGCTGAGTAACATGGCCGGTATCATGGCAATCATCCGCAAGGAGCTGACCGTCTATTTCGCTACTCCTATTTTTTATCTCACCGGATTTTTCTTCCTGGTCCTAGGGGGCTATTTCTTTTATAGCAACGTGCTCTATTACAGCCTGGCCAGCTACCAGGTGGCCCAGAATCCCCAGTGGGCCGCCATGTTCACCCCGGCGCAGATGATCTTCCGGCCTCTCTTCGGCACCCTGGGCATTCTCTTTTTGATGCTGGTGCCCATCCTCACCATGCGCCTGTTGGCCGAAGAGAAACGCTCCGGCACCGCGGAGTTGCTCTTTACCTATCCCCTCCCGGATTGGGCGGTAATTTTAGGAAAATTCCTGGCCGCTCTATTGGTCTATGTGATCTTCCTGGCTCTGACCTTATGTTACCCGATACAATTTATCTTCCTGGCCCGGGTGGATTGGGGGGCATTACTGAGCGGCTATCTGGGGCTGATTCTCTTGGGGGCCGCGTGTCTGTCGTTGGGGGTCTTCACCTCCAGTCTCACGGACAACCAAATCATCGCCGCGGTGGCGGCCTTTGCCCTGCTCCTCCTGTTTTGGCTCATCGGTTGGCAGCAGGAAATCAGTGCCGGGGTTTGGGGCCGGATCTTTGCCGCGCTTTCGTTGATGGAGCACTTCGATAACTTCAGCCGGGGCGTCATCGATACCAAGGACCTGGTCTATTATTTCTCTTTTATCTTTTTTTTCCTGTTTCTGACTAAACGGCAGTTGGAATCCCGGCGTTGGAGAGCGTAAGGTGACCCCGCCATCTTTACCGAAACGGGTCTTGATCCACGGCACCAGTACCGCCACCGCGGTGCTGTTGGTCTTGGGCATCCTGGTCCTGGTGGGCTTGCTGGCCCAGCGTTATTCCTTCAGATGGGACGTGACGCGGGACCGGAGCCAATCCCTCTCTCCCATCAGCCAGACCTTGCTTAAAGAAGTGCGCCAGCCCCTGATTATGACGGCGTTTTACCCGGAAGGGCCTTCAGAGCGCCAAAAGGCCAAGGAACTTTTACAGATCTACGCGGCCGCCAACCCTCAGGTGACTTACCAGTTTGTGGACCCGGATCGCCAGCCCCTGAAGGCCAAGGAGGCCGGCTATCGCTATCCCGGCAATATCTTGCTGGAATATGAGGGCCGGCGCCAGTTGGCCGAGCGACCGGACGAGGAAGCCGTCACCGAGACTCTGCGCAAGCTCCTAAAACCGGAACGCAAAAAAATCTACTTCCTGGTGGGCCACGGGGAACGCAGTATCGGGGACAATCAGCGGGGCGGTCTAAGCCTGGCCAGCCGGTCCCTGGGCAGCGAGGGTTATGACCTGGCGGACCTTAATCTTTTCAGTCAGGCCCAGGTGCCCCGGGATGCGGCCCTGGTGGTTGTCGCCGCTCCCCAAAAGCCCCTTTTTCCCCAGGAGGTTTCGGCCCTCAAGGATCATCTGGGCCGGGGGGGGCGGTTGTTCATCATGCTGGAACCTTTTCATGACGGCGGCCTGAAACAGTTCCTGGCCGGCTACGGGGTGGAATTGAATGACGGCATGATCTTTGACCAGAACCAGGTGGCCAAGGCCCTGGGAGCCAGCGCCGATATGGCTTTGGTGGTGCAATACGGCTCCCATCGCATCACCCGGGATTTTACCAACGTCATCACCATCTTCCCCCTGGCCCGGCCCCTTTTCCTGAAACCGGAGGTTAAAGGGGTGACGCTCTCCCCTCTGGCCACCACCACCCCCACCAGTTGGGAAAAATTGGGCAAAGCCTGGCAGAAAGGGGGCCAGGCGGATTTTAATCCCAAGGTGGACCAAAAGGGCCCCTTTACCTTGGCGGCTTTGGCGGAGATTAATCTGAAGCCCCCGGAGTCGGGCGGCCCAAAGGCCAAGCCCGCGCCGGAAGAAAAACCTCCCGCCGGGAAGAAACCTTATCTGGCGGTCTTTGGCGACGTGGACTTCGCGGCCAATGGCTATTTCAACCTGTCCATGAATGGGGACCTGTTTCTGAACACGGTGAACTTTCTGGCCGCGGAGGAACAACAGATCGTCATCCGCCGGGATGAGCAAAAAGCCCAGATCCTGACTTTAACCGGCTGGCAGGTCCTGACTCTGGCCTTCTGCAGCATGATCCTGCTGCCCCTGGTGATGCTGGCCGGGGGAGTCTGGGCTTACCTGCGACGGAGAAGGCAACGTTGACCCCCAGACGCCTCCTGCCTCTCCTGGCTGCCTTTTTGGTCCTGGCCGCCTCCTTTTTTATCTTGAAATGGCACCAGGAACGGCAAGAGCAAGCCCAGCAGCAGGCCAAAAAGATCTTCCCGTTAAAAGAAGGGGAGATCACCGCCCTGACCCTGAAAAGGGGGCAGGAAGAGATTCGCCTGATCAAAACCGGCAAAGATTGGGAGATGGTTAAGCCCCTGAAATCACGAGTCGATCAGGTGACCATCTCTTCCGTGCTTTCCACCCTGGCCTTTCTGGATAAGGTGCGGGATTTGGGGGAGGAAAAAGACCTGGCCAACTTCGGCTTGGCGCAGCCGGCCCTGGTGGTGGAATTTACCGCCCAGGGACAGGTGCACCGGTTGGCCCTGGGGGCCAAGACGCCCGGAGACCAGGGCTATTATGTCCAAAAGGATCAGGACCCCCGCGTCCTGGTCATCTCCGCCGCCAACCAGGCCTCCCTGGACCGCACCGTCTCCGCCTTTCGGGACAAAGCCTTGTTTGATTTCCCCTGGGGGAGGGTCACGGCCCTCAAGATCAAGACCGCCTCAGCCTCCGTGGACCTGAAAAAAACCGGCCCGGGGAGCTGGCAGTGGATGGGACGGGAAGACTTTAAGGTGCGCCGGGATCGCCTGGAAGCGCTGTTGCGCTATTTGAGCCTGGCTCGCCTCAAAGACTTTGTCAGCGATAACCCCAAAGAGGTGCGTGCCTATGGCCTGGCTCCTCAACCTCAGGCCCAAATCACCCTGGGCCAGGATCAGAAGGAAGAGAGCCTTTACCTGGGCCGCCAACATAATCAGGACTTTTACGCCCGCCTCGGCGCCTCCGGGCCGGTGGTTCTGGTGGAGGCGAACCTGATGCAGAAAGTTCAAGGGAGCCTGGACCGACTGGAGGACCGCCGCCTCTGGCCCGGAGAGATTGCCGACGTCCATAAGATGGTCTGGGGCACCCCGCCCATGTTGTGGACCGCGCAAAAAGAAAAGAATGTTTGGAAGATTACCGGCCCGGAAAAACAGCACCTGGACCGGGCTCCGGCCCAGGTGGAGGTGGCCCTGCTGCGCTTCCAGGAACTGGAATATGCCCGCCTGGAACCGGCTGGCGCCCCGCCCGCTAAGGCCGGTTTTTCCTTGATCCTGGAAAATGGGGCGGGAAAAGTCCTCTTCCGCCTGGAAGAACTAGGCCCCCTGGTTAAGGACCGAGTGGTCGTGCGCCTGGAACACGGCCCCCAAGCCCACAAGGCCTTGATCTCCCCGGCGGCCTTCCACCAATGGCAAAAGGACCTGACCCACCTCACCAGCCCGGGGAAGGAGCGTTGAGATTTTGTGGGGGGAGGGCCAGGGACCTGAGGTCCCTGCCCTCCCCCC
>JBFLZI010000081.1:0-12154 GCA_040756315.1 Thermodesulfobacteriota bacterium | reverse complement strand
CAGGGGTCTGCGACCCCTGGCCCCCTCCCCCAAAAAACCTCTCATCAAACCGTTATGACGTTGCTAACTTTCAGGGGGAATCTGGAGCGGGGTGCGGCCGGGTTGGCCGGGCGGCGCTCTTTGCGAGTGTTGGGTGACCTGGCCGCGGGGCGGGGGGTCAAGGTTTACCTGGTGGGGGGCACGGTGCGGGAGATGGCCCTGGGCGGGGTCACCCCGGACATGGACCTGGCGGTGTCGGGGCAGACTCTGGAGTTGGCCCGGGACCTGGCTAAGGCCTTGGGGGGGACTTATGTCCTGTTGGATGAGGCCGAAGGCACGGCCCGGGTGGTCTGGGGGGAGGAGATCCTGGACCTGGCGGAATTTCGGGCCCCTACCCTGGAAGGCGATCTGGAGGGACGGGATTTTACCATCAACGCCCTGGCCCTGGACCTGGAGGACTTGCTTAACCGGCGTCCCCCGAACCTTATCGACCCTTTGGGGGGTCTAGAGGACCTGAACCGGGGTTTGATCCGATTGGTGGCCGAGAAGAATTTCGCAGAAGATCCCCTGCGGTTGCTCCGGGCCTATCGCTTTGCCGCCACCCATAGTTTCACCCTGACTCCGGAGACCGGCGCGGCCATTCAGCGTCAGGTGGCCGGGTTTTCCCGGGTGGCCGGGGAGCGGGTGCACCAGGAGTTGTTCCATCTGTTGGCCGCGCCCCGGGCCGCGCCCATCCTTAGGGAGATGGACCGGGTAGGGTTGTTGGTGCAAATCTTTCCGGAACTGGTGGACATGAAGGGGGTGGACCAGAACGGCTTCCACCACCTGGACGTCTTTCAGCACTCCCTGGAAACGTTGGCGCATCTGGAAGAGGTCCTGGCCGCGCCCCAGAGGTATTTCCGGGAGCTGGCCCCGGAGATCGCCTGCTATGCCGCCACCCCTCCCAAACCGGTGCTCTTGAAGCTGGCGGCCCTGTTCCATGACGTGGGCAAGCCCCAGGTGCAGGAGCGCCGCGTCAAGCCGGAGCGCTATACCTTTTACTACCATGAGCGGGTAGGCGTGACCATTTTTGAGGAAGTGGCCCAGAGGTTGCGCCTGAGTCTCACTGAAGCCCGCACGGTGACCCGCCTGATTGACGGGCACATGCGTCCTTTTTTGCTGCTGCCCCTTTTCCGCCAGGGAGAGTTGACGGTGCGGGCCCTGGGCCGGATGGTGCGGGCCGCCCGCCCGGAATTTCCCGGCTTTTTCGCCCTGGCCATGGCCGATTCCCTGGCGGCCCAGGGCGCGGACAAGCCGGGGGACGTGGAGGCGGTGCTGGCCGACCTGGCGGAAGCTGCCTACCGCTTCTTGAAAGACCGCCTGGAACCCCAGGAGAATCTCCCCAGGTTGCTCACCGGCCATGACCTGAAGCGGGAGTTGGGGCTGAAACCCGGCCCCCAGTTCCGGCGGTTGCTCACCGCGGTCCAGGAGGCCCAATGGGAGGGACAGGTCAGGACCAAAGAAGAGGCCCTGGCCCTGGTGCGCCGATTGTTGTGAGAGGTAGGTGAGATTGTGGCGAAGGTGTCTTGAGGGGAGGGCCGGGGGACAATTAAGGGCGAAAAGGGGAAAAGGGAAAAAGGCGAAAAGGATAAAGGAATAATCCTAGTAAACAAAACCCCTTTCGCCTCTTGCCCTTTTTCCCCTTAAAATGAGACTGTTGCAAATAGATTTCATTTCCCACTTCTTGTCATTCTGAGCCGCCGCAGGCGGCGAAGAATCTCCATTTATGAGACCCTTCGCCTAAAGCTCAGGGTGACAGGGGAGATTGCTCGACTATTTGCAACAGTCTCAAAATATTTCCTCCGCCCTCCCCTCAAACTCCCCGCCCAACCCCCCTTAAGGGTTGGAGAATCGAGGTTTACACGGTCCCCAGCGGGAGCTTGGGAATCAGCCATTCATTAGCCTTTGGCTCACCCAAAATTGTGAAAGCATTGGTGGCACAGGCTTTCCAGCCTGTGCGAGCAGCACTTTCAGAGAAGAAGAACATGCCACTTAAATTTTCAGTTCTACATAAAATAGAAAACCGAAAACGGTATAATAAGCCATGCCTGAGACAACTCGCCTGAAACAAGAGATGGTGGAAATCTGCCGGATGATGCACCGGAAGGGCCTGGTGGCCGCCACCGACGGCAATGTGAGCGCCCGGGTGGGGGACTACTTGCTCACCACCCCCAGCGGCGTGAACAAGGGCTGGGTCAAGGAAGAGCAGATCATCACCGTGGACCTAAACGGGGAGGTGGTGGGAGGCTCCGGGCGGCCCACTTCCGAGCTGGCCATGCACCTGACCGTCTATCGTCTCCGCCCCGAGGTCCAGGCCGTGGTCCACGCCCATCCCCCCCTGGCCACCGCGTTCACCATTGCCGGGGTTTCCCTGGAGGAGCAGGTCCTCCCCGAAGTGGTGCTGAACCTGGGGGTGATTCTCACCGCGGCCTATGCCACTCCCAGTTCGCCGGAAGTGCCGGAGACCATCCGGGAGCTCATCAAAAACCATGACGCCCTGCTCCTGGAGCGCCACGGCGCGGTGACGGTGGGCGCGGACCTGATGGAGGCTTATAACAAGATGGAGAAATTGGAGCATACGGCCCTGGTGCTCCTGATGGCCCATTTATTGGGAGGCGTCCGGGCCTTGCCCCCGGAGGAAGTGGCCAAGCTCCTCACCCTCAAATTGAAGATGGACCATTAAATGCGGTTTTCGGTTTTCAGTTTTCAGTTCAGGAGAAAGCCTTAAATATGGCAGAATTACCGGAGCGCGTGCTCATCGTCGTCAACTGCGCCCGGCCCCCGGTGGGGGAGGCCCTGGCCGCGGCCTTGGCCCGCCTGGGGGTGAAGACCAGGATATTTTTCTCCCAGACCTGCAACACCCTGTATGATCGCCTGGTGATCCACACCATCAATCACCTGGCCCACAACCTGCGGCTGGCGCCCAAGACAGTTGACCTCTTTGAAGGCCACCCCCAATCCCACAAGGAATACCGCAACCGGGAATTCCTCAAGGTTTTCCAGGAGTTTCAGCCGGACCTGGTCTTCCTTACCCGGGGGCTGCGTTTCAAGTTGGAGACCTTACGGGAGATTCAGCAAAGGAGCACGGTCTTCTGTTGGTTCACCGAATCGGAAAAGCGGGTGGGAGAGATCGCGCCGGAAATACCTTTTTACCACCATACCTATTTCTTCTCTTCCGTGAGCCTGGAGATCGCCCGGCAACTGGGCTTTGCCCACGTCAGTCTCTTGCAGCACGCGGTGGACACTGCCCGATTCTACCCTATGGATTTGCCCCAGGTTTATGACTGGTGTTTTGTGGGCCAGTGGCACGCCCGGCGTCAGCAATACATCGAGGGCCTGGCGGAGGTCTCCCCCAACTTTGTCATCTATGGGTCCCGCTGGCGCAAGCGCCTCTGGCGCCGCCCGGATTTGTGGCTCAAGGTTAAGGGCCGCGGCGTCTGGGACGAGGCCCTCACCCGCCTTTATAATCAGACCAAGGTGGTGATCAACGTGTCCGTCTGGGCCGGGGAGCAGCAACCGGCCGGGGGGGTGAATCTGCGCCTCCTGGAGGTGCCGGCCTGCCGCTCCTGCCTGCTCACCGATTATGCCGAGGACGCGGCCCGGCTCCTGGTCCCGGAAAAGGAGTTCGTCAGCGCCGCCAGCCTGCCGGAGATGCAGGAGAAGCTGGCGGAGTTGCTGGCGGATGAGGCGAAACGAAGGCAGATCGCCCAGGCCGGTTATGAAAAGGCCGCGGCCATCCGCACCTACGACCACCTGGTGGCGGAAGTCCTGGCCGATTGGGCGCGCTTGAATGGTTAATCCATCTAGCATCATGGCAGACCCGGGAAAAATTCCGGCCATCTCTTCCCAGGCTGGGGACCTCCAGGAATGGCTGACGGCCTATCTGCATACCCGGGCGCAGTTAGCCTCTTCCGGGTCCGACTTTTCCTGTGATCCGGCCTGTACCCGACCGGGGTGCAAGCATCAGGATTTGCAGGTCCAGGTGAGTCTGGTTGACCTCCTGGGAGCGGCCCGGAACCGGGGGGCGTCAGTATGGGCGATTTTCCAGGGCAGCTATTCCCTGGGGTTGTTCGCCGATGAGCGGGACGATTGGCTGAGAAGGGTGGCCTTGAAGCTGAAGAAGCCCTGCCCCTTCTTGGAAAATGACCTATGCAGTATTTACCCGGTCAGGCCCTTGCCCTGCGTCCTTTTCCCGGAAGATCTCGTGGGCGAGGGCACTTTTGCCGCCAATGCCCAAAAAGACCATTTCCGGGATTATCTCTGTTTTAAGCGCCCTTTGGTTCTCTCCCCGGAGCGGGCCAGGATAATGGCCCAACTAAAGAAAATGTGGCGGCGGGAAACCAGCCTTACCAGTTTCTATCTCTTCCAGCACAGTCCATGCCTCATTGACTTGGAAAGTCTCACCCCGGAACTCTTACACGCAGCCGGACTAAAAGCGGGAGAATCAGGAGAGAGACTGGAACCGGGGCGCTCCATACCCCACCCCGTGCTGGAGCAATTCTTTCTTGAGCATGTGGCCCGGCGCCAGCCCTTTGCCGGGGTGCCGGAGAAGGTCCAGCATCTCGACAACCCGGAGACCCAGGCGCAGTTCCTCCGGCTTTTCCAAGACGACCGGCTGCTGAAGAAACTGAATCGAAAAGAAAACGACCGGGCCCTGGTCTTTCAGTTCGCAGATGGCAAATTGGCAGCCAAGCGCCGCAGTCTTATCCCCAGGGAATACCACTTCTACTGATACGCAAGCGTCGCTTGGCCCAACCCCGGAAAAATTGACTTGACAATCCTGAGGGAAGACCATAGAAGGTTTAAGGAATTTTCGGGCTAGCCGGACTTTCAGATTAAGATGCAGGCAGTGGAGGCATTAAATGTCGATTGCAGGTTATATTGATTATCAACGCCGGGAATTCTGTAAAGATATAAAATGTCCGGTGCAACTGGACCTGGACGCCCAACCGGAAGGCTCGGAAGCCTATGAACAGATCAGACAGACCTGCAAGACCGATTGCCGCTATACTACTTATCAATTTCACCACTGGCTCATCAATAAAGGCTATTTAATCGTCCGACCGGGATAATGATTTGTGGGGGAGGGCCAGTAGCACAGGCTTCCAGCCTGTGCTCAGGTCCCTGGCCCTCCCCCCACTTGAAAACCCTTATTCCCTTTGCGAAGCAAAGGGAATAAGGGGAAATTCTTAATAGGAGACAGGCACATGGATTGGGGAATGAAGAATCGTTTAAGCCGGTTGATGCCGGGCGGCAAGTGTTTTTTTATGCCCATTGATCACGGTTATTTTCAAGGGCCGACCCGGAATCTGGAGAAGCCGGGGGAGACCATCAAGCCGCTGTTGCCTTATGTGGACGCCATCTTTTGCACCCGGGGGGTGTTGCGCTCGGCCATTGAACCGGTGAACAGCAAACCCATTGTCCTCCGGGTCTCCGGCGGCACCAGCATGGTGGGTAAGGATTTGGCTAATGAGGAACTTACCACCTCCATTGAGGAAATTATCCGCTTAAATGCCTCGGCGGTGGGGGTGTCGGTCTTTATCGGCAGCGAATATGAGAAGGAGACGCTAAATAATCTATCCACCCTGGTCAATCTCTGCGAGGGTTACGGCATCCCGGTGATGGCGGTTACCGCGGTGGGCCGGGAAATGGAGAAGCGGGAGTCCCGTTACCTGGCCTTATGCTGCCGCATCGCCGCGGAACTGGGGGCCAAGGTGGTGAAGACCTATTGGTGTGAGGAACATTTTGACAAGGTGGTGAACGGCTGTCCGGTTCCCATCATTATGGCCGGCGGGCCGAAGTGTGAGACGGAATTGGAGGTCCTGGAATTTGTCCACGACGGCATCAGCAAGGGCGCGGTGGGCATCAATCTGGGGCGAAACGTCTGGCAGAGTCCGCATCCGGTGGCCATGGCCAAGGCGTTAAGGGCCATTGTGCATGACAATGCCACCGTCAAGCAGGCCCACGAGATCTTCAAGAAGACCAAAGAAAGTAAATAAAAAAGTTCAAGGTCAAAGACAGTTCAAGGTTGAAAGTTCAAGGTTCAAGGTTAAAAACAGTGGAAAATTATCTCTTTTCAACTTTGAACTTTTAACCTTGAACTTTGAACTGTCTTTGACCTTGAACTTTCAACCTTGAACTTCTTCTAACCCATATGATAGTAGCTAAGTATTACAATAATAACGACATTCGCCTGGAGGAACTCCCTGTCCCCCAGATCGGGCCGGGGGAGATTCTGGTCAAGGTCCGGGCCAGCGGCATTTGCGGCACGGATGTGATGGAATGGTACCGGCTGCCCAAGGCCCCACGAATTCTCGGCCATGAGATCGCCGGGGAGATTGTGGAGTCCAAGTCGGACCGATACCACCCCGGCCAGCGGGTCTTTGTCAGCCATCACGTGCCCTGCAATGACTGCAAATACTGCCGGGCCGGCCATCAGACGGCCTGCGACACGCTGCATAAAGGCAATTATGATCCCGGGGGCTACAGTGAATTTGTCCGGGTGCCCAAGATCAACGTGGATTACGGGGTCTATGTCTTGCCGGACCAGGTTTCCTACGTGGAAGGCACCATGGTGGAACCCCTGGCCTGCGGGGTGAGGGGCCTCCGGCTCATTAATATCCGGCCGGAGCACACCGTGTTGATTCTGGGCTGCGGCATCTCCGGCATCCTGAATATTCAGTTGGCCAAGTTGACCGGGGCCCGGGTGGTGGCCACGGATATTAATGAATATCGCTTAAACAAGGCCAGGGAATTCGGGGCGGATGAGGTGCTGCATGGAGATCAGGATATTAATATAAAGGCGGAGCGGGTCATCATCTGCACCGGGGCCTATGCCGCGGTGGAGCAGGCCTTTAAATGTATCGATAAGGCGGGCATCATTCTCCTCTTTGCCATCCCTAACCGGGATATCGCCATTCCCATCCCGGACTTTTGGCGGAACGAACTCACGGTGACCTCCTCCTACGGGGCCGCGCCCGCGGATTTGGAAGAAGCCCTGGCCCTCATTGCCAACCGGACCATCAACATCAAAGACACCATCACCCAGACCCTGCCTCTCTCCCAAATCCAAGCTGCGTTCAAAATCGTGGCCGAGGCCCAGGAATCCTTAAAGGTGGTGTTGGAGCCGTAATCAGGTTAGCGCCGCGCCCGGCGCGCCATAATTGGTGCGTAAGACGCACCCTACGGACTTGAAATCACAAATTGTGATTTCAAGTTGGGGCGGTAGTTCTTACAATACTTATTTTTTCTTCTCGTGCCCAAGTTGCACTTGGGCACGCACAAATGAGGCAAAGCTTTGCTTTGCCACCTAACCCCTATTTTAGTCGGAATAGCGCCTTAGTAATCAGGTGTCCAAACTAAGCTTCGGCCATCATGGCGTTCCCAAGTACAACTTGGGAACGAGGGGTAAATTCGCCCCGGAAGGACCGGCAGGGCCCCCGGCAGCGATTAGGATTGACAGATTTACCTTGAGCCGGTTATATTAACCTATTCGGGCACCTTTCGGGGTTTAATAGGGAAGACGGCAAAACCGTCGCGGTCCCGCCGCTGTGACCGGGGACGAACTCTGCATGAGGCCACTGTGCCACTCAAGTGGGATGGGAAGGCGCAGATAGTAGGACGATCCGGGAGCCAGAAGACCTGCCCGGAGGTCTGACGCCGGCGCGAGAGACGACGGCTAAGACGCAGGGGTCGCCCTGGACAAGCGCCCCCCTTAAAGGATGAAGAAGCTGGGTATATCCTTAGGTCCGTCAGGACTTAAGGATTTTTTTTTGACCGGCGGGGGCTGATGACCAAAACCTGGCGGAAAAGGTGGAAGGTCTCCGTCAAGGACTGGGGCACCAAAAAGGTGTTATCCCCTTCTATCTGGGCCATCCGGGTGAGGCCCTAAAGACTCTGGTGCAATGAAAATCTCTTCCCTGCCCGGGGCTGAACTGGACCGGGCCCGGGAACTGGCGGAGGCCAGGACCCGGCGCCAGGCGGGGACGCGCCGTTATGCCGCCGCGCTGCTGCTCCTGGGCCTGGGGCTGGTCCTGTCGGTGGTGCTGGCCACCGGCATCGGCCGCATGGACATCGGCTGGCGCGCCACCTTGGACGTGATTCTGGGGAAACTGGGTCTGGCCGCCCCGGGCCTGGATCGCACCACGGAGGTGGTCATCTGGGGCATTCGCCTCTCCCGGGCGGTCCTGTCGGGGTTGGTGGGCGTGGCTTTGGCCACCGCGGGGGTGGTCTTCCAGGGCTTGCTCTTAAACCCCCTGGCGGACCCCTTCACCCTGGGGGTGTCCACCGGCGCCGCCTTCGGGGTGGCCCTGCTGGTAATGCTGGGGGTGGGGGGCAGTTTTTTGGGTTTAAGCCCCCTGCCCCTGGGCGCCCTGGCCGGGGCCTTGGGGGCCATGGTGGCGGTCCTGGTCCTGTCCCGGGAGTCCGGGCGCATCCGCAAGGAGACCTTGATTCTGGCCGGCATTGTGGTGAGCACTTTCCTGGCCGCGCTGATCAGCCTGATTAAAAGTCTGGACGAGGAGTCCCTGTCGGCCATCGTCTTTTGGATCATGGGGAGTTTCTCCGGCCGGGGCTGGATCCATGTGGGGTTTTTGCTGCCCTATATCGCAGTGGGCTTGGCGCTCTCGGCCAGCTATTGCCGGGAACTGGACATTATGGCCCTGGGGGAAGAGCAGTCCCATCATTTAGGGGTGGCGGTCTCGGCGGTGCGACTTAAACTGCTCTTGGGGGCCTCTCTACTCACCGCCGGGGCGGTGTCCGTCTCCGGGGTCATCGGCTTTGTGGGCCTGGTGGTGCCCCACCTGGTGCGGGTCCTGGCCGGTCCCTCCCACGGGCGCCTCTTGGCCCTGTCCGCCCTCACCGGGGCCTTGACCCTGATCTGGGCCGATGTTTTATCCCGGGTCCTCCTGGCCTCCGGCCAGGAATTGCCCGTGGGCGTAGTCACCGCCCTGTTGGGAGGGCCGTTTTTCTTTTACCTTCTGAAATCGCGTCGTTCCCGGGGGATGTGGTGATCCGGGTTAAGTCTTTAGACCTGGGCTATGAGGACCACCTCGTCCTCAAGGACCTCAATTTCCAGGTAAATAGGGGTGAATTCCTGGGCATCCTGGGGCCCAACGGCAGCGGCAAATCCACCCTGCTCCACGCCCTCTCCGGCCTGCTCCCGCCTAAAGGGGGGGAGATCAGCATCAAAGCCGGCCCCCTGGGCGCGCTTTCCAGCCGCCTCCGGGCCCAGATGCTGGCGGTGGTGCCCCAATCCTCCGAGGTGCGTTTTCCCTTCACCTGTCTGGAGATTGTCCTTATGGGGCGGTATCCCCACCGGCGCCGCCTGGGGAGCTTGACGGACGAAGATTTGCTCTGGGCCTTGCGGGCCATGCGCCAGACCACCACCACCCACCTGAAGGAACGGCCCGTGACCCAGGTCTCCGGGGGTGAAGGCCAGCGGGTGGTGATTGCCCGGGCCTTGGCCCAGAACCCGGAGATCTTATTGCTGGATGAAGCCACTTCTTCGTTAGATGTGCGGAAAAAGCTGGAGATTTTCGAAACCCTGAAATATCTGAACCAGACCCGGGGCCTAACCCTGCTCTGCGCCATGCACGACCTGAACCTGGCGGCCCTCTATTGTGAGCGGCTGATGTTCCTTAAGGACGGGGGCATCCTGAAGGACGGCCCCACGGCGGAGGTGTTTACGCCCGGGGTCCTGGCCCAGGTCTATGACACCCCCATGGAGGTGGCCCGGCATCCGGAAAATAACCGGCCCTACGCGGTGATGCTGCCCCTCTGCCCCGGGTCGCCGGCGGCGGGGGAGGACCTGGAGCTGGCCCTGCCATGAGAGCCGGACACCCGGCCTTGGCTCTGGCGCTGCTCCTGGCCTGGCTTTCTCCAGCATGGGGGGGCGTGGAGATTCAGGATGATCGGGGAGTGACCATCGCCCTGAAATCCTCGCCCCAGCGGATTATTTCCCTCTACGGCGGGTTGACCGAGATTCTGGTAGCCCTGGGGGCCGCGCCCCGGGTGGTGGCCCGCACCCAGGGGGATGACTGTCTCAAGGCCATTCCCCCGGTGGGCACCCATCTTCAGCCCAACGTGGAGATGATCCTGGCCTTGCACCCCGACCTGGTGGTTCAGGGGGGGGTGCCCAAGGGGATGCCGGCCCTGAAGAGACTGGAGGCCGAAGGTATTCCGGTGGCCATGTTCGCGCCCCGGGATTTTCCCGGCCTGTTCAGCGTCATGGAGCGGCTGGGGGCGCTCATAGCCCGAGGCGAAGCCGCCAGGTCCCTGGTGGCCGCCCTGGAGGCGCAACTGGAGGAGGTGGCCCGGCGGGTGTCCGGGAGGCCACCGCGCCGGGTCTTCTTTGAGGTGCGTTACCATAATCTCCTGGCCGCGGGGCGGGGTTCCCTGGTTAATGACATCATCACCCGGGCCGGAGGGGTAAATATTATCGAAAGCCGGCAAAAATTGGCCCCTTACAGCCTGGAAGCCTTGATCCAGGCTAACCCGGAGGTCTATGTCATCCAAACCGGGCCGATGAACCGCAACCCGGAAGACATCTATACCCGGCCTTATTTTCAGGAGCTTAGGGCAGTTAAGGAGCGACGGGTACTGCTGGTGGAGGAAAGCCTCTTTTCCCGGCCCGGCCCCAGGTCCGGGGCCGCGGTGGAACAATTGGCCCGGTTTCTTCATCCTCAGGCTTGGAGCCAGGTGAAGCCATGAACACTGCTTCCGGCCAGGTCCGGGGCTTGGTCATTGCCGGCACCCAAAGCGGCGTGGGCAAGACCACCCTGACCCTGGGGCTGCTCTCGGCCTTCAAGCGCCGGGGCCTAAGGGTCCAGCCCTTCAAGGTAGGCCCGGACTTCATCGACCCCGGGCATCATACCCAGGCCGCGGGGCGGGTCTCCCGGAACCTGGACGGCTGGATGCTTAGCCGGGATACCAACCTGGCCCTGTTCCGCCGCCAGGCCCGCCGGGCCGACATCGCCGTGGTGGAAGGGGTGATGGGGCTCTTCGACGGCTATGACGGCCGGAGCGAGGCGGGTTCCACCGCGCAAATGGCCAAATGGCTGAATCTTCCGGTCCTCCTGGTGGTGGACGCCCGCTCCCTGGCCCGAAGCGCCGGGGCCCTGGTTAAGGGATTCGCTGCCTTCGACCCGGACCTGGACCTGGCGGGGGTAATTTTTAACCGGGTGGGCAGCCCCACCCATCTTAAGTACCTTAAGGAAGCCCTGGGGTCTTTGCCGGGGATAAAATGTTTTGGCGGGCTGCCCCGGAATCCGGACCTGGCCATCCCGGAGCGCCATCTGGGCCTCACCACCGCGGCGGACCATCCCCTGGGGACGGAGTATCTGGAACATCTGGCCGACGAAATGGAAGCCCACCTGGACCTGGAAGCCCTCTGGCAGGCCTTGCCGGTGTTGTCCCTTCCGGAGGAACTGCCGGTGGAGGCTATGCCCCCCACGGTGCGCCTGGGGGTGGCCCGGGACCGGGCCTTCTGTTTCTATTACCCGGAGAACCTGGAGTTACTGGCCCGCTACGGCGCGGAAATCGTCTCTTTTTCCCCCCTGGAGGACGGAGAATTGCCGGAAAATTTGCACGGCCTCTATCTGGGGGGCGGCTATCCGGAGCTGTATGCCGAAGACCTGGCGGCCAATGCATCCTTCAAGCAGACCTTGAGGGAGCAGGCCCAGGCCGGTCTGCCCATCTATGCGGAATGCGGCGGCCTGATGTATCTGGCTCAAGAGCTTCAGGATTTAGAAGGGAAGTCTCACCCCATGGCCGGGTTGCTGCCCCTGAAGGTGCGTATGTTGCCCCGGCGGCGGGCCTTGGGTTACCGGGAGGTCACCCTGCTGGCTGAGGGTCTCTTGGGACCGCCGGGCACTAAGGCCCGGGGCCACGAATTTCATTACTCCGAAATTGCCGAGGAGTCCCCGGACCTCCCCCGGCTCTATCGCCTGACGCCCCGGCAGGGAGGCGAGGCCGCAACCGAGGGTTATTATTATAAAAATGTCTTGGCCAGCTATGTGCATTTGCATTTCGGGAGCAATCCTGAACTAGCCCGGCACCTGGTGAACAGATGCCGGTTTTATAAAGAGACCTCTGAAGATAAGGTTGGGGGAGGGGGCTAAGGGCCGCAGGCCCTTAC
>JBFLZI010000080.1:0-12198 GCA_040756315.1 Thermodesulfobacteriota bacterium | reverse complement strand
GAGGGGGTAAGGGCCTGTGGCCCTTAGCCCCCTCCCCCACCTCCATCACTCAAACTTGTCGTCAAAGATTTTCATGGCGCAAAAGCGGCCGCACATGGTGCACTGGTCTTGTTGGGCCTGGCTGATTTCCCGGTAGCGCCGCGCCTTGGTGGGGTTCATGGAGAGTTTGATCTGGGTTTCCCAGTCCAAGGCCCGGCGGGCCTTGGACATGGCCAGGTCCCAGTCCGCGGCCCCGGGGAAGCCCCGGGCGATATCCGCGGCGTGGGCGGCGATGCGGGAGGCCACCACTCCGTCGATGACGTCCTCGATTTCCGGCAGTTTCAGGTGTTCCGCGGGGGTGACGTAGCAGAGGAAGCTGGCCCCCAGGGTGGCGGCCAGGGCCCCGCCGATGGCCCCGGCGATATGGTCGTAGCCGGAGGCCACGTCCGTAACCAGGGGCCCCAGGACATAGAAGGGGGCGTTTTGGCAATATTTTTGCTGGAGACGGACATTTTTCTTAATGACCTGCAAAGGCAGGTGGCCCGGA
This sequence comes from Thermodesulfobacteriota bacterium, assembly GCA_040756315.1. Lineage (GTDB taxonomy): Bacteria > Desulfobacterota > Desulfobaccia > Desulfobaccales > 0-14-0-80-60-11 > JBFLZI01. The sequence continues at coordinate 11,672 of JBFLZI010000080.1, read as the reverse complement.
CCTTCCACCATGACCTGGACGCCCTGGGCCCAGGCCCGCCGGGTTAACTCCCCTAAAACTTTTAGTTCATGCAGTTGGGCTTTGTCGGTGGCGTCGGCCAGGCACCCCGGGCGCAGGCCGTCCCCTAAGGACAGCGTCACGTCATACTGCCGGGCGATCTGGAGTAGCCGGTCGTATTGCTCATAAAGGGGATTTTCTTGGCGGTGGCGGCGCATCCAGGCCACCAAAAAAGAGCCGCCCCGGGAGACCACCCCGGTGACCCTTTTTTTCAGCAACGGCAGGGCGGCCCGGGTCACGCCGCAATGGACCGTGACAAAGTCCACCCCCTGCTTGGCCTGGTGCTCCACCATGTCCAGGAACCAGTTCCCTTTGACTTCCTCCAGGGATTGGGCTTCCACCATCACCTGGTAGATGGGCACGGTGCCGAAGGGCGCGGGGCAATCCCCCCAAAGGGTGGTGCGGATGAGGTCCACCGGCCCCCCGGTGGAGAGATCCATGATGGTGTCCGCGCCAAACTCCAGGGCCGCGGCCTGCTTGCCCAACTCTTTCTCCAGGCTGATATCGTGGGGCGAGGTGCCGATATTGGCGTTGATTTTGACCCGGACCCCGGTGCCGATGGCAATGGCCTTGAGGTGCCGGTGCCGGTGATTGGCCGGAATCACCAGGGTGCCCTGGGCCAGCCCCTGGCGCAGGAACTCCGGCGCCAACCCTTCCCGCCGGGCCGCCTGCTTCATGGCCGCGGTAACCTTGCCCCCTAAGGCTGCTTCCCGCTGCGTCATAAAAAGAATTTTATCTGAATATTTAGGAAAAATAAAGATTAGTGGGGGGAGGGCCGGGGACCTAAGCAGGGGGAAAAGGGGAAAAGGCGAAGAGGCGAAAAGGTAAGAAGAGGATTTTTCCACAAAACTTTAGACACCTTTTCGCCCCCAAATAAACCCCTTAGCCCCCTCCCCCAAATGCCACTAGCCAGCTAACCATATTTTTTGCAGGTTGGGGGGGAATGGGTTAGAATAGGTTTGATGAAGCGTCTGGCTATCTTAGGGTCCACCGGTTCCATCGGTCAAAACGCCTTGGCGGTGGTGGCCGAGCATCCCCAGGAATTTCAGGTGGTGGGGTTGGCGGCCGGCAAGAACGTGGCGGTGTTGGCGGAGCAAGTCCGGCAATATCGCCCGGCCCTGGTGTCGGTCCAGGATGAGTCGGTGGCCGGCCGGTTGCGGGAGCGCTTGCCGGACAGAGACGGGCTGGAAATTCTGGCGGGGGTGCCCGGCGCGGTGGCGGTGGCTACCGCGCCGGAGGTGGACCTGGTGGTGTCGGCCATGGTGGGCGCGGTGGGTTTGGAGCCGACCCTGGCGGCTATTTATGCCGGCAAAGAAGTGGCCCTGGCCAATAAAGAGACCCTGGTGGCCGCCGGCCCCGTGGTGATGCGGGCGGTTCAGGAACGGGGCGTGCCCCTCATCCCGGTGGACAGCGAGCACAGCGCCATTTTTCAAGCGGTCCAGGGCCAGCGCCGGGAGGATATCCGGCGCTTGTGGCTGACGGCGTCGGGGGGGCCGTTTCTCTCCTGGGATTTAGCCCGTCTGACCCAGGTCACTCCGGCCCAGGCCCTGAAGCACCCCAACTGGAGCATGGGGGCCAAGATCAGCATCGATTCGGCCACCATGATGAACAAGGCTTTGGAAGTCATCGAAGCCAGCGTGCTCTTCGGGCTGCCGGTGGAGCAAATCGACGTCTATATCCATCCCCAAAGCATCATTCATTCTCTGGTGGAGTTTGTGGACGGCTCGGTGCTGGCCCAGTTGGGGGTGCCGGATATGAAAGTGCCCATTGCTTATGCCCTGACCTACCCCCGGCGCTTGCCCCTGAACTCGGATTTTCTGGATTTAAGCCAGATCGCCCGCCTCACTTTTGAGCGCCCGGACCTGGAACGTTTTCCCGCCTTGGGACTAGGATATGCGGCGGCCCGGGCCGGGGGCACCATGCCGGCGGTGCTGAACGCCGCCAATGAGGTGGCGGTGGCCGCGTTTCTGGCCGGAGAGCTTCCTTTTCTGGGCATCTCCCGGGTGGTGGCGGAGACCATGGCGGCCCATGAGACCCAGGCCCTGGTGAACCTGGAGCAGGTCCTGGCGGTAAACCACTGGGCCTGGGAATATGCCCAAGGTCTGATTGCCCCCGGAAAAGGAGAATAATTAACCAAATGACCACCATCCTGGCCACTATTGTGGTCCTGGGCATATTGATCTTCGTCCATGAATTGGGGCATTTCCTCCTGGCCAAGCTGTTGGGCGTCCGGGTGGAGGTCTTTTCCCTGGGCTTTCCCCCCAAACTGCTCCACAAAAAAATCGGGGACACGGATTACCGCCTGTCCGTGATTCCTTTGGGGGGATATGTCAAGCTCTTGGGAGAAAACCCCCATGATGAAGTGCCCCCGGAATTGGAACCTTTCTCTTTCCTGCACCATCCCTTGTGGCACCGGGCCTTGATCGTCATGGCCGGCCCCGCCTTTAATCTCCTCTTCGCGGTCCTGGCCCTGTTTCTCATCTTCAGCCTCACCGGCATCCCCTATCTCACCACGGAAATCGGGGGCGTCAAGGCGGACTCCCCCGCGGCCGTCGCCGGATTGGAACAAGGGGACAAGGTCCTGGCCGTGGATGGGCAGCCGGTGTCCCGCTGGGATGAGCTATCGGCCCTGATCCGTCAAAAGGGGGAGCGCCCTGTGATGTTGTCCCTCAAACGGGGGGACCGGGATTTGCAGGTAAAGGTGGTGCCGAAACGGATGGAGGCCACCAATATCTTTGGGGAAAAGGTCTCCGCGGTTCTTATCGGGGTGTCCTCCGCCGAGCATCTGGCCATCGAGCCGGTGGGCCCCTGGCGGGCCTTCGGGGAAGGGGCGGCTTACACCTATCGCATCATGGGCTTGACCGCGCAAAGCATTTACAAGCTGGCGACCCGGGAGATCCCGGTATCCACTTTAGGAGGCCCCATCCTGATTGCCCAGGTGGCCGGCAAGCAAGCCAAGCAGGGGGTTACCTACCTGGTGCATTTTATGGCCGTCTTAAGCGTCAACCTCTTCCTCCTGAACCTCCTGCCCATCCCCATCCTGGATGGGGGCCACATGGTCTTTATCCTTTGGGAAGCGGTGCGGGGCAAGCCGGTGGCCATAAAACACCGGGAGATGGCCCAGGCCCTGGGCATGATGCTGATCTTGGCCTTGATGCTCCTGGTCTTCTACCAGGACCTGATGCGCCTCTTTTCCCAGCAACCGTAAAATGAGAAATTAGAGGATGATTTGTGTAGGAGGGCGGGGGAGTCACTGCTCTCCCGGCCCTCCCCACCAACACACTCCCCATGCTTCTGTTAGCCCTGGATACCGCCACGGAGAAAGGCTGCTTGGCCCTCTTGGCCGGGGACCTGGTATTGGGAGAGTTGTCGCTGGAGATTCCCGGCACTTATTTGCAGCACCTCCTCCCCGGGGTGGCATCCCTGCTTCAGGGCACCGGGCGGCGCCTGGAGGAGCTCCGCGCCATCGGCGTCAGCCAGGGCCCGGGAAATTTTACCGGTCTGCGCATCGGCCTGGCGACGGCCAAGGCCCTGGCCTGGGCCTTGGGTTGCCCCCTGGTGGCGGTTTCCACCCTGGAGGTTCTGGCCGCGCAATTCCCCTTTCAGTCACGCCCGGTGGGCGTGTTGATGGACGCCAAGCGGCAGGAGGTTTACCTGGGGGTTTATGCCTGTCCCGATAATCGCCCCCGACCCCGGAAAGACCCGGTGCGTTTGGCCCTGGCGGACCTGCCCCGGCAGCTGGAGCCTCCCCTCTTGCTTACCGGTCCCGGCGTTACCGCTTATGAAGAATTTTTAAGAGACCGCCTTCCCCCGGACATCCGCCTGGCCCCCCCGGAGATGCGCTACCCCAGGGCATCGAGCCTGGCCCGGCTGGCCCGCCTCCGTCTGGAGGAAGGGTTGGTGGCCCCGCCCCAAAACCTGGTGCCCACCTACCTGCGCCCGGCCCTCTGAGAAGACCGGCCTTCCATCCAGATAACTTATTGATATTCAATAGAAATTAAATTGCCGATCCGGTGGGAAATACCGGAGAAATGCTTGACAAACGGGGGAAAAAATGATAAAAAGGCGTCATCTAACTAATTAAAATTAATGATATTTTATGCCTCCAGCCTCTCGGTCCCCTGCTTTGGTCGTTCCTGGTTGTCCATCTTGTCGGTACCAATATCCTGGCCCCCCAAATTTTCTGGTGGAAATTGGTCCCCAGACGCGGCAAGGCCTCGGTGGGGTCTTCTCTCATTTCGTCGGGAAGCCCTGGACACGGCCCACCGGCATGCTGACTCTTTCCCCACAGGAACTTAAATGAGCCCGGCTCGAAAGATGTTGATCAACGCCGCCGACCCGGAAGAATTCCGGGTGGCCATTTTGGAGGAGGGCACGTTGGAGGACTTTGCCCTGGAGGCCGCCAGCCGGGAGCAGACCAAGGGCAATATTTATAAAGGGGTGGTGGCCAATATTGAGCCCAGCCTCCAGGCGGCTTTCCTCAATTATGGGGGGCAGCGTCACGGCTTCCTGCCTCTGTCCGAGGTCCATCCGGATTTTTACCAGTCCAAGGAAAAGGAGCGGGGCAAAATTCGCATTCAACAAGCCCTGCGCAAAGGCCAGGAGCTCATCGTCCAGTTGCTGAAGGAGGAAAGCGACACCAAAGGGGCTTACTTAACCACCTACATTTCCCTGCCGGGCCGTTACCTGGTGCTTCTCCCCAAACAGAGCCATTTGGGCATCTCCCGGAAGATCGACAAGGAGGAGGAGCGTCAACGCCTGAAGGATTTGGCCCACCAGTTGGGCCTGCCCGCCGAGATGGGGATGATTGTGCGCACCATCGGGGCCGAGGGCAAGCCGCGCCATCTCACCAAAGATTTACAGTATTTACTCAAGGTTTGGAAAGATATCCAGAAAGCCGCGGCCAATGAACCGGCCCCGGCCTTGTTATATAAAGACCTGGACGTGATCACCCGCACGGTCAGGGATTATTTCTCCAAAGAGGTCAAGATGATTTTAGTGGACGACCGGGAGGTTTACCATCAGCTGCGGAATTTTCTTCGGGTGGTGGCTCCCCAGCAAATGCGGGTGCTGAAACTTTACCAGGATAAGCTGCCTCTGTTTGCCCGTTACCAGATCGAAGAACAGATCGACCGCCTGTACAGTGAGCGCCTGCCGCTAAAATCCGGGGGCGGCATCGTCATTAATCCCACGGAAGCCCTGGTTTCCATCGACGTCAATTCCGGGCGCTGTCTCTCTCCCCGGGAATTGGAGGAGACCGCCTACAAGACCAACCTGGAGGCCGCCGAAGAAATCGCCCGGCAACTGCGCCTGAGGGACCTGGGGGGGCTGGTGGTCATTGATTTCATCGATATGAAGGACAAGAAGCATCAGAAAGAAGTGGAACAGGCCTTAAAGCAGGGCCTGAAAAAGGACAAAGCCCGGGTGACCGTGGGGCATATCTCCAGATTCGGCCTGCTGGAGCTCTCCCGACAGCGTCTGCGTCCCGCCGCGGAGACCTCCACCTATATGCCCTGTCCCGCCTGCCAGGGACGCGGCCGGATTAAATCGATCCCGGCTTTAGGACTGGGCCTGCTCCGGCAAATCACCTTCCAGGTGGCCCAAAGCCCCCTCAAGGAAGTGCGGGCCTTTCTCCCCCCGGAGGTGGCCGCTTTTCTCCTTAATCAAAAACGCAAAGAAATCATGTCGTTAGAAGAAAAACATAAGCTGAAAATTAATCTCATCCCCAAACCCGGCCTGCTGCCGGAGGAAATCCAGGTGGAATTTATCAGGCTGGAGCCAGAACCGGGGGGCGGCAAGGGTGAGACCAAGGAGGGTTCGGAGTGCGCAGCCAGTTGATGAAGGCGGGTTTGGAAAAGTATCCCCATCGCTCTCTCTTAAAGGCCATGGGCCTGACGGACGCGGAAATCGACCGACCCATCATTGGTATTGCCAATTCCTACAATGAATTAATTCCCGGCCACATTCACCTGGATAAAATCACCGCCGCGGCTAAGGCGGGGGTCCGTCTGGCCGGGGGCACGCCTTTGGAGTTCGGGGTCATCGGCGTCTGTGACGGCCTGGCCATGCACCATCAGGGCATGAAATATTCCCTCCCCTCCCGGGAATTGATCGCCGATTCCGTGGAGGTGATGGCCATGGCCCACCCCTTTGACGGCCTGGTGTTGGTGGCCAACTGCGACAAGATCGTCCCCGGCATGCTGATGGCGGCGCTACGCCTGGATATCCCTGCCATCCTGATCAGCGGCGGCCCCATGCTGGCCGGGCGCTTTCAGGACCGGGAGGTGGACCTCATCAGCGTCTTTGAAGGAGTGGGGGCAGTCAAGGCCGGACGCTTGAGTGAGGCAGAACTGGCCGCTATGGCGGACTGCGCCTGCCCCGGCTGCGGGTCCTGCGCCGGCATGTTCACCGCCAACTCCATGAATTGTCTGAGTGAAGCGTTGGGGCTGGCCCTGCCGGGGAACGGCACTATCCTGGCGGTGGCCGCGGCCCGCTATCGTCTGGCCAAAGAAGCGGGCCAAAAGATCATGGACCTGGTGCACCGGCAAATCACCCCCCGGCAGATCGCCACCCTGGACGCGTTTAAAAACGCCATCGCCGTGGACATGGCTCTGGGATGCTCTACCAACACCGTGCTCCACGTGCCCGCCTTGGCGGCCGAGGCCGGAATCTCCCTTTCTTTGGAGATTTTCAACGAAATCTCCGCCCAGACTCCCCACTTAGCCAGCCTCAGCCCCGGGGGACCCCATCACCTGGAGGACCTGGACCGGGCCGGAGGCGTGCCCGGGGTGATGAAAAGTCTCCTGGAGGCCGGATTGATCTCCCCGGAACCCCTAACCGTCACCGGGGCCCGGGTGTCCGACAACCTGAAACCGGCCCGGGTGCTGGACTCCGAGGTCATCCGCCCGGTGAACCGGCCTTATCATGAGCAAGGCGGGATTGCCATTCTCTCCGGCAACCTGGCCCCGGAGGGCGCGGTGGTGAAGCAGTCGGCGGTGGCTCCGGAGATGCTGGTCAACGAAGGTCGGGCCCGGGTCTTTGAGTCCGAAGAAGAGGCCACCGCGGCGATTTTGGGAGGGCAAATTAAAGGCGGAGAGATTCTGGTCATCCGCTACGAAGGTCCCAAGGGAGGGCCGGGCATGCGGGAGATGCTGACTCCCACCTCCGCCATTGCCGGTATGGGCCTGGATAAAGAGGTGTCACTGCTCACTGACGGCCGCTTCAGCGGCGGCACCCGGGGCGCGGCCATCGGCCACATTTCCCCGGAGGCGGCCGAAGGTGGGCTCATCGCCCTGGTGAAGGAAGGGGACCTGATCAGAATCGACATCCCCGGAAAATCCCTGACCTTGCTGGTGGAGGATGCAGAACTTAAGCGCCGCCGAGAGGCCTGGAGCCCGCCGCCGCTCAAGATCAAACACGGCTATGCCTCGCGCTATAGCCGTCTGGTGAGTTCCGGCAGCCGGGGCGCAGTTTGCACTTGAGCGCCCCGGCCTCAGGTAATAATTAATCCAGCTTCTACTTATTCTTAAAAACTCATCTTCTGCCGGGGCCGGTTATCGACAATCTTTCTTCGGGCCTCTGTCCCCTTGATCAAGAAAGTCGGTTTTGGCTAAAGAAAGTTAAATTCTTTGTTAACAAAATTAATAGAAAATTAACAAAGTTAACCTGGTTATGAACAATATGCACCGGGGTTATTGTTAAGACTAATTTATTCTTTCAAAAAGGAATTAATTATGCGCCTGAAGATGGACCGGGAAATGTTGCTAAAGGGAGTGGGACGAACTCTAGGCGTGGTGGACCGCCGTGGCACTATGCCCATCTTGAGCCACCTGTTATTGCAGACCAATGAATCCTCCGGAGTAACCATCGCCGCTACGGACCTGGAGGTAAGCTTCCGGGGATTTTACCCGGCTGAGGTGCTGGAGCCCGGGGCCCTCACCCTGCCAGCCCATTATTTTCATAACCTGGTCAAGGAATTGCCCGGAGAGGTCTTGGACCTGACCGGCAATGAAAAGGCCAACCTGCAGATTCAGGTGGGGGAGTCCCGATATCAGTTGCACGGACTGCCGGCGGATCAGTTTCCCCCGGTCCCGGAAATCACCGACCTGAAAATGGTGACGGTGGAAAGCCGGGTGCTGAAAGAGATGATTGAAAAGACCATCTTTTCCGTGTCCAGCGACGATCTGCAATATCATCTCTCCGGCATCTTCTGGGAGCGGGTGGAAGCCGAAGGGGGCCACCAGTTGCGCTTGGTGTCCACCGACGGCCACCGCCTCACCCTGATCCAGCGGCCCTTGCCCCAAAGCGAACAGTTCGCTTTAGAGGAGGGCATTCTCATTCCCCGGAAAGGGGTGGCGGAAATCTCCCGCCTGCTGGCCGAAGAAGAAGAGGTAAGCGTAGGGCTTAGCAAAAAGAGCCTGGCTCTGAAGGCCAATGACAAATATCTCTTTATCCTTTTGCTGGAGAAAAAATTTCCCGATTATCACCGCATCATTCCCGAAGGCTTCGCTTACAGCTTCACCCTGTCCCGTCCGGTCCTCTTCGATACTTTACGGCGCATCTCTCTGCTTTCCACCGAGCGTTTTAAAGGAGTGGTCCTGCATCTGCTGCCGGATTCCCTGGAGCTGACCTTTACCAACCCGGAAGTGGGGGAAGGCCGGGAACTGCTGCCCTTAAAACTGGAAACCGGGGACCCGGACAAACTGCCCATGCAGATCGGCTTTAACGCCCGCTATCTCCTGGAACCTTTGAGCGCCATGAGCGGGGAGGAAGTTTCCCTGGAGGTCAACGAAAAAGACCGCCCCTGCCGGCTCCTGGAAAAAGGGGACCGGGACTACTTCAGCATCATCATGCCCTGGAGTTTATAAAGGGAAGCCGCTAGAGAGAATGGATTCCAAAAGGACCTTAAAACGCTTCGGGGAAAGAGGAGGTTATACCGGAAGGTCTGTTGTGTCAAACCCTAACGTCTCCCCAAACCATGACGGACATGATTAAGGGGACCCTGAAAATTCCCCAGGAGTAGCCCCTAACCAGGAGGAGAGATTTGCCCGATTCCCATTTAATAACGGACGCCCCGGTAAATGAATACGGCGCCGAGCAGATTCAGGTCTTAAAGGACCTGGAGGGCGTGCGGGAGCGTCCCGCCATGTACATCGGCAACACCGGCCCGGAAGGCTTGCACCACCTGGTCTATGAAGTGGTGGACAACGCCATCGACGAAGCCATGGCCGGGTATTGCCGGGAAATCAAGGTGAAGATCCATCTGGACCAGAGCATCACCGTGGAGGACGACGGCCGGGGCATCCCCGTGGACCTGCACCCCACGGAAAATCTGCCCGCGGTGGAAGTGGTGATGACCAGACTCCACGCCGGGGGCAAATTCAACTCCGGGGCCTATAAAGTTTCCGGTGGCCTTCACGGCGTCGGCGTCTCCGTGGTCAATGCCCTGTCCGACAGCCTGGAGGTGGAAATCCGCCGGGAGGGCCAGGTCTATCACCAGAGCTATGCCAGGGGCAAGACCCTGACCCCCCTCACCATCACCGGCGAAACCAAGCGCCGGGGCACCAAGGTGGCCTTCCACCCAGACCCCCAAATCTTTCCGGAGATTAACTTCAACTATGATCTTCTGGCCCAACGCCTGCGGGAACTATCCTTCCTGAACGGCGGCGTGCGCATCCTCCTGGAGGACGAAAACAGCGGGCGCAAAGATGAATTTCTTTACAAAGGGGGCATCGTCTCCTTTGTCACCTACTTAAACCGCCTCAAGACCCCCATCCATCCGGACCCCATCTACCTGTCGGGACACAAAAACGGCCTGCAGATGGACATCGCCTTCCAATATAACGAGTCCTATAACGAGCAGATCTTCTCCTTCGCCAACAATATCAACACCCGGGAAGGGGGCACCCATCTGAGCGGCTTCAAAGCCGGCCTCACCGGCGCCATCAATCAATACATCACCGTGAGCGACCTGCCGAAAAATTTTAAGAATCACCTGCAGGGAGAGGACGTGCGTGAGGGGCTCACCGCCATTATCAGCGTGAAGCTGCCCCAACCCCAGTTTGAGGGCCAGACCAAGACCAAGCTGGGGAACAGCGAAGTCAAGGGTCTGGTGCAGAATCTGGTCTATGAGCACCTCCTGGCCTATTTGGGGGAAAATCCCCAAATCGCCCGGCACATTTTAGGGAAACTGGTGGAAGCGGCCCGGGCCCGGGAGGCGGCCCGCCGGGCCCGGGACCTGGTGCGCAAAAAAGGGGCCTTGGGAGACATGACCTTGCCGGGCAAACTGGCGGACTGCCAGGAACGGGACCCCTCCCGCCGGGAACTCTTCATCGTGGAAGGGGACTCCGCCGGCGGCTCCGCCAAACAGGCCCGGGACCGGCGCTTTCAGGCCATCCTGCCCCTCAAAGGCAAGATTATCAACGTGGAGAAGGCCCGCTTTGAAAAAATGCTGGAAAACCAGGAAATCCGCACCCTGATTTCGTCCTTAGGCCCGGACCTCTCCCAGGAGCAGTTCGACGCCGAGGCCTTACGTTACCACAAAGTCATCATCATGACCGACGCGGATGTGGACGGCGCCCACATCCGCACCCTGCTCCTGACCTTCTTTTATCGCCAACTGCAGTCCTTGATTGAAGGAGGCTATCTCTATATCGCCCAGCCGCCCCTCTACCGCCTGACCCGGGGCAATGACAAGACCTATCTTAAGGATGAGGGGGAGTTCAAAAAATACCTGATCCTCCGGGGCGTGGAAAAAAAGCGCCTGTGCCTGGCTTCCGGGGCGGTGCTGGAGGGGAAGGCCCTCTACCAGGCCCTGGAACGGGCCATAACCTACCAGGAATACCTCAACCGCTTTGAAAAGCGGGGGCTGCCCCGCCCGGTCCTGAAACTGATGCTGGAGCACGGCCTGGTGGACAAATGGCAACTGCGCCAAGTCGAGCAACTGGAAGTCCTGGCTGAAACCCTTAAGGATACCGGTGCCTGGGGCGTTAGCCTGGAGCAGGATGATGAACACCACGCCTGGGTCCTGAACCTTTACCCCATGGAAGGCCAGGCCACCCCCCTGCGCCTGGATTGGGAACTCTTGGCCGGGAGCGACTTCCAGGCCCTGGTAAAACTGGACCAGGATCTGGCGGACTTTAAGTACCCGCCCCACCGCCTGGAAGACAAAACCCGCACCTGGGAAATCCCTTCCCTGGATGAGTTGGTGAGCGTCATTTTGGCGGAAGGCCAAAAAGGCGTCAGCATCCAACGCTTCAAAGGCCTGGGGGAGATGAACCCGGAACAACTCTGGGAAACCACCATGGACCCGGAAACCCGCACCCTGCTCCAGGTCAACGTCATCGATGCGGCCACCGCGGACCAAATTTTCACCATCCTCATGGGCGACAAAGTGGAACCCCGCCGGGAATTTATCCAAAACAACGTCCTTGAATTAAACGAACTGGATATTTAACATTAAGGAGAGAGCGGGGGGAGGGCCAGGGACCTGAGGTCCCGGCCCTCCCCCCACACTCCCCTCCCAACCCGCTTAAGGGTTGGATGGGACGGGACCAAAAGCCCCGGCCCCAGCCAACCTTTTTATACCCCCATTAAGGGATTGGGGGAGGGGGCTT
>JBFLZI010000079.1:0-12239 GCA_040756315.1 Thermodesulfobacteriota bacterium | reverse complement strand
GGGTCAGGGATCAGGGGTTAGTGATTAAAGGTCTGTCGCTTTCTGACCCCTGACCCCTGATCCCTCATGGTATTGGGGGTGGGGGTTTGGGGGAGGGGGTAAGGGTCCACTGTCCCTTAGCCCCCTCCCCCAAATTCTCAATCCTCCAACCTCAAGCCCAATTCCAACAGTTGTTCCGGTTCTACCCGGGCCGGGGCCCGGGTCACCGGGCAGCCGGCCTTCTGGGTTTTAGGGAAGGCGATCACTTCCCTAATAGAGCGCGCCCCTGAGAGGATGGCCACCAGGCGGTCAAAGCCAAAGGCCACGCCGCCGTGGGGGGGCGCCCCGTATTCCAGGGCTTCCAGTAAGAAGCCGAATTTTTCTTCAGCTTCGGCCAAGCTGATGCCTAAGGCTTGAAAGACCTTTTCCTGCAGGTCCCGGCGGTAGTTGCGGATGCTGCCTCCGCCGATCTCCTGGCCGTTCAGCACCAAATCATAGGCCCGGGCCCGCACCCGCTCCGGGTGGCTCTCCAGCAGGGGGATATCCTCTTCTTTGGGCGCGGTGAAGGGATGGTGCATGGCCGCATAGCGGCCTGCGTCCCGATCGTATTCCAGCAAAGGGAAATCAGTTACCCAAACCAAATTAAAGAGGTTCTCCGGAATCAGGGCCTCCCTTTGCCCCAAATGCAGGCGCAGTTGCCCTAACGCGGTATTGGCCACCTCCGGGGTATCGGCGATGAAGAGCAGGAGGTCTCCTTCCCGGGCCTCCAAACGGTTATTGATGGACTCTTTCAATCCCGCCGGGAAATATTTGGCCAGGGGCGACTGCCAGCCCTGGTTCTGCAACTTCACCCAGGCCAGACCCCGGGCCCCATAGACCCCGGCCAGGTCGATGAGATCGTCCAACTCTTTCCGGGACAGGCGGGATAGCCCCGGCCCGCACAAGGCCTTGACGATGCCCCCTTGCTCCACCACTTCCCGGAAGGCCCGAAATTCCGACTCCTTAATCAGATCGGTGACCGTTTGCAGCTCCAAGCCAAAACGGGGGTCCGGGCGATCCACCCCGAAGCGCTCCAGGCATTCCTGGTAAGTCAGGCGGGGAAAAGGCCGCTTCACCTTTACTCCCGCCAGTTCCCCTAAGAGCGCGGCCATCAGCCCTTCCACCACCTCAAAGACGTCCTCTTCCGTGATGAAGGCCATCTCCATGTCGATCTGGGTGAATTCCGGCTGCCGGTCGGCCCGTAAGTCCTCATCCCGGAAACAACGGCACAACTGATAGTAGCGGTCCAGGCCGGCCATCATCAACAACTGCTTAAAAAGCTGGGGGGACTGGGGCAGGGCATAGAACTGCCCCGTCTGCACCCGGCTGGGCACCAGATAATCCCGGGCCCCCTCCGGGGTGCTCCGGGTGAGGATGGGGGTCTCCACTTCGATGAAACCCTGGCTGTTCAAAAAATTGCGCACCACTTGGGCCGCCCGGTGGCGAAAGAGAATATTTTTCATGACGCTGGGGCGCCGCAAATCCAGATAACGATATTTCAGCTTCAGGGCCTCAGAGATGTCCACCCGGAAGTCTTCCAACTCAAAGGGCGGGGTCTTGGCCGTATTCAAAATGCGCAACTCTTCCACCAGGATTTCCATCTCCCCGGTGGCCAACTGAGGGTTGATCATTTCCGGGGGGCGGAGATTCACCAGACCCCGCACCGCAATGACATGCTCGTCCCGCAAAACCCCGGCCTTGGTATGGACGTCCGGATTGATTTCCGGATTGAAAACCACCTGGGTGAGACCCTCCCGGTCCCGTAAATCCACAAAAATTAGACCCCCATGATCCCGCCGGCGCTGCACCCAACCCATGAGCACCACTTCCGTGCCCGCGTCGGTTGCCCGCAAAACCCCGCAGGAATGGGTCCGCTTAAGCCCCGCCAATGAATCGAACAATTTTATTCCTTCCTACCCTCTATTTGAGCTAGTAAAAATTCAATTAGAAATGATTCTTCCAAAGGCACCTGCCGCTGTTCACCCTTACGGAGCTTGACTTCCCCGAAAATTATCCGATCCTCCGCCTCTATTATAAAATCCGACATGCGGCGTACTGATACCTTGCCCTGAGCTAATTCACGCTCTCCCAGGATAACCACAATAGATGCTCCCAGGCGATCTGCTAAAGACATCTGCGCCTTAAGGGACCGGTCTTCAAAATCCATTTCCGCCGTCAATCCCACCGCCCTTAACTTTTGCAGTAAATTCAAGGCTAAATCCCGAGCCGCTGATCCCAGCGCCGCCAAAAAAACTTTTTCTTTACCCGGCTCGCTCTTTGAGGGCAATACTTCCAGGAGGCGGTCTTCGCCGATGGCGAAGCCCAGACCCGGCAGATCCGGTCCTCCCAGTTCCCGGGCCAGGCCGTTGTAGCGCCCGCCCCCAGCCACCGCGTCCTGGGACCCCAGCCCTAAGGCCGCCACTTCAAACGCGGTGCGGGTATAGTAATCCAGACCCCGGACCAGGCGGGGCTGTTCTTCAAAGTTGACGCCAAACCGCGTTAACAGGGCCAAGACCCGGGAGTAATGCGCGGCGCAGGCGGCGCACAGGCAATCCCGCATCACCGGCACGTCGGCCAGAAGCTCCTGGCAATTCTGGGATTTGCAGTCCAGCACCCGCAAGGGGTTGGTCTCCCGGCGGCGCTGGCAATCCGGGCACCAGCCGCCTTTATGGGCCAAAAAGATGGACAACTTGGCCTTGAAATCCTTCTGGCACTCCGGGCAGCCCAGGGAGTTGATCAAGAGGCGAATCTGGGCCAGCCCCAGACGCCTCAAGACTTCCATGAGCATCAGGATGACTTCCGCGTCCAACTCCGGGGCGTCGGACCCCAGGGCCTCGCAATTGATCTGGTGGAACTGGCGGTAGCGCCCTTTCTGGGGCCGCTCATAGCGGAACATGGGCCCCAGGGTGTACAGCTTCTTCACCCCCGCGCCTTTGTGCAAGCCGTTTTCCAGGACGGCCCGGAGCACCGACGCGGTGGCTTCGGGCCGCAAGGTCAGGGACTCCCCGTGGCGGTCGGCAAAGGTGTACATCTCCTTGGCTACGATATCCGTATCCATGCCGATAGACCGGGCGAAGAGTTCGGTCTTCTCCAGCAAGGGCAGACGCAGCTCCTGGTAGCCGTAAAGTTCAAAGACTTCCCGGGCCACGGACTCCACCCTTTGCCACCGGGCCGTCTCCGGAGGCAGGATGTCTTTCATGCCGCGAATGGCTTTGATCATGGCCGCCTTGGTAAAAAAACTACCAAAAATCATAAATAAATCAATAACTGAAAAATAAGTCAATATAAAACCGGGGTTATGTAGGGTGGGCACCGCCCACCATATTTCTTAACTATCCTTTCCAGTGGAGAATTTCTGGTGGGCCGTGCCCACCCTAAACTTCTTAACCTGCCAATTATCCTTTCAAGCCCTCCTTCACCAAGGCGGCAATTTTCCTTGACAGTGGCTGAGTCCAACGATATGCTATCTGTCAATTAGACACAACCCGTCCAGGCATCCCGGAACCCGGTGCAAATCCGGGGCGGTCCCGCCGCTGTAATCGGGGACGGGGGGAGCAGGTAAGCCAGGCCACTGCCGGGGTTCACCCCGGTGGGAAGGCCGCCTCCCTCCGGTTGAGCCGAGAGCCAGAAGACCTGCCGGGCGGATGATGAGGCTACTCCTGATGGTAAAGGGAGTTCCATCGATCTGATGGGACTCCCTTTTTATTTTTAGAGGTTCCTCCAGTCGGGGGTTAGGTTTTGGGTTTAGGTAATCCCCTTGTCATTCTGAACGGAGCGCCGCGGAGTGAAGAATCTCTAACGCCTTGAATAATTAAGAGATTCTTCGCTTCGCTCAGAATGACAAAAAAACCGGGCCAAATCCGGTAGCACAGGCTTCCAGCCTGTGACCGGCACAGGCAAGATGCCTGTGCTACCAATTATAGAGATTGTGTCGGGCACGGCAAGCCGTGCTCCTACAATCCCCTTTGCAACTCCCAGGGGGGCCGTAAGAAGGGGACCTTTGCTCCGCCTTCCCCGGCTAAATAAACCCATATGGGATTGGGGAGGGGGATTGGAGGAGGGGGTAAGGGGTTCCCACAGGCTGGAAGCCTGTGCTGCCCTTAGCCCCCTCCCCCAAACTCAGTCGCTCACAGCTTTTCCCCGGCGGGGCCTCTTGGGTCCCGGCCGGTAAACCAAGAGAGTAAGGAGGACAATACTTATGGAGAAAAAAGAGAAGAGTTTGCAGAAAGAGGCCAAAAAACCCATCAGCCTGCGTTATGCCTGCGCGCCCAACGGCGACCAGGTGGGCCTGTCCCATTATCTCATGGCCGAGGCTAAAAAGGACAACTAGGCTGATGGCGATAAAACCTAGGCCGTTAACCCCTGACTCCCCTGGGGAGGTAGCCTCTTCTTCACCTCTTGCAGGGGGTGGCGAAGGGGTTAGGGGAAGGGCGGGTGAGGACAGCCGAGTGCGGCTGTCCTCCACCCCCGGCCCTCCCCCAAGAATCCTCATCAACGCCGGGGAGGGGCCGCATTTTGAGGTATTGGACGTAGGCCGGGCCGATTACGTGGCCCTCATCGAAGCGGATACCGCCTTCTGGGTCTTGGCGCCCCGGGAACAGGCCCTGGACTATCTCCTGGGGCAGGAGCTTCCCCAGGCTTTTCTGGAGAAGGAGGCGAAACTAGCCAAAGATCTACACACGGTGCGTTTCGGGCTGCTGCCTTCCGCGGTCTATTTCAATCCCACGGAGCGCTGCAACCTGGACTGCCCGTATTGCTACCTGCCCCGGGAGGCCCGGCGGCAAGGCCAGGACATGCCCGCCTCCCAACTGCTTAAGGCCCTGGGTCTGCTTACGGATTTCTTTGGAGGGACGCTGCCGGCAGGCGCCCGGCCCCAATTGGTCTTTCACGGCAGTGAGCCGCTGCTGGCCCGGGACGCGGTGTTCCAGGGGATTGAGCAATATGAGGGACGCTTCCGCTTCGGGGTGCAGACCAACGCCACTCTGTTGAATAAAGAGGCTCGGGAATTCTTAACGGCCCACCAGACCGGCATCGGCATTTCGGTGGACGGGGCCACGGCGGAGATCGCCGACCGCACCCGGCGCACCTGGGGCGGGAGCGGGGTCTTCTCCCAGACGGTTCGTGTCCTGGAGGAGTTGGCAGGCTACCCCGGCCTCAACGTCATTACCACGGTCACCAAGGAGAATGTGGCCGCGTTGCCCGAATTGGTGGAGTTCCTGCATCAGCACGGAGTGACCAACGCCCTCCTCAATCCGGTCCGGGGCACCCAACCCGGAGGCCGGGCCTTGATGCCGGACCAGGACGAGCTGGCCCACTTCTTTTTCCAGGCCCTGGACCGGGTCCATGAGCTGAATCAGGAGACCGGGCGCCGGCTGGTCATCGGCAATTTCGCCAACCTGCTGTTGGGCCTGGTGGCCCCGGGGGCCCGGCGCTTGATGTGCGACATCTCTCCCTGCGGCGGCGGGCGCTGCTTCTTTGCCGTGGGCGCCGGAGGGGAGGTGGCCCCCTGCAGCGAATTTCTGGGCCTGGGGGACTTCCACGGGGGCAACCTCTTTGAGACCCCCTTAAAAGATATTCTCAATACCCCTTCTTTCCGCCAGGTAACGACCCGGGTGGTGGAGGAGATCGAGCCGTGTAATCGCTGCGCGGTGCGCCATTTCTGCGGCGCGCCCTGCCCCGCGGAAGTCCAGGCCATCCAGGGGCACCTCAAGGCCCCGGCCCCCTATTGCCGGTTCTATGCGGAGCAGGCCCGCTTCGCCTTCCAGGTAATCGCCGCCGGCCGTTTGGACGACTATCTCTGGGAGGGCTGGCGGGACGGTCTGGAAGAAATTATGGTGCTGTAGAAGTGATACCAATTCGCACTCAAATAGGTATTAAAATGTAGGGGCGAACCTTGGGTTCGCCCACTGATTTAGGGCGAATACAAGATTCGCCCCTACGAAAAAAACTGTCGTTTGATGGCGAATTGGTATGAGAATTGGGGGAGGGGGCTAAGGGTCATAAGCCCGCATACGATCCTATCCCAAATCCCTACCGCAATCCCTTTTCGAGGGATCAGGGGTCAGGGGCCAGGGGTCAGACAACGAAAGGTTTTTTCCTACTGATCCCTGAACCCTGACTCCTGGCCCCTCTTTAGCGGGTTGGGAGGAAGACGTGGGGGGAAGGCCAGGGTGTTCCACAGGCTGGAAAGCCTGTGCTACCGGTCCCTGGCCCTCCCCCCATTTTTTTATGGTCATAGGGAGTTAAGGATTCTCTAAAATTGAATTTCGAAGAGGGAACTGATGGAGTCTTCCTGGTGGATGCTCAAAATCGCCCGGGCCAGGAGGTGGGACACGGAGAGCTGCACAATTTTGGGGCACTTCTGGGCTTCAAAGCTCAAGGGAATGGTATCGGTGACCACCAGGCGCTTCATGGTGGACTCCTTGACCCGCTCCACCGCGGGACCGGACAGGACCGCATGGGTGCAGCAGGCGTTAACATTGAGGGCCCCATGGCCGTTGATGACTTCCGCCGCCTGGGTCAGGGTGCCCCCGGTGTCCACGATGTCATCCAGGATGACCACTTCCTTGCCCAGGACCTCGCCGATGAGGTGCATGGCCTTGGCCTTGCCCGGGGCATCCCGGCGTTTATCGATCAGGCCCAGGGTAGCGGCCAGGCGTTTGGCATAGGCCCGGGCCCGGGGGACTCCCCCGGCGTCCGGGGAGACGATGGCCAGGTCATCATTAAAATTTTCCCGGATATAAGGAATCATCACCGGGGAGGCGTAAAGGTTATCCACCGGGATGTCGAAAAAGCCCTGGATCTGGCCCACGTGCAAGTCCACGGTAAGGACCCGGTGCGCCCCGGCGGTGGAGAGCAAGTCAGCCACCAGCTTGGCGGTGATGGGCACCCGGGGGGCTACTTTGCGGTCTTGCCGGGCGTAGCCGAAATAGGGGATGACCGCGGTGATGCGCCGGGCCGAGGCCCGCTTCACCGCGTCGATCATGATCAGGAGTTCCATGAGGTTATGATTGGCGGGAGGACAGGTGGACTGAATGAGAAAGACGTCCCGTCCCCGGACATTCTCGCCGATCTCGACCCGGATTTCCCCGTCGCTGAAGGCGCTGACCAGGGCCTGCCCCAGGGGCAGAGAGAGGTGGGCGCAAATCTTCTGGGCTAACTCGGGGTTGGCATTGCCGGTAAAGATGCGAATATTGTTGTTAAGCATTTCCAAGCCGGTCCTTGCTTCTGGTTGGCTTTGCGCCTGATTTCACTTTTCGGGAGGTAATGATAAATCAAAAGGCAGGGTGGAGGCAAGGGTAATTTCGGGGGGGCTGACTCTTTCTTTAAGAATCAGTAACTTAACCCCTTGTTGATGCGCCTGGGCCAGTTCCTGGGCATAGGCCGGGTCGATGTCGGCCGCGGGGCGAAAGACCCGGGCATCGTTTCTTTGCACCACAAAAACCTGCCAGGCTTCATGCCCCTGGCGCACCAGGGCGGCCAGTTCCTGGAGATGGCGGCGACCCCGGCTGGTCACCCCGTCCGGAAACAGGGCCACTCCCTCTTCCACCCAGGTGACGCTTTTCACCTCAATAAAGGCCAGGCGGTCCCCCAAGTCGGCCACAAAGTCCAGACGGCCTCCCTGGGGCAAAGTGACCTCCGGGCGCAGGCGGGCCGGCGGGGGGAAACCCGGAAGTCCGGGCCCGCCCAAAGCCGCGGCCACCAGGCGATTGGGGACCAGGGTGTCAAGACAGACCCACTCTGCCCCCACCTTGACGAAGCGCCAGGTATAGGCGGTTTTTCGGCCCGGCCGCGCCTCTAAGGTGAGAAGAACTTCCATGCCGGGGGCGGCGCACCCCGTCAAAGCGCCGGTATTGGGCACGTGGGCCCAGACCCGGCAGCCATCGGTAAGCTCCACCTCCGTCAGAAAACGCTTTTCACGCCGGAGAAAGCGGGCGGGAATCAAAGGAGGAGAAAAGTGGACGGTGGGCAAACCAGGCTAACGGTGGGATAAGGCCTAAAAAGCGTACCAGATGCGGAACCAGTTTTGCAGGTCTTCGCCCCGCTCCCGGCTGCCGGTCTCCAACTGGCTCTTTAAAGTGAAACTCCAGCGCCCCAGGTCATATTTGATGCCCGGACCCCAACCCATGGCCATGTTGCCGTAGCGCCGGGAGAAGGCCAGGTTGTCGGCGTAAGGGTGAAAGAGAAAACCGCTCAGGCCCACCTGCAAATTGGGCAGCACGCCGAAGTCCATGGAATACTTGAACAGAAGGGGGGGGCGGGCCGGGCTTTCGGCAGCCAGAGCCGGGCTTTCGCCGCTATACAAAAAAGAGATACGCAGATTGAGGCTGCCGGGAAGGCGGAAGAAGGTTCCGTGCCGGTCCGATCCCAGGCCCGGGGAAATTTCCGCCAGGGGTGAATGGCTAGACCATAAAGGGGAGGAATGGCTAGGGAGGGGCTTTTCCCCCATCATCTGGACTTCCATGGGGGTCTGGGCGCTTACCGGGACCAGGGGGAAGCCGCCGTGGGCATAGGCGGGGCCGGAAGAAACTGGGGCCGCTAAGCCCGGTGACGCCAGGAACGTCAGGGCCAGCAGCCAGAGAATCATTACCCACCAGGCCCTCCCCCTAGGAGCCTGCATCTGTCTCCCCCTTACAACATCATTAGCAATCTTAATTTAATCTGAAATTGGCTGGAAGTCAAGGAGAACTTACGGTTAAACGGGCCGGCTATAGATTTCCGAGAGGATCTTTCTACCCCCTTGATCCAGTAGCTGCTCCGCCAGGCGGGTCCCTAAAGGCGCGGCCTCCGCCGGCGTTCCCGTCAGGCGATCCCGGAAGACGGTTTTCCCCTCCAGGTCGCTGATCAGGGCCTCCAGGGTGAGGCCGCCGTTCTCCACCCGGCCCAAGGCGGCAATAGGCACCATGCAGCCCCCTTCCAGGCGGGCCAGGAAGGCCCTCTCCGCCGCCACCGCGGTGGCCGTGGCCGGGTCATTTAGGACCCCGATAAGCTGCCGCATCTCCTGGTCCTGGGCGCGCACCTCCAGGGCCAGAGCACCCTGGCCGATGGCCGGCAGCATCTCGGCTTCGGACAGGCAGCCTCGATAAAGATGGGCCAGACCCAGACGGTTCAGCCCCGCAGCCGCCAGGATAATGGCATCCAAACCCAGGGTCTCCATCTTTTTCAACCGGGTGTCCACATTGCCTCTAAGGGGCACGACCTCCAGGTCAGGGCGCCGGTGCAACAACTGCACCCGCCGCCTGAGACTCCCGGTGCCCACCTTGCCTCCGGGAGGTATCTCCGCCAAGGAAGCGTAGGGCTTCGAGATAAAGGCGTCCCGGCAGTCCTCCCGGGGGGGCACCGCGCCCAGGATAAGACCCAGGGGCAAGTCCGCCGGCATATCCTTCAAGCTGTGCACCGCCAGGTCCACCTCCCCGGCCAATAAAGCCTCTTCAATCTCCTTGATGAAAAGCCCCTTCCCCCCGATCTGGGCCAGGGGCACGTCCTTGTGAATATCCCCGGAAGTCTTGATGATGACCAACTCACAAGCAAGACCGGGATGGCGGGCCACCAACTCAGCCTCCACCCAACGGGTCTGGGCCAACGCCAAGACACTACCCCGAGTGCCGATGCGGATTGGCCGGGAAGGAAATGGATTTTTGAGGGGAGGGCCGGGGGAACGCGGTTCCCCCGCCCGACCCTCCAGCTCCCCTCCCAACCCCCTGTATGGGATTATTGAAGGAGGCTCGGAAGGAGAACCAGCGCCTCCTTGGCTACTGGCGTTGATCTGCAAAGCCGCCCCTCATCCGCAGGTGCTGCAGGATGTAGCCGAGCAACCGGTGCAGGACGCGCCTTTGGGATTGGACGCGGCGGTGAACTTGTAGCCCACCTTGGCCGCGCAACAACTCATCAACTTGTCCACCTGCTTCTGACCGCAGGAGGGACAATCCACCTCTTCATCACTCTTGAACACCAACTTTTCAAACTCACAACCGCAATTCTGACAACGATACTCAAAAATGGGCATATTACCTCCGTCTAGATTTGAGGGGAGGGCCGGGGGTTACAATCCGCCCTCCCCTCAAACTCCCCTCCCAACCGCCTTAAGAGGGGTCAGGGATCTGGGATCAGTAATGAGAATCCGTTATTTTCTGACCCCTGGTCCCTGACCCCTGATCCCTCAATAAGGGATTGGGGGAGGGGGTGTGGGGGAGGATTGTAAGTGGGCCTGTGGCCTTTAGCCCCCTCCCCCACTCTCATTATATCCTATCCCCGCTCCACCCGCACCGTCGCGCCGGCGGGCACCAGTTTGAGGCAGCAGGGATCGCCTTCCAGGCGGCCTACCAGGTTCACGGCGCTGGCCGGGCGGATCTCCCCCGGAACGCTGCCCGGGGTGAGGCCGAAAAAGATGCAAAAGGCCCGGCCGGTGGGCCAGTAGCCCAGGTCCCCCACGTTCACCACGGTGGCGGCGGTGTCGTCCAGTTCCGCCACCACCTGGGGCACCGGGAAGTAAATCTCCTCGCCCCAGAGCTGGGCCTCTCCGGTGATGGGCAAGGCCGCGGCCAGGGCCTGAGCGGTGGGGGAATCGTTGAGAAAGCCTTCCAGCCTCTGGTCATGGGCCGTAATCACAATCTTCGTAGGCATCTTATGCCTCCATCCCCTCCAGCACCAGCGCGGCCAGCAACGGAAAGAGCAACTCATGGTGGCCGGTGAGGGCAAAGCCTTGGCCCTGCCCGGCGGTGGGCCGCCGCACTACATTGGTCAGAGTGCGGTAATGCTGGATAAAATCCAGATTCACCGTGGTCAGGGGCTCCACCGAGTAGCCCAGGTTCCGGGCCAGGGTCAGGGCCTTTAAAAAGACCTCCGGCATGATCACCGCGGAACCCAGGTTCAGGTAAACTCCCTGGGCCAGGCGGCTGACCAGAGCGGCAAAGAGGCGAAAATCCCGATGGGTGGCCAGCCCCACGGCCTCCGGGTCCAGGGAGGGATGCAGGTGAATGATATCGGTGCCGATGGCCACGTGCACCGTCACCGGCACCTCCACTTCCACCGCGGTGGCCAGCAAGCTAAGGTGTCGATAAGGAAAATCGCTTTCCTGAAGACGCCGGCCCACGGCCTCTCCCAGGCCCAATCCTTCCTTCGCCCCCCAGGAAACGGCGGCGTTCAGGAAATCCGCAGTCTCCCGGGCCATGCCGAAGCGGCCGCAGCCCAACTCCTGGTCCACATCTTCGGAAGTGTACCCCACCATGGCAATTTCTGCATCATGAATGATGCCGGCCCCGTTTAAGGCCAGGCCTTGCAGCAGCCCTCCCTTGAGGAGCTGGATGAGGACGGAACTGAGCCCCACCTTCACCGGGTGGGCGCCCATCCCCAGAATCACATAGCCCCCGTCCCGCCGGGCTTTTACCCAGGCGGCCGCCACCTCCCGCAAAGCCTGTCCCGCCAAAATCTGGGGCAGCCGGTCAACAAAGTCCCGGAAGCTTCCCCCGGGGTGCCAAGGACGGCCGAAATCCCGGTGGCTCACCTTGGAGGGGCGCTCTTTTAAGCTATAGGTCTGGACCGCCTTTAGGGACAACGGCTCCACCTTGCTCATGCCTCCCCCTTCCCGGGGAACTTCTCCGGAAAAAGCAGGAAGTCCACCAAATCACAGAGCACGTGGCCCAGGGTGATATGCACCTCCTGGATGCGGGGCGTCTGCCGGGAGGGGACAATGAGGGCCAGCTCCGCGGCCGCAGCCACCGGGCCGCCGTCGCCGCCGCTCAAGGCCAGGGTCTTCAACCCCATCTCCCGGGCCACCTGAAGCGCCAAGGCCACATTGGGAGAAGCGCCGCTGGTGCTGAGCCCCACGGCCACATCCTCAGGCCGTCCCAAGGCTCGCACCTGCTTGGCGAAAACCTCCTGGAAATCATAATCATTGGCGATGCTGGTCAAAACGGAGGTATCGGTGGTCAACGCCAACGCGGCTAAAGGCGGACGCTCAATTAAGAAGCGGTTGACGAATTCCGCGGCCAGATGCTGGGCGTCCGCGGCGCTGCCCCCATTACCAAAAATAAGCACCTTACCCCCGGCCCGCAAGACCTCCGCCAACATCCGGGCCGCAGCCGCCACCACCTCTCCCTGCTCCGCCACCACCTGACTCTTCAGGCGAATGGCCTCCGCCACCGCCTCCTTAAAACGGCCTAATAAAGCCATACCCCCCTCCTATGATTGTTGTGGGGGAGGGGGCAGGGGTCTGCGACCCC
>JBFLZI010000078.1:0-12516 GCA_040756315.1 Thermodesulfobacteriota bacterium | reverse complement strand
AGGGCGGGGGAGCCACTGCTCCCCCGGCCCTCCCCTCAAATTCTCTTCAAATATTCCACCAGCACATCCGGTCGGTTGCTGCCGATGCCGTCCGGCTGCAGGGGCAGGTAGTGTTTCAGGGTGTCGATGTGGTCGATGTTCCAGATGTAGGTTTTAAGGCCCTGGTGGTGGGCCTGGGTTATCAGGTCCTGATTGACGTAGGCGTAGTTAAACAGGAGAACCTGGGCCCCGGCCTTTTGGGCCAGGCTCACCGGGTCCACCGGGCAGCCCACCATGAGGACCCCGGTGTGAAGTCGGGGTTCCTGTTCCTTCAGGGCCTTGACCACCGGGTGCCAGAAAGAGATGATGGTGGCGTCGGCGAACAGGTCATGTTCCTGAAAGAAGCGGAGCAGAGGCCCGGCGGCCTCCGGGGGTTTCAGTTCCACAAAGAGGTGGGCCTGACCCCGGACCAGGTCCACTACCTCATTAAGGGAGGGGAGGCGTTCCCCCTGGCCCGCGTCCAGCTTACGCAGTTCCGCGAAGGTGAGGTCCCGGACCCGGCCCCGGCCGTTGGTGGTGCGGTCCACGGTGTCGTCATGGATGACCACCAGGTGGCCGTCCCGGCTCAGGTGCACGTCCACCTCCACCGCCGCCACTCCCAGTTTGAGGGCCAGTTCCAGGGAGCGCAAAGTGTTTTCCGGCTCGTAGGCCGGGGCACCCCGATGACCCATAATTTTTGGCAAAAGTTCCTCCTGGGCCGGCATCAAGCAGCATGGCAAGTCCGGCGGGGAAAAATCCCGGCTCGCCCCTTGCGCCAGCCTCTAAATAAATTTATTTAAAGGAAAACCGAAAGATAAGCAAGGTGCAGGAGGCTTAATGTCCCAGTGGTTGATTTTTTCCCTGCTGGCTGGAGGATTATGGGGGGTCTGGGGGTTCTTGGGCAAAGTGGCCAACCAGCATCTGCCGCCCCATGGGGTTTATCTCATCGGCATGTTGGGCTACCTGCCGGTGGCGGGCTTCCTCCTGGCGGCCCAGGGAGTGAATATCCCCTGGCAGCCCTGGGGTTGGGGCGCGGCTTGGGGGGCCGGCCTGTCCACGGCCATTGGCCTGTTTTGCTTTTTCCGGGCCCTGGCTTCAGGAGAAGCGGCCCTGGTGGTGCCCTTGACGGCCATGTATCCGGTGGTCACCGTCATCCTGAGTTGGCTGATTCTCAAGGAAGCCATCACCCTGCGCCACCTGGCCGGCATTATCCTGGCCCTGGCGGCGGTATGGCTGTTGTCCAAGTAATCTTATAAATTAAGGATAAAGCTACATGGAAATTGGGTGGGATATTATTTCCTCATTTTCACCTTTTTGCCCATAAAAGTGGGAAATCATGCCAAAGAAAAAAGACGCCAAAACCGCCCCCCCCGGCGCCGGCAACCGGGAAGTGCGCATTCTCGCCCTGGATGTGGGGGAAAAGCGCATCGGCCTGGCGGTGAGCGATCCCCTGGGGATCACCGCCCAGGGGCTGGGGGTTCTCTCGAGGCGGGACCGGGACTCTGACCTGGCCCGCCTCCGGGAGGTGGCGGCAGAGTACCGGGTCCAGGAGATCGTGGTGGGCCTGCCCCGGCACCTGGACGGCCGCCCGGGGACCCTGGCCCCGGAGATTCTGGACCTGGCCCGCTCCCTGGGGGAGGCCCTGGGGGTGCCGGTGACTCCCTGGGATGAACGCCTTACCACCCAGGAGGCGGAGCGGGTCCTGATCCAGGCGGATATGAGCCGGCGGCGCCGGCGCCAGGTGGTGGATCAACTGGCCGCGGTCTTGATCCTGCAATCCTACCTGGACCATCGCTCCCAAAATCTCTAAAAAAGACCACCACCTTAAAGTCCATCTGCTTGTGAAACTTTTCTTAATACCTTTTTTTTCTTGACATCTCCCTAAAAAAGCCCTTTATTTAACATCAAGTGGGAAAAAGTGGAGTAAAGTGGGATTAGATGGGGATTTTTGGGGACCATGTTCACCGGTAGCTTCTTCCACTTCATGGATAACAAAGGGCGGGTCAGCATTCCGGCGCGCTACCGGGACCTCTTGCAGGAACGCCAGGATCGCCAATTAATCCTCACCAACTTTGACGGCTATCTCTTGGCCTTTCCCCAATCCGAGTGGGTCAAGATTGAGGCCAAGTTGGGGGAACTGGCCCTTTTTCGTAAGGACCTGCGGGCCTTTCAACGGTTTTTGATCTCCGGGGTGGAAGAATGTCCCCTGGATCGCCAGGGGCGGGTGCTGATTCCCCAAAACTTAAGGGATTACGGCAAACTGAGCCGGGAAGTGGCCCTGGTGGGCGCGGTGCGCTGCTTTGAAATCTGGGACCGCACCACTTATGAGGCCCATCGGAAACAATTAGAGGAGTCCATCAACGAAGAGGTATTGCACGAATTGCTGATTTAAGCACAGGCCAAAATCCGGTGCATGCGCCGGTGATGGTAATGGAGGTGTTGGCGGGCCTTAACTGCCGGCCGGGCCGTCTTTATGTGGACGCCACCGTGGGAGAGGGGGGACATGCCGTGGCTATCCTGGACCGGATCACCGAGGAGGGGGAGCTTCTGGGGTTGGATCGCGACCCTGAGGTCCTGAAGACGGCTGCGGTTCGGCTGGCCCCCTTCACCTCCAGATTTCGCTTATTCAACTGCTCTTATACTCAGCTAGGGGAAGTTCTGGTCCAGGTGGGAAGCCCGTCCGCGGCCGGTATTCTCTTGGACCTGGGCCTGTCGCTGCACACCTTGCAGCGCTCCGGCCGGGGGTTCACTTTCCAAAAGGACGAACCCCTGGATATGCGCTTCAACCCGGAGGAGGCTCGCCCCACCGCGGCCGAACTGCTCAACTCCGCCTCCCCCCTTACTCTGGAACGCATCTTTCGAGAATATGGCGAGGAACCCCGGGCCCGGCGTCTGGCGTCTCTGGTAGTTCAGGCGCGGCGCCAGGCCCCGTTTCGGACCACCCGCCAGTTGGTGCAGGTGGTTCACCAGGCCTTAGGCCCCGGGGGGAGGAAGCGCTTGCACCCGGCCACCCGGGTCTTTCAGGCCTTGAGGATCGCGGTGAACCAGGAATTGGACGAACTCGCCGCCTTTTTGGCCCAGGCCCCGGACTGGCTGGAGGCCCAGGGCCGCCTGGTGGTGATCTCCTATCATTCCCTGGAAGACCGCCTGGTAAAGCAGCATTTTCTCAAGTGGGAGCGGGCCGGGGTGATGCGCCGCCTGAGCCGGAAACCTTTAACGCCTAGCGCTCCGGAAGTGCGGGACAATCCCCGGGCCCGCAGCGCCAAATTGCGCAGCGCCGAGAAAAATTGAGGCTCTCAGGAGAAAGCCATGATCCGGCTCCTATCCTTAGGTTTGCACGCCGTGGGTCATACCCTGTTCTCTCGCAACCGGAAAGTGAGCCGCCACCAGCGAAGTTGGGGGGGAACCCTGGTGGCGGCTCTCGTTCTGGCCACGGCCGGCGTCATATTTATCTCCCTGGTCTGGTCCTGGAGTAATCTGCACCGCATTACCATGAGCTACCGGATTTCCCAGGCCAAGGAGATACAGAAACAGCATCTGGAATTGAATCGCAAGCTGCGCATCGAACTTTCCAATCTCAAGAACATCCATCGCCTGGAGAAACTGGCCCTGGAGACCTATGGCATGGGTCCGCCCAAACCCTCACAGATTGTGAATCTGCCATGATTGAGGCCATTAACAAATGGACCAAACTCAGAATTATTTTAGTGGGGGTGGCCCTGGCCCTGCTATTTTTGGTCATGGGGGGGCGTTTCTTCCAACTGCAGCTCATCCAGGGAGGCCAGCTTAGGGAGGAAGCCGCCCGGGAAACTCAGAAGTTGTGTCCCGTCCTGGCGGTCAGGGGCCCCATCCAGGATTGCCGGGGCACCGAACTGGCCATCAGCACCAAAGTCCACTCCGTCGTCGCCCATCCCCAGCAGATAGTGAACGCCGCCCAACTGAGCCGGGAATTAGCGCCCGTCCTGGGGATTCCCCTTTCGGACCTCACGGACCTGCTCACCCAGCCCCGGCCTTTTGCCTGGGTGAAGCGCCACCTGACCCCGGAGAAGGAAGAGGCCTTCCGGGCCTGGAAGGACGGCTATGAAAAGCGGCACCGGGGCAAGGTTCGCAACGGCCGTCATGACCGGGAAGCCATCTATCTGATCCCCGAAGCCCGGCGCTACTACCCCCAACAGTCCCTGGCCGGCGCGGTCTTAGGTTTCTGTGATATTGACGGACAGGGTCTGGAAGGGTTGGAGCACCAGTTTAATCAGTACCTTTACGGCAAGCCCAAGAAATGCTGGAACATGTTGGACGCCCGGGGACACATCGTGGTCAGCGGGGAAACGGCCTGGGACACCGAAGCCATGGGTCACCATCTGGTCCTGACCCTGGACCGGACTCTACAATATATTGCCGAAAAAGAATTGGCCCGGGGCGTGGAGCACTGGCAGGCGGCCGGCGGCCTGATCCTCATGGTCAAGCCGCAAACCGGGGATATCCTGGCTATGGCCCAGTATCCCACCATGGACCCCAATCGTTATATGAGATACCCGGAGGAAGCCCGGCGGAACCGCATTGTCACCGACGCCCTGGAACCCGGCTCCACCTTTAAAGTCTTTATCGCCGCCGCGGCCCTGGACTCCCAGGCAGTCAAGCCCACCGACCGCTTCAATTGCGAAGGCGGGGAATACTACCTGGGGCCCAACGACGTCATCCACGACGCCCATCCCTATTACACCCTGACGGTGCAGCAAATCATTCAGAAATCCAGTAACATCGGCACCGCCAAGATCGCCTTCCGCACCGGCGCCGGCCGCCTGGACCATTATCTCCAATGGTTCGGCTTCGGCAAACGCACCAATATCCTCTTCCCCGGAGAAAACGCCGGCCTGCTGAAAAACCTCCGCCGCCGCCATTCTCTCCTGGATCGGGCCACCTGCGCCTTCGGCCAGGGGGTGTCGGTCACCCCCCTGCAATTGACCATGGCCCTGGCCGCCCTGGGCAATGAGGGGATGCTCATGGAACCCCGGCTGGTCAAGGAGATTGTCAGCCCCCGGGGGGAGAAGGTCCAGGAATATTCTCCCAAAACCTTGCGCCAGGTGATCTCACCCCATACCACCGGGCAGATCCTGGAGATCATGGAAACGGTGACCCAGAACGGCGGCACGGCCAAAGAGGCGGCGGTGCCGGGTTTCACCGTGGCCGGCAAGACCGGCACGGCCCAAAAGCTGGTGGGCCGGGCCTATTCCCAAAGTAAGTTTAACGCCCTGTTCATGGGCCTGATTCCGTCGAAAAACCCGGTTTTGGCCATCACCGTGGTCATAGACGAACCCAAAGGGGCTTGTTACGGGGGCGTGGTGGCCGCGCCCATCTTCCGGGAGGTGGCCGCCCAATCACTTAGGGTCCTGGGTTACTATCCCCAGCCCCATCAGGAAAATCACCCGGTTCTGGCCGGGTTGGCTTCTCTGCCGTCTCTGGTCCCGTCCCGCTGGGAGGTAAAAAAAACTCCCCGGAGTCCGGCTTTATCCCAGGAACCTTTAAAAGTCATGCCGGACCTCAGGGGTCTCACCATCCGGCAGGCTTTGGACCTGCTCCATCGCTCCGGCTTGCACTGCCGCTTTGAAGGAACCGGCCGGGCCGTCTCCCAGGAACCGTCACCGGGAACTCCCATTTCTCCCGGCTCCTCCTGCGAGGTGAAATTCCAGTCCCATTCCTAGGGCCGGAGCGCCGGGGTCCAGGTTCTTGTCAAGGAAAAGAAGTTTTTATAGGATAATATTTACACATTTACGCCAACCCCTAACCAGACCCAGCAGGTCCAGCAGGTGGCCGGTGTCTAGCAATCATGCCCAAAAAACTTTAAGACAACTACTGGCCGGCCTGCCGGGCTGTCAGGTGCGGGGAGAGGACTGCCTGGCCATTGCCGGGGTGGCTTACCATTCCGGGGAGGTGGTGCCGGCAGGGATCTTTGTAGCCCTGAAAGGCCAGCGCACCGACGGCCACCGTTATCTTTCCCAGGCCCTGAAGAAGGGCGCTAAGGTGGTGGTCACCGAGGAGGAATGGGACCCGCCCCCGGCAGTGACGGTGGTCCGGGTCCCTCAGGCCCGCCTGGCCCTGGCCCACCTGAGCGCCGCCTTCTACGACCACCCCAGCCGGGAGATGACCCTGGTGGGCATCACCGGCACCAACGGCAAGACCACCACCACCTATCTTTTGGAAGCCATTCACCAGGCCGCCGGCCACCGGGTGGGAGTGGTGGGCACGGTGAACTACCGGGTGGGGGGGCGCACCTGGCCGGCGCCGGTGACCACTCCGGAATCCCTGGACCTCCACCGGCTCCTTAGGGAGATGCTGGACCTGGGAGTCAGCCACGTAGTCATGGAAGTCTCCTCTCATGCCCTGGACTTGCGGCGGGTGGACCAGGCCGCGTTTGCCGCGGGGGTGTTCACCAACCTCTCCCAGGATCATCTGGATTATCACCGGAACCTGGAGGACTATTTTGCCGCCAAGTCCCGGCTGTTTTTGGAAATATTGGCCAACGGCGCCGCGTCCCAGGGGTTGGCCGTCCTCAACCTGGATGACCCCCGGGGCTTTGACTTGCATAAGCAGGTGCAGGTGCCCCGACTGACTTACGGGCACCATCCCGAAAGCCAGGTGCGGCCCCTGGCCCACCGGTTTCACCGCCACGGCCTGACGGTGCGCCTCCACACCCCCAGGGGAGAGTTGGAGCTCACCTCCCGGCTGGTGGGGGCTTTCAACCTGGCCAATATCATGGCCGCCGCCGCCACGGCCCTGGGGTTGGGGATTCCCCCCGAGACCATAGCCCGGGGAATCGCCGACTTGACCGGGGTGCCGGGCCGCCTGGAGCGCTTCGGCCCCCCGGCGGGCCCCAGCGTCTTTGTGGATTACGCCCACACCCCGGCGGCCCTGGATAATGCCCTGACGACCCTGGAAAATTTGGGCTTTGCCCGGCTGATTACCGTCTTCGGCTGCGGCGGAGACCGGGACCGCGGCAAGCGCCCCCTCATGGGCCGGGCCGCGGCCGGAGCCAGCCATCTGGTCATCGTCACCAGCGACAACCCCCGCACCGAGGACCCTCTGGCCATTATCAGCCAGATTGAGCCCGGCATCCAGGCCCGGGGGTTGATTAAATTGAGTCTGGCCGCGGCCCGGCGGGGCGACCGGGGCTATCTGGTGATCCCGGACCGTCGGGAGGCCATCCGGACGGCGGTACACTTGTCTAGACCCGAAGATGCCGTGCTCATCGCCGGCAAGGGCCATGAGAACTATCAGATTTGGGGAGAAGAGAAAATCCACTTTGATGACCGGGAAGAGGTCGTCCAGGCCCTAAAGGAGTACCCCGGCTGATGGCTGTCTGTTTTACTGTCCCTGAGATTTTAGCCGCCACTAAGGGCAAGCTGCTCAAGGGCGGGGCGGGAGACGCTTTTGCCGGAGTCAGCACCGATTCCCGCACCTGCCAGGCCGGGGACCTCTTCATCCCTTTAAAAGGGGAGCGCCACGACGGCCACGACTTCATCTCCAAGGCCCTTAACCGGGGCGTCCGGGGGGTGGTGGTGGAAGAAAAGTGGTTGTTGGGGGAGGTGGCTAAGGGCCGCAGCCCCTTACCCCCTCTCCCAAGCCCCCTCCCCCAAGCCCTTATGGGAAATTTTAATAGGGGCACGGCGAGCCGTGCCCCAAGCTGGCTAGAGGATGTTACGTTAATTGCCGTTCCTGATACACTAATCGCTTTGGGGGACATGGCAAGAGCCTGGCGCTCCCGTTTTCCGCTGCCGGTGGTGGCCGTCACCGGCAGTTGCGGCAAGACCACCGCCAAGGAGATGACCGCCCGGGTGCTTTCCCGGGCCTATCAGGTCTTAAAGAATGAACTCAACCTCAACAACCTCATCGGCCTGCCCCAGACCCTCCTCCGGTTGGACGCCTCCCATGAGGCCGCGGTGGTGGAGATGGGCATGAACCGCTTCGGAGAGATTCGCCGCCTTACCGAAATCAGCCGCCCAACGGTGGGGGTGTGGCTCAACGTCTATCCGGCCCACACCGAGGGAGTGGGGTGCATCGAAGGCGTGGCCCAGGCCAAAGGGGAGCTCATCGAAGCCCTGGACCCAAAGGCCTGGCTGATTTACAACGCCGATGACCCCCGGGTGGCCTGTCAGGCCGCGGCCTTTCCGGGGCGGTCCCTGGGGTTCGGGCTGGGGCCGGGGGCCGGGCTTCTGGCGGTGGACCGCCAAGCCCGGGGCCGGGCCGGGCAGACGGCCCGCCTGGAGTGGCAGGGACAAAGCTGGACCTTGCAGCTCAACGTGCCGGGGTTGCACCAACTCTATAACGCCCTGGCGGCCACCGGGGTGGGCCTGACCTTGGGCCTGGCCCCGGGGGAGACCGCGGCGGCGCTGGCGGGCTTTGCCGCCATTGTGCGGCGCTCCCAGGTGCAGACCCTGGCCTCCGGGGTGCACTTGATCAACGATTGTTATAATGCCAACCCTGGCTCCATGGCCATGGCTTTAAAGACCCTGGCGGAGATCAGGAACCACGGGCGGGCGGTGGCGGCCCTGGGGGACATGCTGGAGTTGGGCCGGAATTCCCTCCCGGAACACCGGGAACTGGGCCGCCAGGCGGCCCTGGCCGGCCTGGATCTCTTGGTGGTTTATGGCAATTTCCGGGAAGAGGTGGTGGAGGGCGCTCGGGAAGCCGGTCTGGCCCCGGACCGCATCCGGCCCGTTACCACCCATCGGGAAGGGGCCCAGGTCCTGGAGGAATTTTTGCAGCCCGGGGACTGGCTTTTGGTGAAAGGCTCCCGGAGCATGCGCATGGAATGCGTCATCGAGGCCCTGGAGGATTAGGGCTGGGGAGTTCTAATCAAGATTTAGGGCAGGAGGAAGAGGCTCAGTGCTGTACCATCTGTTATTTCCTCTAAAGACGGTCTTCGGCGGGTTCAATGTCTTCCGGTACATCACCTTCCGGAGCATCTTCGCCATCCTCACCGCCCTGCTCATCTCCCTGGTCATCGGCTCCTGGGCCATCCGCAAGCTGCGCCAGCTCCAGATCGGCCAATATATCCGGGAAGACGGCCCCCAATCCCACCTTTCCAAGGCGGGCACCCCCACCATGGGGGGGTTGATGATCATCTTCGCCATGCTGACCTCCACCCTGCTTTGGGCCGACCTCACCAATCTTTACGTCTGGCTGATGGTGGCGGTGACCCTGGGCTTCGGCTTCATCGGCTTTATGGACGACTACCTCAAGGTCATCAAGAAACACAACCGGGGTTTGACCGGCCGGGCCAAGCTCCTGGCCCAAACCCTGGTGGCCCTGGTGGTGGCTCTCTGGCTCAATTCTTTACCCGGGTTTACCACCACCTTGACCATCCCTTTTTTCAAGGAACTACAGCCGGACCTGCATTGGGCCTTCGTCCCCTTGGCGGTCTTTATTATCGTCGGCGCGGCCAACGCGGTGAATCTCACCGACGGCCTGGACGGCCTGGCCATCGGCCCGGTAACCATCGCCGCCGGCTTCTACCTGGTCTTCGCTTATCTGGCGGGCAATATCAAGGTATCCGCCTATCTGCAAATCCCTTATGTCCGGGGCGTGGGTGAGTTGTCGGTTTTTCTGGGAGCCTTGGTGGGGGCCGGCATCGGCTTTCTCTGGTTCAACGCCTATCCGGCCCAGGTCTTTATGGGAGACGTGGGGGCCCTGGCCCTGGGCGGGGTCCTGGGCACGGTGGCCCTGGCCACCAAACAGGAAATCCTCCTCATCCTGGTGGGGGGCCTGTTTGTGGTGGAAGCCCTGTCCGTCATCCTCCAGGTGGGCTTTTTCAAGCTTTCCAATGGCCGCCGCATCTTTCGCATGGCGCCCATTCACCATCATTTCGAACTCAAAGGCTGGCCGGAACCCAAGGTCATTGTGCGTTTCTGGATCATCTCCATCATCTTGGGGCTGCTCTCTCTGAGCGCCCTGAAATTGAGGTAGGATGGAACTTCTGGGGAAAAAAATCCTGGTGGTGGGACTGGCCCGCACCGGCGTGGCCCTCACCATCTTCCTGGCCGGGGCCGGCGCCCGGGTGACGGTCACCGACCAGGCCGCGCCCGGGGATTTGGCGGACATGCGCCGAGAAATTCGGGGGCTGCCGGTTAGCGAAGAACTGGGAGTGCCCCAGCCCCGGAGTTGGCAAGACTTTGACCTGATTCTCCTAAGCCCCGGGGTGCCCCCGGAGCTTCCCTGGCTGGACGCGGCCCGGGAGAAAGGCATCCCCGTCTGGGGGGAGTTGGAACTGGCCGGCCACTTCCTCACCCGGCCCGTTATAGCCGTGAGCGGCACCAACGGCAAGACCACCACCATCACCCTGGTGGGACGCTTCCTGGAAGCTTCGGGGCTGAAACCCCTGGTGGGGGGCAATATCGGCACGCCTTTGATTTCCCTGCTCTCCCGCCAGCCGGAGGCGGATTTTCTGGTCCTGGAGGTGAGCAGTTTTCAGTTGGACACCGCGCCCCATTTCCACCCCCAGGCCGCGGCTTTGCTCAACATCACCCCGGACCATCTGGACCGCTATGCGGATTTCCCCGCGTATATCGCCTCCAAA
Source organism: Thermodesulfobacteriota bacterium (assembly GCA_040756315.1). Lineage (GTDB taxonomy): Bacteria > Desulfobacterota > Desulfobaccia > Desulfobaccales > 0-14-0-80-60-11 > JBFLZI01. The sequence goes on along the minus strand of JBFLZI010000078.1, from coordinate 1,928 downwards.
GCCGGTATCTTCCGCTGCCAGGGGCCGGAGGACCTCAAGGTCCTGAATGCCGACGACCCGTTGGTGCGGCCTCTAGGTCAAGGACTGGAACGGGTTTATTACTTCTCCGCCGGCCAATCCTTCCCGGCGGGGGCCTGGGTGGAGAACGGCGCGGTACGCCTCCGGCTTTTTTCGGGCTGGGAAGGCCATTTCCCCCTGAGCCGGATTCTTTTGCCGGGACGCCACAACCTGGAGAACATCATGGCGGCCCTGCTCCTGGCCCTGGACGCCGGGGCCGACCCCGGGGCCTGTCAGGAAGTGCTGGCCCGATTCCGGGGTCTGCCCCATCGCCTGGAATGGGTGGCTAAGGTGCGGGAGGTGGATTTTTACGACGACTCCAAGGGCACCAACGTGGGCGCGGTGGCCCGCTCCCTGGCCTACTTTGACCGGCCCTTGATCCTGATTGCCGGGGGCCGGGACAAGGACAGCGACTTTTCCCTCCTCGCCCCCCTCATCCGGGAGCGGGTCAAGGCCCTGGTCCTTTTGGGAGAAACCCGGGAGCATCTGGCCCGGGTCTGGGAGGGCCTGGCCCCGGCCTATCTGGTGGCCGACCTGGCCGAAGCGGTGCGCCGGTCCTGGGAGCTGGCCCGACCCGGCGAGGTGGTGCTCCTGTCCCCGGCCTGCGCCAGTTTCGACATGTTCCGGGACTATGCCCACCGGGGGGAGGTCTTCCAGAAACTGGTAAGGGAGGTGGCCGGTGGCGCACAAAACTGAGTCGGTTATGCCGAACCGGCAGGACCAGACCTTATTGGTCAGCGCCCTGATGCTGACTCTCCTGGGCCTGACCATGGTCTTTATCTCCAGCACCCTGATGGCCCAGTCCCAATATCACGACCCTTACTATTTTGTGAAGCGGCAGTTCATTTATGCCTTATTGGGGCTAGGGGTATTGTTTCTGGGGAGCCGGATCAATTACCAGGTTTACAAGCGCCTGGTCTATCCCCTCTTGCTCCTCTCGCTGCTGAGCCTTGTCCTGGTCTTTATTCCCGGCATCGGGGCCAAGGTCAGGGGCGCCGCCCGCTGGCTCCGGCTGGGGCCGTTCACCTTGCAACCCTCCGAATTCGCCAAGCTGGCCATGGTCATCTTCCTGGCTTACTCTTTAGCCCGGAAGCAGGAAAAGATGAGATATTTCGCCATCGGCTTTTTGCCCCACATGCTCATCGCCGGGGTGTTTATCGGCCTCATCGGCAGGGAACCGGACTTCGGCACCGCCCTCACCCTGGCCTTCATCGTCTTTATCATGCTCATCGTCGGGGGCACCCGTCTCACCTATGTCCTGATGGCCCTGGGCACGGGCGGCAGCCTGGCCACGTTGCTGGTCCTGCGGGACCCCAAAAAATTCTCCCGCATCCTGTCCTTTCTGGATCCCTGGAAGTACGGCCAGGACGTGGGTTATCAGCTCAAGCAATCCCTTTTGGCCATCGGCTCCGGGGGACTCTGGGGCCTGGGACCGGGGCAGAGCCGGGCCAAGCTCTTTTATCTGCCGGACGCCCACACCGACTTTATTCTGTCCATTTATGCCGAGGAACTGGGCTTTTTGGGGGTGTCCCTGGTGCTGGCCCTTTTCTGCCTGCTGGTGTACCGGGGCATTCTGCTAAGTTTAAGAGCCCCGGATGCGTTCGGCTCCTATCTGGCGCTGGGCCTGACCCTGCTCATCGGCCTCCAGGCCGGCATCAACCTGGGAGTCATTACCGGCGTCTTGCCGACGAAAGGGCTATCCCTGCCTTTCCTCAGCTACGGCGGCTCCAACCTGCTGGTGAATCTCCTGGCCGTGGGCATCCTGCTGAATATCAGCAGCCAAATTAAACGGCCCGGCAAGCCTCCGGGCAAGGAAGAGGTTAAGAAGTGAGTTGGGGGGAGGGCCGGGGGAGCAGTGGCTCCCCCGCCCT
>JBFLZI010000077.1:0-12553 GCA_040756315.1 Thermodesulfobacteriota bacterium | reverse complement strand
CGGGGCCAACGGTCCCGGCCCAGCCAAACTCCATCTGCGGGTTGGGAGGGGGGATTGGGGGGAGGGCAGGGAGCTCAGGTCCCTGGCCCTCCCCCCAAATTACTCATCCAACTTGTTGTTGCCCGGGAGCAGCTTGAGGGCCAATAAGGTGAGGAAGGGGAGGTAGATAAACAGGCCCACCCAGCCCAGGCAGGCTTCCCCGATCCAGAAGGTCATGGTCAGGTTGAAGGCCAGGATAATCAGGTAGAGGCCGGGGCCCAGAAAGGCCTGGCCGGGGAATTGGCGTTGGCCCCAGTCCCACCAGGGGGAGGCGGGGAGACGCGTAGCCAGGAATTGTAAGAGGCGGATGAGGGCCAGGGCCACCAGGAACCAGCCGGCGAAATTAGTCAGGGGCACTCCGAAATAGACCCCGGGTTCCGGATAACCGTAGATTTGCCCCAAAAACCAACGGTAGCCCCTTAAGGTCAGGGGGTCGATGACGATATCCAGGCTCACCATTAAGACCGCGCCCAGAATCAGGGTGCGCCAGGAGTTTCTTAGGGGGGCGTCTTCCGCCAGAAAAAAACGCCGGCCCTGCCAGGTGCCCCGTCCCAGGGCCAGCAAAGCCAGGCTGTAGCTGGCGTAGGCCAGGAAGACGTAGGAGAGGGAGTCCATGAAGGGCACGCCGGCCACCCAGAGTTCCTGGTCCCGGGTGCTGGGGATGTAGATATATTCCCCGAAAGGAAAGCCGAAGTTGATGGAGCAGAGTTCCGCGGCCCAGGCCACCAGGTAACCCAAAATGACGAAAGTCAGGGCCCGCCCGGCCCCCAAATGCCAGGTGGCCAGGAGCAGGTAAATCCCCAAAAAGGTGAAGACATAGGGTCGGAGCCAGAGAGTGCCCCAGAGAAGGGCTAAGAAGTGGGTCATGGAAATCTCCGCCAACATTACTAACACAGGCGTATTTAGGGGTCAATTTTTGGTTTTCGATTTTCGGTTTACAGCTTTCGTTAGAAGAAATTGCCAGGACTGCAAGTGATAGAAAGCCCTTGCCTCATTTTTTTGATATTATAAAAATTTAGTACTGATCTAATTTCTGGAACATCGAAGATGTTTTTCACCGCAAACCGCAAACCGCAAACCGAAAACCGCTTATGAAAGTCGTCCTGGCCCGCACCGCCGGTTTCTGCATGGGGGTAAAACGGGCCCTGGAGATGGTCTTGAAGGCCATCAATCAGAACCAGGGCAAGATTTATACCTACGGCCCCCTGATTCACAATCCCCAAGTGCTGGAGCTTTTGCGGGAGCGGGGCATCATTGTCCTCAATCAGGGTCAGGTGGTGTCCTCCGGGTTGGTGGTGGTCCGGGCCCACGGCATCCCCCCCCAGGAGATGGCGGCCCTGGAGGCCGCCGGGGCGCGCATCATTGACGCCACCTGTCCCCGGGTGGCCCGGGTCCAGGCCATTATCCGGCGTTGGGCCGGCCAGGATTATGCCACCCTGATCGTGGGCGATGCCGACCATCCCGAAGTGCGGGGGCTGATGGGCCATACCCAGGGGCGGGGCTACGTCGTGGCCGACTCCCGGGAAGTGGCCGCCTTGCCGGAGCTTAAAGACGTTATTGTGGTGGCCCAGACCACTCAGAGCGAATGCCATTTTGACGATTTGGTGGCGGAGATTCAGGCCCGCTTCCCGGAGGCCCGCATTTTTAACACCATCTGTGACGCTACCGCCTCCCGCCAGGCCGAAGTGCAGGACCTGGCCCGCCAGGTCGAGGCCCTGGTGGTGGTGGGGGGGCGCAACAGCGGCAATACCCAAAGGTTGGTGGAGATTTCCCAAACCACCGGTGTTCCCACCTACCATGTGGAGACGGAGCAGGAGTTGGACCTCCAGGAGATGAGCCGCTATCAAACCGTGGGAGTGACCGCGGGAGCCTCCACCCCCCACTGGCTCATGAGCAACGTGGTGAGCACCCTGAAACACGCCTGGGCCTTCCACCCCGGCTCCTGGACCCATTACCTCTACCGCTTCTGGAGATTTTTCCTCAAGTCCAATCTCTATGTGGCCCTGGGCGCGGGCTGCCTCAGCTATACCTCCTCTTTGTTGCAGCAGGTGGAACCTCTGTTCAAGTATTTCTTCGTGGCCTTCTTCTATGTCTATGCCATGCATATCCTGAACAACTTCACCGACGAGGCCTCCAAGCTCAACGATCCGGTGCAGACCATGTTTTATGGCCGCCACCGTTACTTTCTGCTGAGCAGCGGCGCCGCCTCCGCCCTGGCCGCCCTGGTTTTGGGATTCGTGCTGGGACCGGTGGCCTTTGCTTTCATTCTCTTTATGACTATTGTGGGCCTGGTCTATAATTTGAAGATCATCCCCGAGGGTCTGGCCGCGTTGCTGAAGACCGCCCGACTCAAAGAGATCCCGGGCTCCAAGCCTCTGTTCACCGCGGTGGCCTGGGGAGTGTTGGCCGCGCTGATCCCAGTGGTCTGCTCCAAGCAGGACCTGTCCCGGGCCACCATTATCGCCTTTTTTTTCGTGGGCGGGCTGATCTTCATCCGCTCCGGCCTCTTTGAAATCATCGCCATCGAAGGGGACCGGGTGGTGGGCAAAGAGACCCTGGCCATTGTGCTGGGGAAAGAGCGCACCTTTACCCTCTTGTCCATCTGCTCCGTGGTGTTCATGATGATCCTCCTGGCCGCCGCCTGGCTGGAGTATATCCCCTCCCTGGGCTATGCCCTGGCGGCCTGCGGCCTTTACGCCCTGGGGTACCTCACCCTTTACCGCCAGGGGTGGCTGGAGTCCGGGTTGATCCTGGAGAGTTTGGTGGAAGGCAACATGATCCTGGCCGGCATTCTGGCCTTCCTCTGGGACCCCTACTACGGTCCCTTTTAGGGACGGTTTTCAGTTTTCAGTTTTCGGTAGGGCGGGCGTCCCCGCCCGCCATCAGCATCGGGGCGCGGTGCGCACCCTGATATTAACTTTTGGCCTCATTCCCAAGCTGTGCTTGCTAAGGCATTTAGCAGCCAAGTTTAACTTGCCATTCATTGTCGTTCCCCAGTGCAACTTGGGAACGAGTGGAATGTACGCCGCCCGCGGCGGCGCCTAAACCGCCGCGGGCGGCGGTTCTACATTTTTTTGCGGCCTCCGCCGCCATGATTCCCCCCGAAAAGGGCTCCTTAAAAGACGTGAGTACTGCCCATATTTCCAGGGGTCTATGGTGGGCCATGCCCACACATTTTTTCACCGAAAACCGAAAACCGTACTTACTCCTAAAGTTAGAAAGGGGAAAGGTCGAAAAACGCCATAAGGGAGAAGGTTAAAACTGAATTCTAAAATGTTTAAAATCTGTTAATTTTTTATAAATTTTTTATTGACAAAATTTGCCGGTCAATTTAATATGGCCCTGGGTTAGACCGAAAGGGGAAGGGAGGTGGTTTAAAACCTAAAGAATACACTAAGTTAACCTCAAACCAGGAAAGGAGAAATGGGAACCAACCTTTAAATCCAAGGGGGGAATATGATGAAAAAGACCATTTTACTGTTTGTGTTTTTGTCCCTGGTAGCTCTGCCCGGGTTTGCCCTGGCAGCCGCACCGGGGGCCACGTCCGGCGGGTTTGAGTTCACCCTGGGCGGCTTTATCGAAGTGCAGTCCATTTGGGACTCCACCCAGACCAACAAGAACTTGAACCAAGCCATTGCCCGGAACAATGACCAGAACTTCCACCATGGCCGCTTCCGGACCTTGGCCAACGGCACCCGGTTCAATTTCACCATCAAAGGCCCGAAGCTCTTCGGCGCCCAGGTCACCGGGTTTATTGAGGGGGATTTTGACGCCAACGGTAGTTCCGCTGTCCAAGGCGATTCCGTGCCGGGCTTCCGCCTGCGCCATGCCTTCTTCCGCTTCAACTGGCCGGAGACCGAGTTGCTGCTGGGGCAGTACTGGGGGATGTTCAGTGAATTTCCCCCGGAGCAGCTGACTGATGCCCTGCTTATGATGACCGGCTGGCCTCTCCAGCGGTCTCCCCAAATCCGTCTGACCCAGAAGTTCATGGGCATGTTCACCGTGGCTGGCGCCATTGTCGGCCCGGGCAACCCGGTGGACTACCAGACTCTCGGCGCGGCCAACGCCAACACCAACGTTGTGCCCGGTGAATCGGCGGAAATGCCGCAGTTGCAAGTCAAACTCCGCTTTGAGAAGGACCTTTACGGCAAGGGCCCCTTCTGGGGTAAGCCCACCCCCTTCACCGCGCAGATCGCCGCCGGCTGGCAGCGGTCCCGGTACCGCCAGTCTAACTTGACTGCCGCGGCCACTTGGGGGCAGGACCGCTTCCGGGCATTAGGCTGGCCCTCCCGGCAGTCGGCCCAGCAGTATCTCGACCCCTGGATGTTGATGGGCACCTTGTTCATCCCGGTTATCCCCACCCATACCGCCAACCTGGCGGGGAGCGCCGCCTTGACGGCCCAATGGTATGTGGGCCAGGGCACTGATGTCTTCGGCGAAGGCCTCGCTACCAACAGCTCCTACTGGGTGTTCGATAACCAGTCCTTCCAGAACGCTACCTTCTTCAACAACTACAAGCGTAAGCTTAATTATGTCCATGGCGGCTATGTCCAGGCCAATTACTACTTCACCAACGAGTGGTTCATGACCGCCACCTGGGGTATGAACAAGCAGTTCGGCATGACCCAAAAGAGAAGCAACCAGTGTGCCTCTGCTTTGAACCCTGCCGGTTACGTCTATGCCGGCCCGGCGGACCAATACAAGTTCTGGACGCAGTTCCACCTGTCCTTGTGGTACCGGCCCATCACCGCCATTAAATTCGGTCTGGGTTACGTTTACGCCCGGACTGATTACTACCAGAAGCTGGGACAGTCCTACACCGCGCCCACGGCGGCGGCCCCCACCGGAGCCACCACCGCCACTTCGCCTCAGCGGATTACCGACAAGGGTGAGGACCATCGCGTGATCTTCTCGGCCTGGTATTACTTCTAAGCTGGGAATAACCTTGACTTCCTGCAGCCCGCAGGGCCTCGGCCCTGCGGGCTTTTTTATTCTGATGGCCGGCGACCCTTGACAAACTGTAAAAATTCCTGACAGCTTTGAGTCTCCCACCCCTTCCCGGGCGCTACCCGGCGTCACCATAAATATCCTTCTCTTTCAGGCGGTTAAGCTCATTAACCTGACAGCCCTCCTCCTGGCACAGCCATTGCCTAAAAAATCATTTGGGGAAAAATCTTTAACAACAAGTTGAGACCTTTGCGAAAAGCCATTTGGTCATCCTGAGCGAAGCGAAGCGAATCTCGTATTTACTTATAGATACGAGATTCTTCGGTCGCTTCGCTTCCTCAGAATGACAATAGCGGTGACTTTCGCAGTCGTTCATGAACCTGCGGCTCACCCGAAAACATGAAAAGTATTGGTAGCACAGGCTTTCCAGCCTGTGCAGGCAAAACTTTTCGGAGCAGAGGTCTCGTCATTTTAAAACCAATCTCAGGCATCATTTTTAACCAAGAATTAACGAATCATTAATTCGCCTTTAACAATCTTCAGATAACATCCGTTCCGGATTTAAAGGTTGGTTATTTCATTTAAAGTAGCTGTGGACCTCGCCCCCCGAGGACCACGCCAGGTCTAACCCGAAGGTTGGGGATTTAAGGAGATTTGAAAAGGAAAGGAGGGTGGAAAGGAGAAAATTGGCGTTTCAAGCTTAACCTTAAGGGGGAAAAATAATGAAAAAAATGATTATGCTGGCTGTGCTTTTGTCCCTGGCGGTTATGCCCGGGTTTGCCCAGGCTGCCGCCCCGGCGGCCACCGCGGGAGGCTTTGAGTTCACCCTGGGCGGCTACATCGCCCTCCAGTCGATTTGGGACTCCACCCAGGCCAACATTAACCTGAATGGCCCTATTCTCCGGAACAATGACCAAAACTTCCACCATGGCCGCCTGAAGATCACGGCCAACCTCACCCGCTTCAATTTCACCATCAAAGGCCCGAAACTCTGGGGCGCTCAGGTTACCGGGTTTATAGAGGCGGATTTTAACGCCAACGGGAGCAACACGGCCCAAGCTGATACCACTACGGCCTTCCGTCTGCGCCATGCTTTCTTCCGCCTGAACTGGCCGGAGACCGAGTTGCTGCTGGGCCAGTACTGGGGAATGTTCAGCGAATTCTCCCCGGAAGAGCCTGACGGCGGTTCCTTTCAAAACGTCGGTTCCGCGGTGCAGCGCATCCCCCAGATCCGCCTGACCCAGAAGTTCCTGGGCATGTTCACCGTGGCCGGCGCCATTGTGGCTCCCGCGGTCTCCTCCAATGACTATGGGGCCTCGGCCGTGGCCGCGGCCACCGGCGTTGTCACTGCCGCCGGGGCCAATGCCAACACCGACGTTATGCCTGGAGAATCATCGGAAACCCCTCAGCTTCAAGGTAAGATCCGGTTTGAAAAGGACTTCTACGGCAAGGCCGCCTTCTGGGGCAAACCCACTCCCTTTACCGTGCAGGTCGCCGCGGGCTGGCAGCGTACCCGGTACCGCCAGACCACCTTAAACGGCGCGGCCACCTGGGGACAGGACCGGTTCCGGGCCTTGGGCTGGCCTTCCAGGCAATCGGCGCAACAATATCTGGATCCCTGGATGGTGATGGGCACCCTGTTCATCCCGGTCATCCCCACCCACAATGCTAATCTGGCGGGCACCGCGTCTTTGCAGACCCAATGGTATGTAGGGCAGGGCACCGATGTCTTTGGCGAAGGCGTGGCCGGCAATGGCTCTTATTGGGTGTTCGATAACCAGTCCTTCCAGAATAACGTGTTCTTCAACAACTACAAACGCAAACTCAACCAGGTCTATGGCGGCTATGTCCAGGCCCAGTACTACTTCACCAACACCTGGTACATCAACGCCGCTTGGGGCATGAACAAGCAGTTCGGCATGACCCAAAAGAGAAGCAACCAGGTGGCTTCGGCCTTGAACCCTGCCGGTTACGTCTATGCCAGCCCCGCGGATCAGTATAAGTTCTGGCAGATCTTTAACCTGACCCTGTGGTACCGGCCCATCACCGCCATGAAGTTCGGTCTCAATTATTCCTACGCCCGGACCGACTGGTATCAGAAGATGGGACAGTCCTACACCCAGCCCACGGCGGCGGCCCCAGTGGGGGCGGTTACCAATGCCATGGCCGGTCGGGTTGCCGACAAGGGTGAGGACCACCGGGTGCTGTTCACGGCCTTCTATTACTTCTAAGCAGCAAATCATTGACTTCCCACGGCCCACAGGGTATTATCCCTGTGGGTTTTTTTGTTTTCAGTTTTCGCCAAAGTGACGTTTAATTCACGGCTTAGCTAGCAACAGGCAGGCTTCCGAACTGACGAAAACTGGAAAACGGGAACCAAAAACTCATATAAGCCGGAGAGTTGATCATGCCAGAGAGGTCTTGGCAAAGATGTAACTGGGAGGTGCTGTTGGCCCTGCTCCTGGTGGTGCTGTTGGTGGGATGCAGCCCCTATCATACGGTGAGAAAATGGGTGGGGCTGGATAAAGGGGAGGAAGAGGTGGAAGAAGACCTGGTCCCTCCCGAGGCCCAGGAAGAGACGGTAATGATCGACGGCAAGCCTTACGTGCGCAGCAAAAACCCCTACTGGCTTACCTATCCCGATCAACCGGAATATATCTATGTGGAAAAAGGCCGGGAATTTGTCGGTTTTCAGCAATATTTTACCAAAGCCCTGGCCAAGGCCATCGGCCGGGAACAGGCTAAGGCCGCGGGCAAGACCATCCCTCCGGATAAGCTGCAGGAGCTGGTCCGGGCGGAAGTGGACCGGATCCTGAGAGAGCAAGGTTTAGGGGGCTTTGTCTCCCGGGCCGGGGGCAAAGAAGTGGGGCCCTATATGGGCCGGGCGGTGGCGGTGATTCCCAACCCGGAAACTCCGGCGCGGTATGCCGGGGCCAACCGCACCCTGGCGGTGGGCCTAGGGGAAGCCCTGGGACGCACCAAGGATATCAAGGTGAGCGACTTGGACCAGGTGAAAATAGCCCTGGGCAAGGCGGGAATTCAGGGGAAATTGGGCTTAAGACCCAACATTCAGGCCCTGGGCGATTTCCTGGGGGTCCAGGGCATTGTCCTCACCAACATCATCCCCCCGGAAAAGGGCAGCACCGGCTTCATGGTCCTGGAGGTTTACGACACCTTTGTGGGAAACAAAGCCCAGTCCGTGGTGGCGCCGGCCGGTCCCGACGGCATCACTCCCCAGAGCATCGACAAATTCGTCCGGGATAATTCCCTACGCGTGGGCGGCGAACTCATCAATATGCCCTGGTTCGGGCGGGTGGAATTTATCAAAGATAATAAGGTTTACCTCAGTCTGGGACAAACCGCCGGCCTTAAAGTGGGGGACCGTCTGAAGGTGGTGGAGCCGGGTAAAGAAGTGATCAATCCCGCCACCCATGCCAGCCTGGGTTACACCGCGGATACCACCCAGGGAGAACTCAAGGTCACGGAATTATTGGGGAATACCGGCGCAGTGGCTATGATCCTCAACGGCGGGCCTTTTAAGCCTAATGATAAGGTGAAGGCGAAGTAAAGACGGTTTTCGGTTTTCAGTTTTCGGTTTTCGGGAAAAGATAGATGAACAGGTATGGAAGGAGGAATTCAGCAAGGGCGGGAAAGCGAAGCGCATCCCGCCTTTAGTATTATGCCATCTCTAGACTTCGAACGATTATCATTTCCTGCCCAAGCGAAAAAATTACAGCATAAATGAGGTCAAACTAGAATTGCCGAAGGCGGGATGCGCTTCGCTTTCCCGCCCTACATCTACTTTTGATTCATCGGTAGGGGCGAATCTTGTATTCGCCCCTAGAGCCATATTTTCTGAGGAAAACCGAAAACCAAGACTAGAAACCGATTCTTTCTGTACCATTCATATAACGCCTCAGCTTCTCAGGAATAACCACACTCCCGTCCCCCTGTTGATAGTTTTCCAGGATGGCCACCATGGTGCGGCCCACGGCCAGGCCGGAGCCGTTCAGGGTGTGCACCAGTTCGGTGCCGGAGGCCCCCTGGCGTTTGAAACGGATCCCGGCTCGGCGGGCCTGGTAATCCTCAAAATTACTGCAGGAGGAAATCTCCCGGTAAAGATTTTGTCCCGGCAGCCAGACCTCCACGTCATAGGTCTTGGCCGCGGCAAAACCCAGGTCCCCGGTGCACAGGGTCACTACCCGATAGTGCAGGCCCAGCTCCTGGAGCACCCTTTCCGCGTCTTTGAGCAAACCCTCCAGTTCGTCATAGGAGGCCTCGGGCGCGGTGAATTTCACCAATTCCACCTTGTCGAACTGGTGCTGCCGGATCAGTCCCCGGACATCCTTGCCGTAAGACCCGGCTTCGGACCGGAAGCAAGGGGTGTAAGCGGTGTAGTAGAGGGGCAGGTCTTTCTCCGCCAGGATTTCCTCCCGATGGATGTTGGTCACCGGCACTTCCGCAGTGGGCACCAGATAGTAGTCCCAACCCTCCAGTTTAAACAGGTCGTCCCGGAACTTGGGGAGTTGGCCGGTGCCCAGCATGGCGGCCTGATTGGTCATAAACGGGGGCAGGACCTCCAGGTAACCGTGCTCCTGGGTATGCAAATCCAGCATGAAATTGATGAGGGCCCGCTCCATCAGGGCGCCGGGCCCTTTCAGCAGGGCAAAACGGGCGCCGGTAATCTTGGCGGCCCGCTCGAAGTCCAGGATGCCTAATTGCTCGCCGATCTCCCAATGGGGCCGGGGTTCAAAGTCAAACCGGGGCGGCTCCCCCCAGGTGCGCACCACCGGATTATCTTCACTGGAAGCGCCCACGGGCACGCTGTCGTGGGGCAGGTTGGGCAAAACCAAGAGAAAATCCCGGACCCAGGCTTCGTATTCCGTCACCTGGACCTCCAGGGTCTTGATGTGTTCATTGATCTGTTTGACCTTGGCGATGAGGGCCTCGGTGCCCTCCTCGACCTTGGCCTTCTTTCGCTTGCCCACCTCTTCCGACAGGGTGTTGCGGGTCTCCCGGAGCATCTCCACCTGGCTCAGCCGGCGGCGGCGCTTCTGGTCCACGTCGTTGAATTCGTCCCAGGAGACCGTCAACCCCCGGCTCTTTAAAGCCTGCTCCACCTTGTCCTGATGGCTCCGCACCAATTTTAGATCCAACATAACCGCGCTCCTATTTGTTGAAGTGGGGGGGGAGGACCAAGGGAAAACACGGGCGAAAAGGGGAAAAGGGAAAAAGGTGAAATGGAGAAGAAATGACTTATGAACAAAAACCCTTTTCGCCCTTTCGCCTTTTCGCCTTTTCCCCTCCTTTCAATCCCTCAGCCCCCTCCCCCGCCAAACCCTTCCCTAATCGCCTCCAGCAGACCCACCAGGCCGTCCGCGTCTTTTTTTTGGATAAGCTCAAGAATCTCCGCCACCGATTCCTCAAACGCGCTCAAGGCTCCCAGGTTGGCCTGATTTTGCAACTGGATGCAGGCGTACAGTCTGGCGTCCTGGCTCAGCAAATGCCGGGTCAGTTGATGCAGGGTCTGGAAAGTGGGGGTGGCGAAATCGTCCAGGTAAGAGGGATCGACCCCCAGCCTGCGGATGGCCATGCCCAGGGCGATGAGCATGAAATGGGCCACGCCCTGGACCAGGGCCATCAGGCGGTCATGTTCTTCCGGAGAGGTGACCTTTACCCTGGCCCCCGCGGACAGAAGCAGATTTTTCAGCCAGTTCAGCCAATGTTCCCCCCGCCCCGGACAGAGGACCACAGTGCGCCCGTTGATGCTTTCTTCCCCGGGGCCGAACAAGGGGTGGGTTCCCACCACCTCCCCGGCAAAGGCCTCGAGCATGGCGGCCATGGGGCCTTGCTTGACGGAAGTAAGGTCCATCAGGGCGGCCCCGGGCTGAAGGTGCGGGGCCACCGCGGCCACCACTTCCGTCACGTTGGGAATGGGCACTGACAGTATCACAACTTCCGCCTGCCGGGCCACTTCCGCCGGAGTCTCGGGAGTATCCAGGTCGGCCACCAGAACCGCTAACCCCTGACTCTCGAAAAACCGCTTGAACCATTGCCCCATTTGCCCCTGCCCGCCGATAATGGCGATCTTTATAGGGTCTGAGAGGGTATTTTGGGGGGGAGGGCCAGGGACCTGAGGTCCCTGCCCTCCCCCTAAGCCCCCCTCCCAACCCGCAGATGGGGGCCGGAGAAGGCGCGGCTTGTGGCCCCGACTTCTCCGGCCCCAAAGATTATAAGGGGTTAGGGGAGGGGGGGAGGAGGCGGGGGAATATCCCGAGGCGAACAGGGGACAAGGCGAATAGGCGAAAGAGTTCTTTTCCACTGCCACCCTTTTCGCCTTTTCGCCTTTTCGCCTGTTCGCCCTACTTCTTAATCCCTGGCTCCCTCCCCCAAATGCTTTTCCAAACCTATCCCGGCTCATGTGATAGCCCTCTGACGCAGGAGGAAGTCCGCCAGGGTGAGGCGCACCATGGCGGCAATGACCGGCACGATGCGGGGGATGGCGCTGATGTCGTGACGGCCCTTGATCTTCAGGGTCCGGGGTTGTCCGGCCAAATCTATGGTCTGCTGTTCCCGGGAGATGGAGGGTATGGGTTTCACCGCGGCCCGGAGCACAATTTCATCGCCGTTGGAGATGCCCGCCAGGATGCCTCCGGCGTTATTGGAGGCAAAGCCGCCGGGAATCAAGGGGTCATTGTTTTCCGACCCCAAGAGGCGGGCCGCGGCAAAGCCGGCGCCGATCTCCACCCCCTTCACCGCGCCCACCGACATGACGGCCTGGGCCAGAGTGGCGTCCAGTTTATCGAATACCGGCTCCCCCAACCCTGGCGGGCAACCCCGCACCCGCACTTCCACTATCCCTCCCAGGGAATCGCCTTGAGCCTTGACTTCCGCAACCCGCTGCTCCATGACAGCCACTACTTCCGGGTCCGGGCAGAAAAAGGGATTATCCCAGATCCGGGTCTCATCGAGGCGGCTGGCCCTCACTCCCCCCAACTCCAAGGTATAGGCCACCACCTGAATATTTTCCCGGTCCAGCACTTTCTGGGCCACCGCGCCGGCGGCCACCCGGGCCACCGTCTCCCGGGCCGCGGCTCGCCCGCCGCCCCGATGGTCCCTCAGGCCATACTTGGCCTGAAAGGTAAAATCCCCATGTCCGGGGCGGAAAACCTCTTTCAAGTGCTCATAATCCTGGCTGCGCACGTCCCGGTTATAGACGATCAGGCTGATGGGAGTCCCCGTGGTAAGTCCCTCAAACACGCCGGAAAGAATCTCTACCCGGTCCGGCTCCCGCCGGGAAGTGGCGTGAGCCTGGACTCCAGGCCGGCGCCGGGCCAACTCCTGGTCAATGTCAGCCGCACTCAAGGACAGGTGGGGCGGACAACCGTCAATGACCGCGCCCAAACCCGGCCCGTGAGACTCCCCCCACGTAGTCACCTGAAACACCCGCCCAAAGGTATTCCCTGCCACAACCCTACTCCTTTTAAGGATGTTTGGCACTGTATTTTGAGGGGAGGGCCGGGGGAGCAGTGGCTCCCCCGCCCTCCCCTCAAACTCCCCTCCCAAC
>JBFLZI010000076.1:0-12681 GCA_040756315.1 Thermodesulfobacteriota bacterium | reverse complement strand
GCCAACGGCCCTGGCTTAGGCCAACCCCCTAAAGGGGGTTGGGAGGGGAGTTTGAGGGGAGGGCGGGGGAGCCACTGCTCCCCCGGCCCTCCCCTCAATTCCTCACTTCCCTCCAACCGGCCCCTCATGGAAGGCCCGGTCGAAGTCTTTCCAGACCGGGTCGTAGCCGGCCCGGCGGATGGCGGCGGCTACTTCCGCCGGGGAGCGTTCATCTTCAACTTCAAATTGTTCCAGGGTTTCCGCCCCCCGGTGGGAGTAGCCCCCGGGCCGGGTGGAGGACCCGGCGCTCATCATGGTCACGCCTAAGGGGATGAGGCGGTCCCGGAGTTCGGGCCGCTCCCGGGTGGAGAGGTTGAAGCCCGCCTCCGGGAGAAAGAGGCGCAGGGCCAGCAGCAGTTGCACCAGGTCCTTATCGCTTAGGGGATGGCGCACCGTGAACCGGGGGGGCACGCTGAGGAGCCGGGGGAAGGAGACGGACACCGCGCTCTGCCAGCATTCCTTCTGGAGGTAGCGGGCGTGCAGGGCCGTCCAGAAGCCGTCCAGCCGCCAGTCGTAGAGGCCCAGGAGCGCGCCGAGACTCAGGCGCCTGACCCCGGCCCGCCCGGCCCGTTCCAAGGCCCCCAGGCGAAAGGCGAAGTCCCGTTTCCGGCCCCGGGGATGCACCTGGGCGTAGGTCTCCCGGTGATAGGTCTCCATGTACAGGGTCACCCCTTCCAGGCCCAGGTCCACCAAATGCCGGTAGTCCTCTTCCTTCAGGGCATAGACCTCCACCGCCACGGAGGCAAAGTATTCCCGGGTCAGGGCCACGGCCTGGGCCAGGTAGTTCACCGGCGCGGCCTTAGGCGCGTCACCGGTGAGAAGGAGGACGCTCTGAAAGCCGTGACGGGCCAGGACGTCACATTCCGTGCGGATTTCCTCCATCGTCAGGGTGCGCCGGGCGCCGGGGCGGCCCGCGGCCAGGGCATAGCCGCAGTAGAGGCAATCCGCGTGGCAGACGTTGGAGAGGTAGATGGGCACATATAAGCCGATGGTGCGCCCGAAGTGACGCCGGGTGTGGCGCTGGCCCAGGCGGGCCATCTCTTCCAGGTAAGGCACGGCCTCAGGGGACAACAGGGCCGCCAGGTCTTCGGGATGCAGAAGCTCCCGGCCCAAGGCCCGCCGGACGTCTCCCGGCCCGGCCCGATTAATGAGTTCCCTAAGCCGCGCCTCCGGCCAGGCCGCCAAAATCTCGGCAAAGGGTGAGTTATAATCAGTTGAGGATGTTTTCATTAGATTAAATCTCTGGTAGCACAGGCTTCCAGCCTGTGCCGGCGCAGGCTAAAGCCTGCGGCTACATTTTCAATCTTCTTTCTTTACTCGTTCCCAAGTTGCACTTGGGAACGCATTTTTCCGCCAAGCTAAGCTTGGCAACTCTTTAGACAATCCTACTCAAGGTTGGGCGCACATGGGGAGGTATAAGTAGTGAGATGCATCGAGCATAGCTTCATCTGGCTCTGGTAGCACAACAACAGGGCTGGGTTCATCAAAGGGATTCCAAGATACCCCCTTTTTCTTCAACTGCTTTGAAAGGCAGTTTAGAAGTTCGTTATCGAGTAGGTCAAGCCATTCACAGAGATCTGAAAGGAGCATTTTAAGGGCCTCCTCGAAGTCCGCGACACGAACCGGACCCCCAATGGTAGCAAGGCTCACGTCGGCACTCATCTTGGCGTCACCTGGTTTAGTACTTCCTTCAAAAATAACTAGGTCGGTGTAATGTGTAAGCCGTTGGCGCATGCCGACACCTCGTCTGAACCCGCGAGACCACCATGAGGCCTCGCGGTTTAACTCTGCGAATAGCTTGATCAAGGTTTGTGATGCCGCTAGATTACCTTTGATCAATATGTTCTTAATCGCTGAGAATCCGTCTGACTCTTTTGGATTTACTTCCTCTGTTAGAACAAAAGGTATGATTCGAGCCAAGTCATCGATGAAGAGGTTGAGATAATGGAAGACGCTGTCGGCAGCAATTCCTGCCTCCTCCGGAATATCAAAGGCCAGATATGGGCGAGCACTGGTAAGCCCTCCTTCTTCAAGAAATCGATCCCACTCCCGGACACTCTGATATAGACGACCCAGCGAGCTTACGAGTCGGCGCACAACACGTCGAAAGTGAAACTCTATTATAGAGGGCCGAGTTATCGTGGGTTCAACATAGCCCTGCAATAATAGAAGGTCGGGATCAATCCACGGATAGAAGACTCGCCATATCCCCACCCTGAATTGAGGGCGGATTCCACTTTCGATCACCGCGCAGTGTCGCCTTGGCATATTCGCTCCCAACCGAGTTTTTCAACTCGTTCCCAAGTTGCACTTGGTAACGAGAGGTGTAGGGTGGTCTCACGCACCATCTTTGGCGCGTAACACCGCGCCTTACGACAGACAATTTCCGATCAGAGGAAATGCCATCCCTGGCCGGGGGACAGCCGGGGGCGGCTGTCCTCCATTTTTCTTTAGTGGCACCGGCCTCCGGCCGGTGGATAATTCTGCCTGTTAAGCTATTTTTTCACCGGCTGGAAGCCGGTGCCACTAGATAAAGGAATTGGTGGGCAGTGCCCACCCTACATGACTTTTATGGTGGGCAATGCGTTACATTCGTGGTTAATACGCTATTTTATCCCCCTTTTCTAAAGGGGGGCAGGGGGGATCAGATAAGTGGTTAATAATCCTCCTAAATCCCCCTTTAGGAAAGGAGGACTTTAAAACCCCATGATCATGTTGTGCTCAATTAATGGCCTCCCCAGTTACTCCAAAAAGCCAGTCAAAGGCGAAGAGGCTTCTGCCGTCTCCCGCTCCGGGCCCAGGCCGGAGAGAAAGGCCAGGCGGCCCGCTTCCACGGCCAGGGCAAAGGCCCGGGCCATGGCCCCGTGGTCCGCGGCGTCGGCCAGCGCGGTATTCACCAGCACCGCGTCCGCGCCCATTTCCATGGCCTCGGAGGCGTGGGAGGGCGCGCCCAGGCCCGCGTCCACCACCACCGGCACCTTGGCCTGTTCAATAATGATGCGGATCATGTCCCGGGTGCGTACCCCCCGGTTGCTGCCGATGGGCGCGCCCAGGGGCATCACCGTGGCCGTGCCCAGCTCTTCCAGGCGTTTGGCTAAGATGGGGTCCGCCTGGATATAGGGCAGGACCACAAAATCATCTTTGAGCAGCATCTCCGCGGCCCTCAGCGTCTCCACCGGGTCCGGCAGGAGGTAGCGAGGCTCCGGGGTGAGTTCCAGTTTCACCCAGGGGGGCAGGCCCATGGCCCGGGCCATCCGGGCCAGGCGCACCGCCTCTTCCGCCGTCCGTGCCCCGGAGGTGTTGGGCAGGATCAGATAGCGGGCCGGGTCCAGCACTGACATGATGCTGTCGCCCTGGGGTTGGGTGAGGTCCACCCGCCGCAGGGCCACGGTGACGATCTCCGCCTGGGAGCCGGCCAGTGCGGCCTCGAGGGCTTCGGCGGACGGAAACTTCCCCGTGCCCACCATGAGGCGGGAGCGGAAACTGCGCCCGGCAATAATCAAAGGGTCATTCTGCATCAATATCTCCCATCGGACCATCGGTTGGGGGAAGAGGCTAAGGGCCAAAGGCCCAAAAGTTTCGAGTTTTTGGTTTCGAGTTTCGAGATTTCTGTTGGTTTGCTTTCCCGAAACTCAAAACTCACTCCCCTGGTTTCCCCCCACAAACTACTTTTTCAGAGAACTGTCGGGTTTCCCGCCGCACAGGGGGCAATCGGGTTTAGGTTCTCTGGCCAGAGAATGAAAACGGGTTTTAAGACCGTCATAGGACAAACAGCGCCGGGTCAGGTCCGAGCCCCGGCCCAAAAGGAGCTTCAAGGTCTCGGTAGCTTGTAAACACCCCATCAGCCCGGCCACCGCGCCGAGAATCCCTTCCAGGTGCGGAGTATCGGGAGCCTCTGGCAGGAGACACCGGTAACAGGGATTTCCCGGTTTGGGGTCCTGCACCAGGAGCAGCCCCTGGAGACCGTTGGCCGCGGCGGAGACCAGGACCAGCTTCTCCTGCCAGCAGGCCTCCGCCACCAAAAAACGGGTGGCAAAGTTGTCGCTGGCATCCAGCACCAGATCATGTCCCGTTAAAACCTGGCGGATATTGGCCGCTTCCAGCCTGACCTCACAAGTCTCCACCCGGCAGTGGGGATTAAGCGCGGCCAGGGCGTTCCGGGCCGACTCCGCCTTGGGCCGGTCCAGGTCGGCGGTTCGATGGATAACCTGGCGCTGGAGGTTGGAGAGCTCAACCCGGTCCCCGTCTATGACCCGGAGATGCCCCACCCCCGCGGCGGCTAAATAGAGGAGCGCGGCGGAGCCGATGCCCCCGGCCCCCACCACCGCCACCCGGGCGGCCCGCCAACGTTCCTGGCCGGGCCAGCCCACCTCCGGCAGGATGACGTTCCGGGCATAGCGCCGGCTCTCTTCTTCAGAAAAACCGAAGCTCAAAGAAAAAAACTCCTCTTCTGCTCTTTACCTAATCTGACAATTAGTGACTTCTGGAAAAAACGCCACCATTGCCGTAAATCAAGGTTGAACCGCCGCCCCCGGCGGTTTTTAAGCCGGCGAGGGCGCCGGCTCTACATTTTTAGAACAAGCTACCGTCTTTCTCGCCGGGGTCTTAATTTATTGAGTGCCGCAGCTTGGCGCGGACCGGGAATTAATTAATTATATTATTATACTATAGTCTCAATCTAAATTAAGACAATGGAAGAAATGGAAGGATGGATCGGGCGGCTCCGGACTTGACTAATCCCGGGGAAATGGGAAACTGCTCCTGAGAAGGCGGGGAAGGGTAGGGGATGAATATATGAAAATAACATGTTTTTTAAACAAGTTGAGCAAAGGGTGCTTCTCGCTCCTGCTTCTGGCCGCGGTGGCCGGCTGCGCCGCTTTCCCGGCCACCCCAACGGACAGCCGGGACCAGGAGAGCCTGGCGCCGGGAGGGCCCCTGGTGGGGGAGATGCAGCTCCGCTTCCCCTTAAGCCTGCCCGGAGAAGGAAAAAAAGCTTCTCACCCCGAGGAAAAAGCCCGGTAGCCTTGCCGGATTTTGGGTCCACCGGCTTAGGGAGGCCGGGGAAGGGTTAAGGATCAGCGGCGGTGGTTATCCAGGCCGATTCGCCCCATGGCCAGTTCCGGCTGCATATTGAGGCAGGACAGGTCGTCCAGGGCGTTCCGGATATTCTCCAGCAAGGTTTGGAGATTGAAGGGTTTCTGGAGGACTCCCCGGACATTCAGATCCAGGAGTTCTTGATTGATCTTCTCGTCCACCAGACCCGTGGCAAAGAGGACCCGGGTCTGGGGTTCGATTTCCATGAGGCCCTGGAGGCAGGCCCTGCCGTCCATAACCGGCATAGCCATATCCAGGATGACTAATTGGGGGGTCTCCCCCTTTTCCTTGGTTTGTTTGAAGAGGTTTAGCGCCTCCTCGCCGTTGGCGGCCAAAATCACCTGATAGCCGTGGATGGTGAGCAACTTGCCGATGATCTCTCTAAGTTGCGGCTCATCATCCACCAACAAGACCCGTTCCCCTTTCCCTTGGGACATAATTTTCCCGACCTGCGGTTCCATCTTTTCCTCCACCGTTCCCTTAACTATTGGAAAGAGCAGGCGGAATTTGCTGCCCCGGCCTACCTGGCTCTCCACCAAAATATACCCCCCATGGTTTTTAACGATGGAATAGGCAATGGAAAGACCTAACCCAGTGCCCTGGCCCGTCTCTTTGGTGGTAAAGAAGGGATCGAAGACTTGCTTCACAATTTCCGGAGGCATTCCCTGGCCGGTATCCTCCACCCGGACTTCCAGATAACGCCCGCCTTTGATGAAGGGATGAATCCGCCGAAAGGCCCGGTCAAATTCAGCCAGGCAGGTGGTCAGGGTGATCTTGCCGCCCTGGGGCATGGCGTCCCGGGAATTCAAGCCCATATTGAGCAACACCTGCTCCAGTTGGTCGATCACCCCCATAATAAAAGGCAGTCCTTCCTTAAGATCGACTTCCACCTCAATCATGGGCGGCAGAGTCTGACGCAGGAGGTCCCCGATCTTCTCCACCAATTTGTTGATTTTGACGGGGACCTTTTCCCCTTCGTCCAAACGGGAGAAGGTCAAAATGCGGCGAATCAACCCGCTGGCCCTCTGGCAGGCGGTTTCAATCTCCTGGACGAAGCCGGCCTGGGGATGATCGGACTTCTGGCCCAGGGAGATCATCTGGGCGGCGCTCTGGATGACGCTCAGGATATTGTTAAATTCATGGGCCATACCCGCGGCCAGGGTGCCCATGGCCTGCATCTTCTGAGCGTGGAGAAGCTGTTTGTGCAATTCCTCCCTCTCGGTGATATCCTGGAAACATTGCACCGCGCCGATGACTTCTCCGGCCGCATCCCTGACCCGGGTGGCCAGGACGTGCACCAACCTTTCCTTGTCCTTGGTCCAAATGCGCCCGGTGGCTTCCAGGGCCTCGGGATAAGAATCGGCCTTGCGAATCCCCTCCCAGATATGCCGTTTGAGAATCTCTTCCACCGGCATTTCCAGGATCAGTTCCGCCAGGATGGACGGCTGACTCTCTTTATACAGGGAACTTAGATCCACCGGCCGGCCGCAAGCCGCTTGTCGGGAAATGCCGGTGAGCGCCTCACAGGCCCGGTTCCACAGCAGGACCCGCCGACTGCGGTCAATCATGAAGGTGGCCACCGGAATCCCATCCAAGACCGTTTCGTGGCGCTCACTTTCCTGGCGCAGGGATTCGATCAACTGCTTCTTGCCGTTGGCCGGAGCTACTTCTCCCAAGATGCCGTCGGCCCCCTCCAGGGCGTCAGGGATCAGGGACAGGCTCAATTCCACCGGCAGCCGTTGGTCGCCGGCGCTCAGGAGTTCCACTTCCAGGGTACTGCTGGTTTCTCCTAATTTCAGCCGGGCGATCTCCCGGAGCACCGAAGTCAGCGACTCCGGGGCCACCAAATCGCAGCAGTTCATCTGGTAAAGTTGCTGCAAGGACTTGCCGGTGAGCTCTTCAGCCCGAGGACTGAGATAGGTGAACTGGCCCTCCTGGTTCACCGTAAAGACCATATCCGAGAGATTCTCGATAATATGGCGATACTTCTGCTGCGATCTAAGCAGTGCCTCCCACCCCTGGCGGTGTTCCACAATTCTTGCCAGACCGCGTTGCAGTTTTGCCGTCTCCCTCTCAGAATCCAAATAATCGGCCGGGTTCAGGTAGAAAATATTGTCATAGATTTTATTACCCACCATGACCAGAGGATGGAGGCTGAGAACCTCCAGCAGGGTGGCCGGGGGAAACTGGCGTTGGTCATACAGGCACAGGATTGAGCATTTGCTTCCCAGAGAAAAATCTCCCAGCCGGGATTCAATTTTCAGGAGTTGCTGGAAATCCGGCAGTCCCGGCAGCAGCCATTTCATTTCCAGCGCCACCCTGAGGGCGGAGTAGCCTTCAGCCACGGCCTTTTCCGTTTCCGCCCAAAGGAGCTGAACCAACCGGTCGGGGTCGCTGCCAGCCGCCTTTGCCGGGAGATTCCCGGAAGTTAAAGGAGGCATCTGGCCAGGAAACCAGGAGGTTTCTATCTTCAGCCCGTCATTTTTAAGGAAGTTCAGGAAGGTTTCCAGGACCAGAGGATCGGCTAAGTAAACCACCTTTTCCTGGTGTTTCATTCCCTGGCGGGAGAACTCCCCCAACAATTGCTGTTGGCCTCTTTCGGATTCATAGAAGAAGCAGGCATGATTTCCCGGAATTAGATGATTGCTGGCTAAGGCCGGAGCAGTCTTGGGCATGTATCTCTTCTCCCATTTCTTTTATTTAATGGGGGGGAAATGCCGATGAATGGATTAGATGCCATAAACAGTGGCAAATTAAAGATAACCCTTTATGCCTGTCCCGATGGATCAAGCTTTTGCTTGCGCTGCCCTCTCTTAGATAGAATTTTACCTTAAAAAAACTTATGCCGGGTTATGTCAAAGTCGTTAAAAAATAGACCTTACTACTCAGATGGTCTATAATTGAAAAATCCAACCTTCATGTCAATAAAATTTTTTAAAAATTAATGTTAGCATTTAAAATGATTCAACTGAATTGATGAAGAACAGCTCTGAGGGTAATGGCCCATTAGGCTTGGACCCAGAACTGATCCGGCAACAGCTTTTTTCTCACAAGTTGCGGGTGGTACGGGGTGTTTCGCCTAAGGATGCGGAAGAAAAGTTCTGCCCCCTGGATCTCCGTTCCATCACTCCCCGGGCTTCCTTGACTTTCCCCCTCTTTTTAAAAGTCATTAATCCATCCGATAACACTCTGGGTTATCTCCTCCTTTGCGCCCCGGGAGAAGTCTTCCAGGAGGACTGGCTTACTCGCCTCCGGGAAATGAAAATCGACCGACTCTATTTTCATTATGATGCTATTGATCAGGTAATTGTCCACCTGAACGACTTTTTGACCGTCTTGGAATTGCAGGATCAGGATACCAGCAAGGAGAAACTGGAGATATTTTATGAACACATGAACCTGACTCTGATGCGAGCCTGGAACGCCCCCCGTTTAGGCCCGCATATCCATTCGGTCATCAGGCAGGTGGAATGGATTATCAGAGAATTGCAGCAAAAGGAGCTGCCGTTCTATCTTCTCTGGGACATCCTGTTGAAGAACTACACGGTCTATAACCATGCCGTCAATGTCTTCTTGATTTCCCTGGGATTTATGCTTTTTACCCGAAGCGACCATTATGATTGTCGGAATATGGCCATTGGCGCCCTGTTTCACGATGTGGGTTTGGGGAGGCTCCCCCAGGATGTCCTGCTTAAACCCGCGCCCCTAAACCCGGAGGAATGGACTGAAGTTAGGAAACATCCCCGCATGGGCTATGAACTGCTCCGGGATTGTACCGAGTTTCCCGCCGATTCCCTGCAGTTGGTTTTGGAACACCATGAGAACGCCGACGGTTCCGGTTATCCCCTGGAATTGCCTCTGAAACGCCAGCATCCCAATTCCCGGATATTAAGGCTGGTGGACGCCTACGACGCCCTTACCTGCAACCGGCCCTACCGACCGGCCCAGGGGGTTTTCGGGGCCTTAAAGACCATCCGCAGCCAAGAGGGACCCAAAGGGCCGGTGTTTGACCACCAGGTGTTGGCCAGATTCATTCAGTTCCTGGCGGTTTGAGAAGATACGTTCCCGGATGAAACAACGAGTGGCTTTCATCTGCTGGGGGAATTCCTGCCGGAGTATCATGGCCGAGGCCCTGGCCCGCCACTTTCTCGGGGACACCCTGGCCGCGGTTTCCGCCGGGATCAGCCCCCTGGGTTTCATCACCCGGGAGACCCTCCAGGTTTTATCCGAACTGGGGGTGGCCACCCAAGGGCTACATTCCAAAGGACTGGCGGAGATCCCCCTCCAAGACTGCCACCTGCTGGTCAACCTGACCGAGCATTCCTTAAAGCCCTTTCTCCCCGACCCTTTCTCCGGCCTGCTGGTGCAGCGCCCGGTCAAGGACCCCTATGGCCGCAGTCTGGAATCCTACCGGGAGACCCGGGATGAGCTGGTCCGGTTGGTCAATCAGGAGATCGGCCGTTGGTTCGGCTGAAGGGTGCAGCCGGAAAGAGGTGTTTCTAAATCCGGACCCGGCAGAAGGTCTCCACCGAGCCGAAATGCAAATAAAAGTGGGGTGCTGCGGCTTTCCCGTGGGGCGCAAAGAGTATGCGGCCAAACTGGCGCTGGTGGAGGTGCAGCAGACTTTCTACCAGCCCCCCCGGTGGGCGACGGCCCGGCGTTGGCGGGGGGAAGTCCCCCCCGGGTTTGACTTTACCCTGAAAGCCTGGCAGCTCATTACCCACGAGCCCACCTCCCCCACCTACCGGCGCCTGAAGGAGCCCCTGACCCCGGAGGAACGGGGTCAGGCCGGGGCCTTCCGCCCCACCCCCCTGGTTAAGCGGGCCTGGGAAGTTACCCGGGAAATCGCCGTTGCTTTAGCGGCCCGGGTCATCCTCTTCCAATGCCCGCCCCGGTTCGGCCCCACCCCGGAAAACCTGGCCAACCTGCGGCGGTTCTTTGGGGAGCTGGACCGGGGGGATTTTACCCTGGCCTGGGAGGCAAGGGGCAAGTGGCCCCGGGAAGAGTTCCTGGCCCTGTGCCGGGAACTGCATTTGCTGCCGGCCCTGGACCCCTTTGCCACTCTTCCCGGACCCGGCCCTCGGGTCTATTTCCGTCTGCATGGCCGGAACGGTTACCGCTATGCCTACACCGCCACCGACCTGCAGGAGTTGGCCGCCTTCCTAAAGGACCGCCAGGAGGCCTACGTACTGTTCAACAACCTGAGTATGTGGCCGGACGCCTGCCGGTTTTCTGACTTTATTGCCAAAAGGGCATTTTAGATTATAATGGCGTGAGCTTGAGCCTGAGGAAGAGGCCTGAGAATCTCCGGTTTATCTACGGGAGAAAGAAACCAGGGAGGCTATGCTTAACTTGGATGAATTCCGGTCCGGTCAATGCGGCCTGCCCTTTGCTTGCGCCGATGATCTGCCGGACTGTTGCCGGGCTTGCGTCTATCTGATCTACGAAGAATCCACCGTCTGCTTCTGCGACGCGCCCTTTTATTACTACTGTAGCTATTCCTATCCTGATAAAATTACCCGGACGGTTCCACCCTGCCTGAAAGAGCCCCGGTAACTTAGCCGGCCTCTAAATGTCTGCGTCTGATTGCCTTTTATCACCACAAAATTTTTTATGGTGGTGTCACCTAAAGCGAACTTGGGAATATTATTTAAGGATTTCTCGAAATGAAGCGGATAGATTTTCTTTACAATTAAGGGAAGGGATTGCCGGTGGTGGGGGGAATATCACCTATGAGTTAAATTCGTTATAATGTCATTCTCAGGATTTTTATTGATTCTGGTATATCTGCCCCAAACGTAACTTTACTCCCAGGTTGGTAAGATGATCTTCTTCAAGCAACTTTTTTATAGTGCTTATCTTATCCAAGTCTTCCATACTATATTCTCGTCTTTTCGATTCCGTGCGAGTCGGTTTCAAGAAATTATCAAAGGATCTTTCCCAGTAGCGTAAGGTGGACTTCCTTACCCCGGTAAGCTTCGAAACTTGATCAATATTAAGCATGATCTGTTGATTAATCCTCTCCATAGCCTGCACCTTTCTTACAGTCATTTTTAAATTCTTTGAAGTCCACCTCCTCCCTCGTAATTTATATCGAAATAGAAGAGCCAAGCCTTTAATTTTTCTTTAGTTAAAGATATTAACGTTACAAACTCCGTCAACCCCCCGAAAAAACTCGGTGAAAGCAGGCATTCCGGCTGGATTTAACTTCTCGGGGACCTCTCCCCCCTTGAGGCGGCCCGGGATAATCTCCTGCCCCCCCAGGAGCTTTTCACCCGGCCCGTATCAGTCCCGCCCCTGAAAATTTTCTCCGCCTGATCCGAGTCCCAGCCAGGGCCCGATGTTCGGCGACGAACGGTTTTAAACCGGGGATCGCAGGTTTTATCAGGGGGACTAGGGAATTATCAAGTTTATCAACTTGTTAGCTTCTTGGGGAGGATAGCAAAATCCCTTTGGCCCCAGCGCCCCTGGTTATCCTCTAGCACTTTTCGGGGAAGGTTGATGCCCCCGCCCGGACTTCTTTGCATTTTTCCATTGACGGTGGCGAGATAATGGTGGTAATAAAAGAAAAATATCACAAGCAAAGGAGGCCGTTAAATGGCTGCAAAATTGATCAAAGGGGCCGAAGTGGCGGCCCAGATTCGCGAGGAACTGAAAAAGGAAGTTGACGAACTTAAAGCCAAACACAATGTCACCCCGGGCTTGGTCACCATCCTGGTGGGAGAAGATCCGGCCTCCGTCAGCTATGTCACCGCTAAACAGAAGACCTCCCATGAGCTGGGTTTCTATTCCATCCAGGACAATCAGTCGCCGGACATCACCGAAGACGGCCTGCTGAAACTCATCGACCAATACAACAAGGATCCCAAGATCCACGGCATCCTGATCCAGCTCCCCCTGCCCAAGCACATCGACGCCAACAAGGTGCTCCTGGCCATCGACCCAGATAAGGACGTGGACGCCTTCCATCCCGTCAACGTCGGCCGCATCCTGATCGGCAACTACGTCTTTCTGCCTTGCACCCCGGCGGGCTGCCAGGAACTCATCGTCCGCTCCTACGGCGACCCCAAGGGCAAGGAAGTGGTGGTGGTAGGCCGCTCCAACATCGTGGGCAAACCCATGGTGGCCATCATGATCCAGAAGCGGGCCGGGGCCAACTCCACCGTCACCTGCGTCCACACCGGCACCCCCAAGGACAAGCTCATTGAACACTGCCGCCGGGCCGATATCCTCATCGTCGCCGCGGGCGTGCCCAAATACGTTCAGGGCGACTGGGTCAAAGAAGGGGCTTGCGTCATCGACGTAGGCGTCAACCGCATCGGCATCAGCGAGAAGACCGGCAAGGCCATCCTGGCCGGGGACGTGGACTTCGACGCGGTCTCCCAAAAAGCCTCCTACATCACCCCGGTGCCGGGCGGCGTCGGCCCCATGACCATCACCATGCTCATGAAAAACACCGTCATGGCCGCCAAAGCCGCGGCCGGGCTGATTAAGATTTAGGTGAGGGATAAATAATTTGAGGGAGGGGGCCAGGGGTCGCAGACCCCT
>JBFLZI010000075.1:0-12768 GCA_040756315.1 Thermodesulfobacteriota bacterium | reverse complement strand
GGGGAGGGGGTTTGGGGGAGGGGGCAGGGGGCTGCGACCCCTGGCCCCCTTCCCCAAAAACTTCTACCATGAGAATAAAAGAGCAGACGCAAGTGTCGGCGCCTTTAGTGGAGATCGCCCACCTGTATAAGTCTTATCATCGGGGCAGTCAGGAACTCCCGGTGTTGGAGGATATTTCCCTGACCATTGCCAGGGGCGATTTCCTGGCTTTAATGGGTCCTTCCGGCTCCGGCAAGACCACCCTCCTCAACCTCATCGCCGGCCTGGATCGCCCCGACCGCGGTCTCCTCACCGTGGGGGGCGTCGATCTCACCCAATTCACCGAGGCCCAACTGGCCCACTGGCGGTCCCGCACCGTGGGCTTCGTCTTTCAGTTCTATCACCTGATCCCGGTGCTCAACGCCTTTGAGAATGTGGAACTCCCCTTGCTCCTCTCCCACCTCCCCCGCCACGAGCGCCGGGAACACGTGGACCTGGCCCTGGAATTGGTGGGCCTGAACGACCGGCGCACCCATTTCCCGGGACAACTCTCCGGGGGCCAACAACAACGGGTGGCTATCGCCCGGGCCTTGGTCACCGATCCGGCCCTCATCGCCGCGGATGAACCCACCGGCGACCTGGATCGGGAGTCAGCCGGGGAAATCCTGGACCTCCTGGGCCGCCTCAACAGGGAGTTCGGCAAAACCATCATCCTGGTGACCCACGACCCGGAAGCCGCTTCCCGGGCCGCCCACATCCGCCGCCTCATCAAAGGCAAACTGATGGAGGAGTAAAGATTAGCGAATTTGGGGGGAGGGAGCTAAGGGGATTATTTTGGGGCGAAAAGGCGAAAAGGGGAAAAGGCGAAAAGGGTCTGAAGTTTTGTTGGAAAATCCTCTCCTTCCCTTTTCGCCTCTTCGCCTTTTTCCCTTTTCCCCCTTCTTATGCCCCTGGCCCTTCCCCCACCACCATCTTCAACATGCTCAAACTGATTTGGCGCAATACTAGGCGGCATCCGTTGCGGGCTTCGTTGACGGTGACCGGCATGGCGGTGGCGGTGTTGGCTTTTTGTTTATTGCGCACCGTGGTGGCGGCCTGGTATGCCGGGGTATCCGCGGCTTCTCCGGTGCGGTTGGTCACCCGCAACGCCATCTCTTTAGTCTTCCGTCTGCCCTTGGCCTATTTGCCGAAAATCCAGGCCTTGCCGGGAATCACCGGCCTATCTTATGGTCTGTGGTTCGGGGGCACTTATATTGATGAAAAGCATTTTTTCCCGCGTTTTGCCGTATCCCTTTCCCGTTATCTGGAGATGTATCCGGAATATGTGATCCCTTCGGACCAGAAGCTCTCTTTGCTGCAGGATCGCCGGGGGGCCGCCGTGGGGCGGCAGTTGGCGGCCCGCTACGGTTGGCGCCTGGGAGACGCCATTGTCCTTAAAGGCACCATCTACCCGGGGGAGTACCGCCTCATCCTCAGGGCCATTTATACGGGGCGGGACCCCACCACTGACGAAGGTCGCTTATTTTTCCATTGGGATTATGTTAATGAAACTATGAAAAAGACTTTTCCTGACCGGGCGGACCAGGTAGGCTGGTTCCTGACCCGGGTGGCCAGCCCGGAGTTGGCGGCTCCCATTGCCGGGCAGATCGACGCCCTGTTTAAGAACTCCCTGGCCGAAACCTTGACCGAAAGCGAAGCCGCCTTCGCCCTGGGCTTTGTCTCCATGACGGAAGCCATCCTGCTGGCCATCCAGGTGGTTTCCTGGGTGGTCATCGGGGTGATTCTGGTGCTCCTGGCCAACACCATGGCCATGAGCGCCCGGGAGCGCCGGGGGGAATACGCCGTGCTGAAAACCATGGGATTTCGGCCCCGCCATCTGGTGGAACTAATTTTGGGGGAATCTCTGCTTCTGGCCCTGGTGGGCGGCTTGACCGGCCTGGCCCTGACCTTTCCCGCGGTGAAAATCTTCCGCCTCTCTCTGGGCCAATACTTTCGGGTCTTTCCCCTGACCAACTTCACCCTGGCTTTGGGCTTGAGCGTGGCCCTGGCCGTGGGGGTGTTGGCTGCGATCCTCCCGGCCTGGCGCGCCGCCCAGTTAGGCATCGCCGAGGCCTTGCGAAAGGTGGGATGAATGGAGCTGCGGGGAAGGGGGAACTACTGCTACCCCGGCCCTTCCCGCAAAAAAATCTCAAGATGCTGAAACTAACCTGGCGCAATCTCTTCCGGCATCCCCTTCGGGCCTCTCTCACCATCCTGGGCCTGGCGGTGGCGGTGTTGGCCTTCTGCCTCTTGCGCACCGTGGTGGCGGCCTGGTACGCCGGCGTCGAGGCCTCCTCGCCCCTGCGCCTGGTCACCCGCAACGCCATCTCCTTGATGTATCCCCTGCCCCTGGCCTACCTGCCGAAGATTCAGAACGTGGCCGGAGTCACCAAAGTGGCCTATGCTTACTGGTTTGAAGGCATCTACATCGATAAGAAACATTTCTTTCCCCAGTTCGCCGCGTCGCTGCCCGGCTACCTGGACATCTATCCGGAGTTTCTCATCCCCCCGGAGCAAAAACTGGCCCTGGTTCAAGACCGTCGGGGATGCATCGCCGGCCGCCGTCTGGCCCAACGCTTCGGCTGGCGCCTGGGGGATGCCATTACCTTGACCGGGACTTATTTTAAAGGGGAATACCGTTTAATCCTCCGGGCCGTTTACACCGGCAAGGAGCCGGAGACTGACGAGACCCTGCTCTTTTTCCATTACGATTATTTAAATGAGACTCTTAAGAAAACCGACCCCAAACAGGCCGATCAGGTGGGCTGGTTTATGGTCCAGATCGCCCGGGGCGATCTGGCCGCGCCCGTGTCCCGGCACATCGACGCCCTCTTTAAAAACTCCCTGGCCGAAACCATTACCGAAACGGAAAAGGCCTTTCAGATGGGCTTCGTGGAAATGACCAGCGCCATCCTCATGGCCATGCGGGTGGTCTCCTGGGCCATCATCGGGGTGATCATGATCGTCCTGGCCAACACCATGGCCATGAGCGCCCGGGAACGGTTGGGGGAATATGCCGTGCTCAAGACCCTGGGGTTTCGCCCCCGCCATCTGGCCGGCCTTATTTTGGGGGAATCTCTTCTGCTGGCGGCCCTGGGCGGGGTGGCGGGCCTGGCTCTAAGTATTCCGGCGGTGCGGGTCTTTCCCCCGGACGTGACCCAGTATTTCCCCGGCCTGGAAGTGAGCCCCCAGACCCAACTCCTGGGCCTGACCGTGGCCCTGGCCGTGGGGGGCCTGGCCGCCATCCTCCCGGCCTACCGGGCCACCCAAATAGGCATCGCCCAGGCACTGAGGAAGGTGGGGTGAATGCAGATATGGGGGAGGGGGCTAAGGGGCGCAGTCCCTGGCCCTCCCCCCACAGAAACCTAGTCATTATGCCGATTCCGTTATCGTACAGTTATCGCAATTTATTGACCCGGCGCCTGACTTCTTTTTTGACGGCCGCGGGCATGGCTTTGGTGGTCTTTGTTTTTGCCGCGGCCTTGATGTTGGCGGAGGGTTTGCGTCAGACCTTGGTGGCCACCGGTTCTTTTGACAATGCCATTGTTCTCCGGGCCGGGAGTGAAACCGAGGTGCAGAGCGCCTTGGACCGCACCCAGGCAGCCATCGTCACGGCCCAGCCGGAGATTGCCATGGGACCGGAGGGTCCTCTGGTGGCATCGGAGGCCATGGTGCTCATCAATCTTGCCAAGCGGGGCACGGGCCGCCCGGCTAATGTCATGATCCGGGGAGTGCAGCCGGGTTCTTTGGCCTTGCGCCGGGAGGTGCGCCTGATTGAGGGGCGCTGGTTCCGGCCCGGCTCCACCGAGTTGGTGGCCGGGGCCCAGATCGCCCGGCGTTTTGTTGGCGCCGGCCTGGGGGAGGAGTTGCGCTTCGCCATGCGCACCTGGCGGATTGTCGGGGTCTTCGACGCGGGGAACACCGGCTTTGCTTCGGAAATCTGGGGGGACGTGGAGCAACTGCTCCAGGCCTTTCGGCGCACCGCTTACTCCAGCGTCATCTTACGCCTCCAGGACCCCCTGGCCTTTGCCGGGTTAAAGGCCC
Organism: Thermodesulfobacteriota bacterium; assembly: GCA_040756315.1. Lineage (GTDB taxonomy): Bacteria > Desulfobacterota > Desulfobaccia > Desulfobaccales > 0-14-0-80-60-11 > JBFLZI01. Next base: position 8,706 of record JBFLZI010000075.1, on the reverse strand, counting down.
GTCTGGAGGCGGACCCCCGCCTGCCGGTGCAGGTGCGCCGGGAAGTGGAGTTCTATGAAGCCCAATCCCGGCGGTTGGCGGATTTCATCCGGATGCTGGGTCTGGTGCTCACCGCTATTTTCGGGTTAGGCGCGGTCTTGGGGGCCATGGTGACCATGTATGCCCAGGTGGGCACCCGCATCGCCGAAATCGGTACCTTGAGGGCCTTGGGGTTCCCCCGGCATGACATTCTCCTGGCGTTTCTGGTGGAGGCCGGGCTGTTGGGAGGGTTGGGCTGGATTATCGGCTTAGTGCCCGCGGGTCTGCTGAATTTCTTCACTCTGTCCACGGTGAATTGGGCCAGCTTTGCCGAGCTGACCTTCCGGTTCACCCTGACCCCGGGGATTGTCTTAAAGAGCCTGGCCTTCGGCGTGGGGATGGGGCTGTTGGGGGGCCTGCTCCCGGCCATCAAGGCCGCCCGCCTGCCCCTGCTGGAGGCCCTGAAGGCCCCGTAATGAGGTAATCCCTCTTATTTTCCTCTTCGCCTTTTTCCCTTTTCGCCTTTTCGCCCTGGCTCTCAGCTAGGCAAAGGAGGCTAGGCCATTTTAGGTGAGGTGATTTTTAACCGCCCCTTAGCCCCCTCCCCCTAATCCCATCTCCTAAGGGGATAGCCGCTGGGCCCGGGCAGTTTCCGGTAACCCGGGGGCAGTTCAAAGAGGCGGTCCGGCACCTTGCCTTCCTTAATATTGCGATATTCCAGGGAATATTTCCGCAGGGGGGAGACCATTTTCACCGGCACCCCCAATTTGGGGGCCACCCAAAAGGTCTGATGTATCAACCCGGAAGTGCCGCCTTTGAGCATCACCTCGTATTTATCCGTGAGATAACCGTTGACGGTTTCCGTGCCTACCTTCCTCTGGCGGAAGGCATCCGGGGGGATCTGGAGAAACTGCCCGGGCAATTCCCGTTTTAGGGGCATCTCCATATAAGTCTTCCCCGGGTACATGATGACCCACACCACCTTCTTGTCCGGGCGGACTATGGTGATGGTCTGCCCCTCTTCATCCAAAAATTCCTGGCGCATCTTGCCCTCTTTGATGTAAAGCTTGCCCGGCATGGTTTTGTTCCCATCTTTGAGGAGCATCTGGGCCGAGAATTCCACCGCGCCGGCGGCCCCGGAAAGGGTCAGACCGCACCACACCAGCAGTCCATAGAGGCCGAACCATTTAATCATTTTTAATGATATTATTTTAGACTTGGTCATTTTTGCCGTCCCCCTGCCGTGCCCCCAGGGACCGGCCCCGCCCCGGAGAGGCGGAGGCGAGGTTTTCGGGGGCGAGTTCTAAGAGCCGTATGGCCCTTGCTTAGGGTTCTAGCTCTTTGATTTATCGGTGTTTCTTTAAGTCTCCTTAGTCTTGGACAAACATTCGATGCCATTACCGCTGAGCCGGGGAAAATCTTCCCCGGCGCATTCCAGGCAATAGGGTTGGCCCTCCTTTAAGCGCACCCGGGTGGCCATCACCCCTTCGCCGCAACCACTACAAGTCAGGGTATCGAAGATGCGGGCAAAGGGGGGCATCTGGATGGTCAGGGTCCGGATGAGGAGCTGCTCCTCCAGGGGGGCCTCCAATTCCCGCCGGGACAGGGCCGGCCAGATATGCTGAAAACGGTGCAACTCTTCCGGAGTGGCCTGTCTTTGCACCACCACCTTTTCGAACAAAGGTCCGGCCGCCGGATATTTATTGAAGAGTGTTTGGCGATAGTCGGCCCGCACCACCAGGCGCACCGCCGCCCCATCTTCCCGGCGGGCCACGGTGACCGCGGTTTTGCCCAGGTCCTTAAAGATCAGGGCATTATTGCCGAAGGTGCAGCCGGTTACCATTTGGATGCCGTCAGTAAAACAATTGTTAGTTTCCACGATGGCCACCACCTCTTCCATGCCGGTGTTGGCCCGGTTCAGGTAGGTCATGGCGTATTGTCCGGCTTTGACCCCCAGGACCACCATGGGGCAGAGGTGCCCGTGGAGGGTCTCCGCCTGGCGTAAGAGGCCGGCCAGATCAGAGCTGCGGATCATGGTTTCTACGACCTGGCGGGCATGCTCGAATTCATGCACGGTAAGATTCTCCTTTAATATTTTGGTGAGGCCGGAGGACCGGTGCCCCAGGCGCGGTTAATGTTTTTTCCCCGGGGCAGTTGGGTGGGAGAGCTGGAATTGTCAGAGATGCTTGCGGCAACCGGGATCGCGGCGTCCGACATCTTGCCCCGATTCGGGAACATCATCTTATTTATAAAATTTTTCCAGGTTTGTCGAATCTTTCCGGAACCGGCCGGCGACCGCGGACCCGGGACTGAGGCCGGCCGGTTCTCCCGAAGGCCGCCAGGGGTCGAGGTTTTGGCGGGAGCTTAGGACAAAATTGGCAGTCCGCGGTCAGCTTCGGTCTTTTCTTTATACCGATAGCTGAATGCCGCTGGCTGACAGCCCAAGGTCCCTGGCCCCTCACCGCCAAACTACTTTTTTATTTGAATTCTATCCTGTTTAGATTAAATTATGACCCTGACAGATAAGGCAGCTTGTCACGGTTAATTCTCTCAATAATACCTTAAAGGAGAAACACTTATGACCAGGCTCAAATTCCCTCTGGTTTTAGTCCTGGTGGCCTTCGGCCTCATCCTGGCCGGGGGGCTGATGCAAACCGGGCCGGCTTCCGCGGCCGGGGCCGCCAAAGAAGTGGTGATCGGCTTTACCGCCTCCCAGACCGGCAAACTTAACGTGGAGGCCACCCGGCAGATCAACGGCCTGAATCTCTGGATGGAACAGGTTAACGCCGCCGGCGGGGTGAAGCTGCCGGACGGCACGGCAGTCAAATTCAACGCCAAATATTACGACGATGAAAGCAAAAAGGAGCGGGTGCAGGAACTTTATACCAAGCTGATTAACGCCGACAAAGCCGACTTCCTGATCAGCCCTTACAGCAGCGGCCTGGCCGACGCCGCCGCGGTCATCGCCCAGCAATATAACAAGATCATGATCACCGCGGGCGCGGCCTCGGATTCCACCTATAAAAAAGGCTATACCCTGATTTACCAGACCTATACGCCCGCCAGCCGCTACCTCACCGGCGCCATCGACCTCTTGGCCAAGCTGGACACGGCCGCGAAAAAAATAGCCATAGTCAACGAAAAGGATAAATTCTCCACTGACGTGGTGAACGCCCTCAAGGCCTACGCCGAAAGCAAGGGCTATCAGGTGGTCCTCTTTGAAGGGTATGAACCCGGCACCACTGACTTTGCTCCTTTCATCAACAAGATTCCGGCCGGAGTGGACGCCATCATGGGGGGTGGACATTACCTTGATACCAGCACCTTTGCCAAGCAACTCTTTGAAAAGGGCATCAAGGCCAAAATGGTGGCCCTACTGGTGGCCCCGCCGGAACCCAAGTTCGCGGAATTGGGAGAGGCGGCCTTGGGCGTAGTCGGGCCCAGCCAGTGGGAGCCCCTGGCGATTTCCTATAACCCGGAAACGGCCAAAAAGCTGGGAATCGACTGGTTCGGCACCACCGTCCAGGACTTTGTCAAAACTTATAAGGCCAAATATAAGGAAGACCCCTCCTACCACAGCGCCGGAGGCTATGTGGCCGGCCTGATCTTGCAGGAAGCCATCAAGAAAGCCGGCTCCATCGACACCGCCAAGGTTAAAGGGGCCCTGGATGGCATGGATATCCTCACCTTCTACGGGCGGATCAAATTTGACACGGCCAAGGCACATGGCCTGCAGATCGGCCACGACATGATTTACACTCAATGGCAGAAAAACCCCCAGGGGAAACTGATCAACCAGTTGGTCTGGCCGGAAGCCTTCAAAACCGCCCCGGCTAATCTTTACCGGACCAAATAAGACTTCGTCAGCCTGCCGGTCACTCCCGGACCCCGGGAGTGACCGGTCTCGAGGAGCCTCCCCTTGCTGGCACAGTTGCTCTCTTCCCTGTCCGACGGCCTGCTCCTGGGCTTCGTCTATGGCCTGGCCGCCATGGGCCTCTCCCTCATTTGGGGAGTGATGACGGTCATCAACCTGGCCCACGGGCCGGTCATTGCCTTGGGGATGTTCGGCACTTATCTGCTTTTCAGCCATTTGGGAACCAATCCCTATCTGGCCCTCTTTGTGGTGGCCTTTCTCGGCTTGCTCTTCGGCTTTCTGATGTACGGCGTGGCGGTGCACCGGGTGATCGACGCGCCCCACCTCTCCAGCCTGCTGGCCACTTTTGCCGTCAACATGATCCTCATCGGCGTGGGCACCGCCCTGTTCACCACTTCCCCCCACAACATCGACTATCCTTTGGGCTCCTTGCAGATCGGCTCCATGATCACCATCCCCGGCACCCGCTTGATTGCCGCCCTGGGCGCGGTGGCCTTCACCGCCGGTCTCTACCTCTTTCTCTATTTCAGCCGCCCGGGCAAGGCCATCCGGGCGGTGGCCAACAATCGGGTGGCCGCGGAACTGATGGGCATTCCTTCCGCCCTGATCCTGGCCCTGAGCTTCGGCATAGGCACCCTCTTGGCCGCGGTGGCCGGGGGCCTGATCGCCACCTTTTTCCCCTTCACCATCCTGAGCGGCGGCCCCTATGAACTCAAGTCCTTTGTGATTTGTGTCCTGGGGGGGCTGGGCAATCCCCTGGGGGCCCTTTTGGGGGGGCTGATCCTGGGGGGACTGGAAGGCCTGATTCCCACCTTTATGCCGGTCAGTTGGGTGCCGGTAGTGGAATTCGGGCTCTTCGTCCTGGTGCTGCTTATTCGCCCCAGCGGCCTTCTGGGGGCCAAATAAATGAAAAACCGGCTCCGCCCCGGCTTATGGATACCTCTGGCTTTTGTGCTTATCTGGGGCTTGGCGGTCCTGGTGCTGCGCCAGGACACCCTCCGGGAGACCACCTTCACCCTGCTCATGTTCGTGGGGCTGGCCTCCAGCCTGAACATCCTCCTGGGCTACACCGGCTATGTCAGCTTCGGTCACATTGTCTTCTTCGGCCTGGGGGGCTACACCGGTTTTTACCTCCTTAGCCAACAAGGCTGGCCTCTTTACCTTGCCGCCCTGGCCGGCGGCATCCTGTCCGCCGCCCTGGCCTGGCTGCTGGGCCTGGCGGTCCTGCGCCTCCGGGGGGCTTATTTTGCCCTGGCCACCATCGGCATTAATGAGGCCGCCCGGGCGTTTGTCAGTAACTTTGCCCCCTTTGGCGGCGCCACCGGCTTATTTGTCAATTTCTCCGCCTATGACCATTATGGAGGCGCCGGGCCGGCCCTGTGGCTCGCCTTCATCCTCCTGTGGATTATTACCCTGATTATCCTGCTCACCAGTTTTCTGGTAAAGAACTCCCGCTTCGGCCTGGGTCTCTTAGCCATCCGGGAGGACGAAGACGCGGCCATGGTCATGGGGGTAAAAGCCCCCCAGGCCAAGACCATCACCTTTGCTATTTCGGCCTTCTTCCCCGGCGTCATCGGCACCCTGTACTTTTTCAAAAACGGCAATGTGGAGCCGGGAGACGCCTTTCAACTGCACATGTCCATCGAGTCTCTGGTGATGGTCATGCTGGGAGGGCAGGGGACCGTCTCCGGACCCCTGGTGGGGGCCTTGACCTATCAAGGCTTAAGGGGTTACCTCCTCACCAGCCCCCTGTTTAAAAGCCTGCACCTGGCCGTGGCCGGGCTGTTCCTGCTGCTCATCGTCCTCTTTGTGCCCGCCGGCGCGGTGGGCTGGGTCCGGGCGCGCTTTCCGGGACTCAGGAGATTTTTGGAATGATCCTCGAAGTTCGGGACATCACCAAAAAATTCGGGGGGCTCCAGGCCCTAACCGAAGTGACCTTCGATTTGCCCCAGGGACAGATCCTGGGGTTGATCGGGCCTAACGGCGCCGGCAAAACCACCTTGTTCAACGTGCTCAACGGCATCTACGCCCCTGATGCGGGCCGGGTAATCTTCCGGGGCGAGGACATCACCGGCCTGCCCTCTTATGAAGTGGCCCGCCGGGGCATTGCCCGGGCCCACCAGGTGGTGCGGCCGTTGCATGAACTCACGGTCCGGGAAAACGTCATGGTGGGGGCCTGCTTCGGCCGGGAAGGGCTCCACCTGGCCGCGGCCGCTCGGAAAGCGGACGCGGCCTTGGCCCAGGTGGGTTTGGCGGAGCGGGCCGACCAGCCCTCCGGCAACCTCAACGTGGCCCAAAAAAAACGCCTGGAGCTGGCCCGGGCCCTGGCGGCCCACCCTTATCTCCTGCTGCTGGACGAAGTGCTGGCCGGCCTGAATCCCACGGAAATAACGGAGATGGTGGACACCATCCGCAAGATTCGGGACGAGGGTACCACCATCCTGATGATCGAACACGTCATGCAGGCGGTAATGTCCATCTCCGACCGCATCATTGTCCTGGATTACGGGCAGCTCATCGCCGCGGGGAAACCCGAGGAAGTGACCAACAATCCCCAGGTTATCGAGGCTTACCTGGGTGACCCGGAAATGACCGCCAGGCTGATGGCGGAATAAAATTCCATACTGGTTAATGTAGGTTTTTCATTCACTTAATTATATTTAAAAACACACATGACTTCAGCCGCCTTCTCTAGATAACTAAGATGGTTTTTTTTAAGGAGGGGTTATGTCTATTCAGGCATTAAAGTCGATATTACGGTATTTAGTCCTCACATTCTTAGCTGGTTTTTTCCTTTCGCAACCAATACTTGCCCAAGACCTTGTTCAATTGGTAAAACAGGTCCGCCCGGCGACTGTAAAAATTTATTCAAGCAGTGTAACGGGGGAAAAAAGCCTTGGTAGCGGTTTTTTTATTAATGACAAGGGGGAAGTAGTCACAAACTACCATGTCATTAAATATAAAACGCACGATATTGAAGTCGAGACGGATAATAAGAAGCTTTATCCAGTCAAATATATCATAGCTTCTGATGTTAATGCTGATATAGCAATTTTAAAAGTTAATATTCCTCGTTCACCTGCGTTTCTTAAAATTTCTGGGAAATTACCCGAGGTGGGGGAAAGAATCATCGTCTTGGGAAGTCCTAAAGGTTTGGCACAAACCGTATCGGAGGGGATAGTCTCAGCCATTCGCGATATCCCTGCTGGACTTAACCAGATCCAAGAAAAAGGAATCCAAATTACTGCACCAATTTCCCCTGGTTCCAGTGGCGGTCCGGTCATAAATTTTCAAGGTGAAGCTATCGGGGTAGTCAAAACATATATGCCAGGTGGTGAGAATTTAGGATTAGCAATCCCCGGATCTCGAGTACTCCAAGTTGTGGAATTGGGAAAAAAGAACATTATGACCGACAGGGATATGGAAAAACTAGAAGAAATGGTTAGAAGGGCACGGAAATTAGACAACGATGGAAATTATGAAGAGGCATTGAAAATTGCCAAGGAAATAATAAATCAATATCCTACTGATTTTCGAGGGTACTTTCGTGCAGGAATGGCCTCTAGCGGAATGAATAAATTTAGTGAAGCTGAGACTTACTATCGAAAAGCAATCGATAGAAATCCGACCCATTCAAATGCTCATAATAATTTAGGACTTGCTCTCTTTTTTAAAGAAAAAACCTCCTCAAATACTTCTAAAAATAAGTTCAATGAAGCCTTTCAGTGTTGGGAAAGGTCAATTCAACTTGATCAATCCAACCCTCATCCTTACTTCAGTATGGCGTTTGCAACACTGCAATTGGGTGATGTTAAAACCTCGGTTAAATATGCAATGATGCTAAGGCAGTATGATACAAGTGGAAAACTATACCAATCGCTTATGGAAGAATTTAAGCGGAAAGGAGTGAGTATCAAGGGGAATTGATTTTATCACGTGACACACTACGATATGGTTTTATTAGCCAACACTTAAAGTAATTTCTACCTAATAAAAGCACTCTGACCTTCCTTTAAAAAGGGAGGTAACAGCAAAGAATTTATCTTTAAAATTATGAACCTGCTGGAAATCAATGACCTGGCTTCGGGCTACGAAGGCGTCCAGATCCTCTGGGGGGTGTCTCTCCGCTTGGAGCCGGGGAAGTTGACCTCCCTGGTGGGTTCCAACGGGGTGGGCAAGACCACGTTGTTGCGTACGGTGATGGGATTGTTGCGTCCCTCTCAAGGCTCGGTGGCCTTTCAGGGGCAGGACATCACCCGTAACTCCCCCCATGCCCGGGCCCAGGCCGGGTTGGTGCTGGTCCCGGAGGGCCGCCAGCTTTTCACCGATATGACCGTGGGGGAAAACCTGGAAATGGGGGCTTTCTCCTCCCGGGCCCGGCCCCATGTTAAGGAGAACCTGGATAAGGTCTTTACCCTCTTTCCCCGACTGGCGGAACGGCGGCAGCAACACGCCGGCAGCTTAAGCGGCGGGGAGCAGCAGATGCTGGCCGTGGCTCGGGGCCTGATGGCCCAGCCCGAGATTCTCTTGATCGATGAACTCTCCCTGGGACTGTCCCCGATTTTGGCCTTGAGCTTGTTTGAGTCCCTGGGCCGCCTCAAGGGAGAAGGCCTGACCATGCTCCTGGTGGAACAGAACGTGGCCATGGCCCTGGCCGTGAGCGACTACGCCTATGTCTTAAGCCAGGGGCGCATCTCCCTGGAAGGGGACGCCCGCCAACTCCTGAAAAACGACGAAATCCGCCGGACTTATTTAGGGATTTGAGGGTTGATTTGGGGGGAGGGCCGGGGGAGCAGTGGCTCCCCCGCCCTCCC
>JBFLZI010000074.1:0-13056 GCA_040756315.1 Thermodesulfobacteriota bacterium | reverse complement strand
TCCCCCAAACCCCCTCCCCCAATCCCATACACTTTTGGTAGCACAGGCTTTCCAGCCTGTGCTGATAACAATTCGCCCGCAAACGCAAATCTTCTTGTGGGGGCGGATCTTGTCTTCGCCCTAAATTGATGGGCAAACACCAGGGTCGCACCAATATTTTTAATACCAAGTTCCCGTCAAACCTATAACCTTACCCAAACAGGTTTGTAGCGGGGTTCCCCCGCCCGATACCTACCAGCCATCGCTCCCCGGGCGGGGAGACCCCGCCCCTACTTTTTTGACAGCAACTTGGGATTAGGATGTGGCGGTCCAGGTAAACGGCACCCCCCAATTCCCCCTTTATCAAAGGGGGATCTGGGGGGATTTTAAAATCACCCCCGCCTAATTCAGAAAAGCCGGGAATTTGTCGTTGATTTATGATAAAAAATGCCTACCTTAACCGAAAGATCGCTGTCCAGCCTGGAGGCCTGAGATGTCCAAAAGCTACGTGCACAAAAATTGCGAACTTTACCTGACCGGCAGCCCCTTCCGGGAAGACATGAATTATCTCCCCCTGGACTGCTTCCTGGACGAAGAGGAATACGAAGCCCTGCCGGAGGAAAAAAAGAAGGAATACTGCCTCCTGGTGGACGGCAAATGTCAGTGCCAGGTATAGGCTAAGTTGTGAAGAGATTTTGAGGCGGGGCGATGAACAGTATACAATAATCAGTGAGTTAAGCAGTAAGCAAATTCGATACCGGTTGTTTTTACTGATTACTGATTACTGTTTTTTTCCGGCCCTCCCCTCAAATCACTTGGTGCCACTGAGAAGGGAGCGAGGCATGAAAGATTTTTGGGCCTTCCGGACCATGGTGACCCCGGTAATTATCCAGATTGTCTTTTGGGTGGGCGTCGTCGTGTGTGTGATCGCCGGGCTGGTTCTCATCGGCAGCGGTCTGACCGGGCCATACGCCAGCGGCTTCAATGTCTTTAAAGGGTTGCTGATTCTTATCCTGGGGCCCCTGGGCGTCCGGATTTACTGCGAAATTCTCATCATCTTCTTCCGCATCAACGAGACCCTGACGGAGATCAAGCATGTCTTGGAGAGACCCAGACCTTCAGGGGAGGGACCTGGCCCTCTCGCGGCCTGATGAGTTTTAGATAAGTTGAGGGGAGGGCGGGGGAAAATTAGTAATCGGTAATCAGTAATCAGTGAGTTAAGCAGTTAGCAAGTCTGATACCTGTCGTTCTTACTGATCACTGATCACTGATTACTGATTAGCCCCCAAACAAACCCAGACCCAAAGGCAGCATTAATGAAATACGTCATCTTAATCGGCGACGGCATGGGGGATTATCCTATCCCGGAGTTAGGGGGAAGAACCCCTTTGGAGGCCGCGGCCACCCCGAATCTGGACGACCTGGCCCGGCGGGGGGAATTGGGCCTGGCCCGCACCATCCCCTCAGGCATGGAGCCGGGGAGCGATATCGCCAACCTGGCCGTCATGGGCTATGATCCGGCCCGCTACCACACCGGCCGCGCGCCCCTGGAGGCCGCGGCCCTGGGCGTGGCCCTGGGGCCGGGGGAGGTAGCCTTCCGCTGCAACCTGGTGACTTTGCGATCGGAGGACAACGGCCTCTACATGGAGGACTACGCCGCCGGGCACATCTCCTCGGAGGAAGCCAAAGAATTGATCACCGCCCTGGAGGCGGCCCTGGGCCAAAATGGCCGCCACTTTTACCCCGGCGTCAGCTACCGACACCTCCTGGTCTGGGACCAGGGCGCGCCGGACTGGCGGACTTACCCTCCCCACGACTGGAGCGGCAAGGAAGTGGGGCGCCTGATGACCCCGGAAGGCGGGCGGGAACCCCTCTGGCAACTGATCCGGGCCTCCTGGCCGGTCCTGGCCGACCAGCCGGTGAACCGCCGCCGCCTGGCCCAGGGGCAAAGGCCGGCCACCTCCATCTGGCTCTGGGGCCAGGGCCGTCCCCCGGCGCTTCCCACCTTAAAGGAACGCTTCGGCCTGGCCGGCGCGGTGATCTCCGCGGTGGACCTGATCCGGGGCATCGGCATCTATGCCGGCCTCAACCCCGTCAAAGTCCCGGGCGCCACCGGCTATCTGGATACCAATTACGCCGGGAAAGTGGCCGCCACCCTGGAAGCCCTAAGGTCAGGAGATTTCGTCTATCTCCACGTGGAGGCCCCGGACGAAGCCGGGCACAGCGGCGACCTGAAGCTCAAACTTCAGGCCCTGGAAGACTTTGACGCCAAGGTGGTGGGACCGCTGATGGCGGGCTTGGCAGACCTGGGGGAGCACCGGGTCCTGGTGCTCTGCGACCACCTGACCCCCTTAGCCGTGCGCACCCATACCCCGGAGCCGGTGCCCTTTGTCCTCTTTGATTCCCGCACCCCCGGCGATCAACCCCGGCCTTACAGCGAAGCCGCGGCTCAGGCCACCGGCCTCGCCCTCGACCACGGCCACGACCTCCTGCCCCGTTTGCTGGAGAGATAGTGATAGTTTTTGAGGGGAGGGCCGGGGAAAATTAGTAATCAGTAATCAGTAATCAGTAATCAGCAAGTTAAGCAGTAAGCAAGTTTTTGCTGCCTGTTGTTTTTACTGATCACTGATCACTGCTAACCCTCCCTCCAAAAACCAAAAGCCCGGTGTCACCCACCGGGCTGGTTATTTATTGGCTGAACTCATCCGGTCAACCGTTCACCACACCGGCTTGTAGCGATCAAAAAAGAGAATAAAGCTGCTGTCGCCGTCCCGGATTACTTCACAAGCATATATCTTTTCCTCCCCGGCCTTGGTCTTATAGCGAATGTTGAATTCCAGAATAGTGCTCTCCGGCCGGAAAAGGGGTTTGATGAAGCACTCCTTTATGGGAAAAGCCTTGTCTTTCAAATAGCCTTCGTAAGCCAACAAGACCCCCATGACCTCCCCAAAGACAATGTCCAGATTGCCGTCGAAGATCTGTCCATATTCTTTGGCGGGCACCGCCGCGGGAGATACCGGCAATTCCGCCAATAAGTCCCTTAAATCCGGATATTTGATGAAAGAATCCCCGGACCAGATCTTCTCCGCCTGGCCGTATCTGCTGCTGAAATCCTCTTTCCGGGCCGCTTCCGCCATAGTCTTTACCTCCTGAACGAGTAGGGGGGTAGGAATCAGATTTATGCTCAACCAAAATAATCAAAAAGCCCGGATTAGTCAATCCGGGCTTGGGATAAATTAACTCCCGCGGCGTTCTGCTTTCTTTAGCAGTGGGTGGCACAGGCTTCCAGCCTGTGCATTTCACAGGCCAGAGGCCTGTGCCACTTGCTTAACTGCCGAGTTCGGGAGGGGACGGCGACGAGCCCACGTTCGCTAGGTCCTATGCGCCTCCATGTAGGCCCGCAACAAGGCATTAATCCGGTTCTGGTAGCCTTTGCCCTGGGACTTGAACCAGGCTAAAACCTCTTCGTCTAACTTTAAGCAGACTGAGGCCTTGGTTTTGGGTGCCATGATAACGGCTTTATCAAAAAAGGTTTCGTTTAATTCCGGAATGTCGGAACAATCGATTTCTTCATCCTTCAGGCTCCGGAGACGTTCCAGGTCGGAATAGTATTTTTTCTTCATAAAGTTTTCTTTCCTTGGCCTTCGCCTTCCTCATGGATGATGCGGATATTGTCGCCCCTGAAGGTATGGACGATCACCACCACGATGTCTTCCAGCTTGCCTAAGGTAGTGAGCCGCGTTTCGCCGTAATCCTGGCGTTTATCCTCGGCAGTTAGGGTGACGCCTTGAAAAACCTTGGGAGCATCCCGGAAATCAAGCCCATGCTTCCTGCGATTCTCCCGGCATTTGGCCTCATCCCATTCAAATTACATGCTACTTAACTGTAAATAAAAAACCCCGCCTCCGTCAAGAGGCGGGGTTGCTAGGAAATTAACTCCGGCGGCGTTCTACTTTCCCTTGGTGGCCCAGGCTTCCAGCCTGTGCAGGTAGGGTGCGCACTGCGCACCAAATATTAGTGGCACAGGCTTTCCAGCCTGTGCACCCACAGGCCGGAGGCCTGTGCCACTGGCTCATGTAGGGTGGGCACCGCCCACCAGAAAATACTGAATGCAATTATTACTGATAATACTCATCAGGCCCCGTCTTGGGGGAAAACCTGTTCCAGGGGGATAAATTCGGTATCAGCCTCTGCAAGCTTGAGTTCCTCCCTGAATTTCTCCACCTTTTCCATGGAATATCCGCACCAGGTCATTTCCCAAAAACAATGGCACAAGATGTCCAGATCGGAATATTTTTCCAAGGTATCAGCCTCAATTTCCATACCTAGCCACTCGTCCCAGTCCACCAGAAAAATCCCATAGCTTTCTTCCTGCCCATTCCGCCCTAAGCTGCCGTCTCTACCCAAGACATGGTGATAGCCGCCGTCCTCATCCTCCCGGTATTCAATATGAATCCGCATTCCGGAGCTTGCGGGCTTAAGAGTCTTAATATATTCGAACGCCTCCCGGACCTTCTTCCTTTTCCTTTTCTCTTTGGAGTAAAGCTCCAGATAAACCGGTTCCACTTCCTGCCAGGTGTATCGTGAGATAATTTCTTCAAACTTCATAGATATCTCCGGCTGTATCCTGCTTTACCAAGAATTTAGTGGCACAGGCTTCCAGCCTGTGCGCCCGCACCGGCCGGAGGCCTGTGCCACTAAGGGCTTAACTGCCGAGTTCGAGACGGGAGCGGGGTGGTCCCCATTCCCATTTCTATCCCCTATTCTCCAAGCTCCATTCTGGCGTGGAAATCTCAATGGTGGTCATCTGGGCTTCGGCCTCAAAAGGAACCTCGGTCGTCAATAAATCCTCGGCCCCGATTTTTAGGGATTCCAACAATTTCTCTCTGGTTTTTTCCTGGGCATTGATCCCGGGAAGATCGATGAGCCACCCTATCCACCAATCGCCGCTTTTCTTAATCATGGCCCTGAATTTCATTCTTTCACCCATGGGATATCCAGGTCTTTGCAAATTTTCCTGGCTAGTTCATCTACTATCTCAGTATGCCGAGGAACCAACGTCTTCAGGTTTCCCCTCTGATAGATAGAATGCCTTCGACCCTCTCTGAGGAAGAAGGCGCCATGCTCGCCTAGATGCCTGATCAGGGTTTTTCTCTTCACTACGCACAAACGTAATAAAAAAGCCCGCCTCCGTCAAGACGCGGGGTTGCTGGGAAATTAACTCCGGCGGCGTTCTACTTTCCCTTGGTGGCACAGGCTTCCAGCCTGTGCATTACACAGGCCAGAGGCCTGTGCCACTAAAGGCTTGCCGAGTTCGGGATAGGAGTCATAAATCCTCGGGCTTGAGGCCGGTAACCTTGGCGATGCGGGCTAACATTCTTGGCCCAATCTCTTCGTTATCATGAAACGCAAACACCACATCCGGCCAGCCAGGGCGAGATAGGGTTCGGTGTGAGCCTGAGGTGCGTTTGACTTTCCATCCTATTCTTCCCAGGGCCGCCAGGACTCTCTTAGCTTTAGTGGCTCGCCAGAAACTCATGTCCCGGCAAAGAGAATGTTCAACGGTTCCACTAGCATTTCGCCATGCTCCAGGCGCTCGGCCACTACCCGCAAAGCCAGGGCCTGGGCTTTGGCTAAAGCTTCCTCCTTGGTTTGCCCATAAACCAGAACGCCGGGGAGTTCTAGGACCTCCGCCAGCCAGCGGCCATCCTCTTCCTGTTCATAGTCGATGGTAAAATTCATAAATATATCTCCACTAGTGCAATAGTAATAAAAAAGCCCGGATTTGGCAATCCGGGCTTGGGGGTAAATTAACTCCGGCGGCGTTCTACTTTCCCACGCAGTTGCCCACGTAGTATCATCGACGCTGCAGGGCTTAACTGCCGAGTTCGGGATGGGATCGGGTGTTTCCCCTGCGCCATGGCCACCGGAAACTTTAAATACCGTTTTCAGTTTTCGGTTTTCGGTAAAAAAATCCATAAACCGGCGGGCACGGAGGCCCGCCCTACCAGCGAACCAAGAGAGGGTCCTTAACAGTTTCCAAAGACAAGGGAAAAAATGGTCAAGCCGCACGGCCGATTAGTACCGGTCGGCTGAACACATTGCTGCGCTTATACCTCCGGCCTATCAACCTGGTGGTCTACCAGGGGCCTTTAGGGACTTACGTCCGGGAGAGCTCTTCTTGAGGTCGGCTTCCCGCTTAGATGCTTTCAGCGGTTATCCGCACCGAACATAGCTACCCAGCGCTGCGCCTGGCGGCACAACTGGAACACTAGCGGTTCGTCCATCCCGGTCCTCTCGTACTAGGGACAGCTCCTCGCAACTCTCCTACGCCCGCAACAGATAGGGACCAAACTGTCTCACGACGTTTTAAACCCAGCTCACGTACCGCTTTAATTGGCGAACAGCCAAACCCTTGGGACCTTCTTCAGCCCCAGGATGCGATGAGCCGACATCGAGGTGCCAAACCTCCCCGTCGATGTGAACTCTTGGGGGAGATCAGCCTGTTATCCCCGGCGTACCTTTTATCCGATGAGCGATGGCCCTTCCATGCGGGACCACCGGATCACTAAGGCCTAGTTTCCTACCTGCTCGACTTGTGGGTCTCGCAGTCAAGCTCCCTTATGCCTTTACACTCAACGGCTGGTTTCCAATCAGCCTGAGGGAACCTTCGCGCGCCTCCGTTACTCTTTAGGAGGCGACCGCCCCAGTCAAACTACCCACCAGGCAATGTCCCCGGCCCGGATCACGGGCCTGGGTTAGAACTCTAGAATAACCAGGGTGGTATTTCAAGGTTGGCTCCTCCCGAACTAGCGTCCGGGGCTCATCGCCTCCCACCTATCCTACACAAGTTATTCCAAAATCCAATGCCAAGCTGTAGTAAAGGTGCACGGGGTCTTTCCGTCTTGTTGCGGGTACACGGCATCTTCACCGCGAATACAATTTCGCCGAGTCCCTGGTCGAGACAGCGGGGCAATCGTTACGCCATTCGTGCAGGTCGGAACTTACCCGACAAGGAATTTCGCTACCTTAGGACCGTTATAGTTACGGCCGCCGTTTACCGGCGCTTCGGTTCAGAGCTTCTCCGGATTGCTCCAGATGACCCCTCCCCTTAACGTTCCGGCACCGGGCAGGCGTCAGACCCTATACGTCGCCTTGCGGCTTAGCAGAGTCCTGTGTTTTTAGTAAACAGTCGCCACCCCCGTTTCTCTGCAACCCCCTTCGGCTCCGGAGGCGAACTCCTTCACCTAATGAGGGCACACCTTCTCCCGAAGTTACGGTGTCATTTTGCCGAGTTCCTTAACCAGGGTTCTCTCGCGCGCCTTAGGATTCTCTCCCTGCCTACCTGTGTCGGTTTGCAGTACGATCACCTGGTGAACTACCTAGAGGCTTTTCTTGGCAGCGTGGGATCAACCAGTTTGCGAGGCAGAGCCTCTCCTCATCGCCTCTCGGGGTTAAGGAGCACCGGATTTGCCTAGCGCTCCCCCCTACCGGCTTGAACCGGGACGTCCAACACCCGGATGGCCTACCCTCCTGCGTCCCCCCATCGGTCAACGCGCACCAGGTGGTACGGGAATATCAACCCGTTTTCCATCACCTACGCCTTTCGGCCTCAGCTTAGGGATCGACTAACCCTGGGCAGACGAACTTTACCCAGGAAACCTTAGGCTTACGGCGAAGGGGATTCTCACCCCTTTTATCGCTACTCATGTCAGCATAAGCACTTGTCGGTCCTCCAGCGCTCCTTACGGTACGCCTTCGCAGGTTACGACAACGCTCCCCTACCGCTCAAGGATGAACCTTGAACCCGCAGCTTCGGTACCAAGCTTGAGCCCCGTTATATTTTCGGCGCAGAGCCACTCGACCAGTGAGCTATTACGCATTCTTTAAAGGATGGCTGCTTCTAAGCCAACCTCCTGGCTGTCTGAGCGCCTCCACATCCTTTCCCACTTAGCTTGGATTTGGGGACCTTAGCTGGCGGTCTGGGTTGTTTCCCTTTCGACTACGGAACTTATCTCCCGCAGACTGACTCCCCCGCTAAAGACCACGGCATTCGGAGTTTGATTGGGTTTGGTAATCCTGTGGGACCCCTAGTCCATTCAGTGCTCTACCTCCGTGGCTCATCACGGGAGGCTATACCTCAATATATTTCGGGGAGAACCAGCTATCACCGGGTTTGATTAGCCTTTCACTCCGATCCACAGCTCATCCAATAACTTTTCAACGTTAACTGGTTCGGGCCTCCATTCGGGGTTAACCGAACTTCACCCTGGCCATGGATAGATCACCCGGCTTCGGGTCTACTCCCGGCGACTAATACGCCCTATTCAGACTCGCTTTCGCTACGGCTCCGCCTCACGGCTTAACCTCGCCACCGAGAGTAAGTCGCTGACTCATTATGCAAAAGGCACGCAGTCAGACGAGCCACTGACGTGGCTATCGTCCTTCCACAGCTTGTAAGCGATCGGTTTCAGGTTCTATTTCACTCCGCTCCCGCGGTTCTTTTCACCTTTCCCTCACGGTACTGGTTCACTATCGGTCGTTGAGGAGTATTTAGCCTTGGAAGATGGTCCTCCCAGCTTCCCACAGGGTTTCACGTGCCCCATGGTACTCGGGAACCGGTTCCAGAAAGCCGTATCCCTTTCGCCTACCGGACTGTCACCGTCTATGGTGGGACTTTCCAGACCCTTCGACTAAAGATACGGTTGGTAACTTTCCGAAGCGGCGGCAACCGCCTCTAAACCGGCCCCGCAACCCCGAAACGGCAACGCTTGCCGGCTTGGCACCGTCTCGGTTTAGGCTCTTCCCATTTCGCTCGCCGCTACTTTGGGAATCTCGGTTGATTTCTTTTCCTGGAGGTACTGAGATGTTTCACTTCCCTCCGTTCGCCTCATGCACCTATGGATTCAGTGCATGATGACCCGGCATTACCCGGGCCGGGTTGCCCCATTCGGAGATCTCCGGATCACAGCCTGTTTAGCGGCTCCCCGAAGCTTATCGCAGCTAGCCACGTCCTTCCTCGCCTCTCAACGCCAAGGCATCCGCCGATCGCCCTTAGTAGCTTGACCATAAACCCCTTGCCTTGGGAAACTCCTAAGGACTTGCTCTCTTGATTCACTTGTCAAAGAACAACGGGGGTTGTTAAGCCCCGAAAAATCCTCGAGCAATCATCCAGCTACCAGCTTTTACTGAATCACTGATCACTGACCACTGGCTACTGTTTTTGGTGGAGGTGAGCGGATTCGAACCGCCGACCCCCTGCTTGCAAAGCAGGCGCTCTTCCGGCTGAGCTACACCCCCTGAGAAGTGGTGGGCCTAGTTGGAATTGAACCAACGACCTCACGCTTATCAGGCGTGCGCTCTGACCGAAACTGAGCTATAGGCCCCTTGGGATATCTCCATGCGGAAAAAAATCAGCCTAATTTCCCGGCGGACCTTAGACTGAGGAGTTAAGCTCGGATCTGTTAGCTGCCTGCTCGGCGCCTTTGCTCGCTCAAAACTAAATAGTGAGTCCCGAGGCGGGATTTTTGCTAGGTGAATACACCTTAGAAAGGAGGTGATCCAGCCGCAGGTTCCCCTACGGCTACCTTGTTACGACTTCACCCCAATTACCGACCATACCTTAGGCGCCTCCCTCCCCGAAGGGTTGGGCCAGCGACTTCTGGTACCACCGGCTTTCGTGGTGTGACGGGCGGTGTGTACAAGGCCCGGGAACGTATTCACCGCGGCATGCTGATCCGCGATTACTAGCGATTCCACCTTCATGGAGTCGAGTTGCAGACTCCAATCCGAACTGAGGGCCGTTTTTTGGGATTAGCTCCCCCTCGCGGGTTGGCGACCCTTTGTACGACCCATTGTAGCACGTGTGTAGCCCTGGGCATAAAGGCCATGAGGACTTGACGTCGTCCCCACCTTCCTCCGGTTTATCACCGGCAGTCTCTCTAGAGTAGCCCAACTGAATGATGGCAACTAGAGACAAGGGTTGCGCTCGTTGCGGGACTTAACCCAACATCTCACGACACGAGCTGACGACAGCCATGCAGCACCTGTCTTGGGGCTCAGATTGCTCCGCACCCCCTTGTTTCCAAGGGGTTCCCCAGATGTCAAGCCCAGGTAAGGTTCTTCGCGTTGCGTCGAATTAAACCACATGCTCCACCGCTTGTGCGGGCCCCCGTCAATTCCTTTGAGTTTTAACCTTGCGGCCGTACTCCCCAGGCGGGGCACTTAATGCGTTAGCTGCGGCACGGAGGGATTAAAAACCCCCCACACCTAGTGCCCATCGTTTACGGCGTGGACTACCAGGGTATCTAATCCTGTTTGCTCCCCACGCTTTCGCGTCTCAGCGTCAGTTTCGGTCCAGAAAGCCGCCTTCGCCACCGGTGTTCCTCCGGATATCTACGAATTTCACCTCTACACCCGGAATTCCGCTTTCCTCTCCCGAACTCAAGCCGACCAGTTTCAAAGGCACTTCCAGGGTTAAGCCCTGGGCTTTCACCTCTGACTTGACCGGCCGCCTACACGCCCTTTACGCCCAATAATTCCGAATAACGCTCGCACCCTCCGTCTTACCGCGGCTGCTGGCACGGAGTTAGCCGGTGCTTCCTTCAGCGGTACCGTCACACCTCAAGGTTATTCGCCTTGAAGCTATTCTTCCCGCTTGACAGGGCTTTACGACCCGAAGGCCTTCTTCACCCACGCGGCATCGCTGCGTCAGGGTTTCCCCCATTGCGCAATATTCCTCACTGCTGCCTCCCGTAGGAGTCTGGACCGTGTACCAGTTCCAGTGTGGCTGGCCGTCCTCTCAGACCAGCTACCCATCGTCGCCTTGGTAGGCCGTTACCCTACCAACTAGCTAATGGGACGCGGGCTCATCTCTTTCCGATAGCTTTCACGAAGAGGCCACCTTTGCCGGCAAGACCGAAGACTCGCCGGATTATGCGGTATTAGCCCACCTTTCGATGAGTTATTCCCCAGATAGAGGTAGATTACCCACGCGTTACTCACCCGTGCGCCGCTTTACTCCCCCGGCGAACCGGGGTTTCTCGCACGACTTGCATGTGTTACGCATGCCGCCAGCGTTAATTCTGAGCCAGGATCAAACTCTCCAGTTGAATGGAGTTCTTTCGCACTCGGGCTCACTATTTAGTTTTCAAAGAGCAAACTTCACCAGAGAATTTTATTATAAGACTTTTCTCCGCCTTTGTCAAGAGAGCCTGTTTCCGGTCCGCGCCCCCCTGAGCAGCGCATTTTTTTGTATCAAATCCCCTAAACCCTGTCAAGCACCCCCCTGAAAAAAAGTTTTCGGTTTTCGGTTTTCAGTTTCGAGTTATCAGCTTTCCCCGGTCAGCCCTCAGACCTCGGCCTCCGGCTCCCTGCTTTCGGGCATCAATTTTAATTTTCCCCTTTCTGCCCCCTGCTCATTGCTCACTATTCACTGATTACTGATCACTGATCACTGATCACTGCTCCCTCTCCGGCATCCTTCCTTATCGGCAACCCGCCGGAATTACTTAAAATGTAGGGCGGGCATTGCCCGCCATTCACCGCCCAGGCTGATCTTGGTCTCTTATTACTTGGGGCAGAAAGATGATTAACCGAGAACCAACCTTAACTTCCCTCTCCCTTGAGGGTGAGGGTGAAAAGTTAATCACTTTTCCGCTCCCATTAATAACCAGAAGGCGGGAGGCGCTTCGCTTTCCCGCCCTACATCTACAGCATATTTTTTATCGAAAACCGAAAACTGCAAAATGAAAACCGTCTCTGCCCATGGACCGCCGCGGTAAAAGTCTTCCCCCCCTTTTCGCCCTCACCGCAAAAAAAAGCCCCGATCTCGGGGCTTTCTTGTGCAAGAAGGCCAATAAAATTGCCTCTGTTTAGGCAAACTTACCTGTTTTCTCCGGGGCTGTGGGCGGGAAGGGGCGGGAAGGCCAGGTTCATGGCGGCGTCGGGGTCCAGCAGGTGCCCCGTCAGTTTACCCAAGGGCGGCACCCGCATCCAGGCCAGTTGCGGGGCCCACTTGGGGCTGAAGGAGACAAAAAACGGCCCCCGCTCCTCGCCCGAGGGGTTTTCCTTGATCATGATCATCACCTTGCGGCCCTCCGGGTTTCCCGCGCCGATACGAATGACCATCTCTTCCGGGTCAGGAGTGGGCAGGGCCGCCACCCGCAAGGTCTCCCCCGGGGCCAGAGGGCCAAAGGCTCCCAGGCGGGCGTTATACCAGAGGCTTAAGGGGTCATAGACGGCTTCTTGCAAGGGCACCTGCCACTCTTTGACCATCTTTCTGTCTCCGGCCTGACGCCACATTTCCAGGCGACCTTGGCCGTAGTCAAAGCGATACTCCTTGGTGATCCGCTCCCCCCAGCTATAAAACACTTCGCGAAACAATTGGGGCTTGAGGCGACCTTCGGCCAGGACCATCTCGGTTTGGTAGCGTTCCGGCAGCCAGCGCTGCAACAGCCGCCAGGCCCCCTGGGGCTCCCCGGTAAATTCCGCCAGATAACGCCCCGGCCCTAGCTCCTTGAGGACCAGTTGCGCCTGGGCCACTTCCGACCAGCCCCCCAAACTCACCCGGTACTGGAATTTTTCCAGGGACTCGGGTAAGTCCGGAGCCGCTCTACCCGGCAGCGCCAGCCCCCAGAGGAGAAAAAGGCCCAATAACAGTATCCGGACGCCGCTGATCAATCGTTCTCCTCCCCGGAATCCGGCCGGGTCGGTGGCCCCCAGACCCCGGTATAAAAACGGGAGGCCCACCAGCTTTGCACGTCGTCCACCGGAGCAGCGTCCCCCAAATCGTAACGATAGGCTTCCAGAAGTTGGAGGATCCGCTGATAAGCATCGTTAATCCGCTGCATCTGGGCCCGATATTCCCCTTCGGCTCCCTGGGGCGCCCGGTCCGGATGCCAGCGCCGGGCGGCCCGGCGGTAGGCCGCCTTGATCTCCCGTCGGGTGGCGGTAAGACCCAACCCCAGAATCTCCCGAGCTTCCTTCAGAGTCATGGCCGAAATCAGGATGGTAAGGAAAAGGTTTTTTGGGGGAGGGGGCTAAGGGCCACAGGCCCTTACCCCCTCCCCCAAACCC
>JBFLZI010000073.1:0-13281 GCA_040756315.1 Thermodesulfobacteriota bacterium | reverse complement strand
GCCAGTGGGCCCTTACCCCCTCCCCCACACCCCCTCCCCCAATCCCTTAGAGGGGTTAAAAATTTGGTTGGGCCGGGGCTAAAAGCCCCGGCCCAACCAAACCCCATCTGCGGGTTGGGAGGGGGGTGTGGGGGGATGGCCAGTAGCACAGGCTTCCAGCCTGTGCTCAGGTCCCTGGCCCTCCCCTCAAGATTACCCCTGCAACCCATAAATGTGGTAAGGTGGGGCATTATGGAAGTCATTGCAGATTTGCACATCCATTCCCGTTTTTCCATTGCCACCGGTCAGGAAGCCGATCTGGAGCATCTGGACCTGTGGGGCCGGTATAAAGGGGTGCAGGTGGTGGGCACCGGGGATTGCACCCATCCCGGTTGGTTGGCGGAGTTGGCGGCGAAACTCCTGCCCGTGGACGAAGGAGTCTATGGGTTGAAGCCGGAGTTGGCCCTGCCCCTGGAAATTAAGGGTCCGGCCTGGGAGGGGGTGGCCCCGGTGCGGTTTGTCATTACCGGGGAAGTGAGCAGCATCTATAAAAAGGGGGGGAGGGTGCGGAAGGTTCATCTCCTCCTCTTGCTTTCCGGGTTGGACGCGGCCCAGCGCCTGTCCCAGCGCCTGGGCCGGTTGGGTAACGTGACCTCGGATGGCCGCCCCATCTTGGGACTGGATGCCAAAATACTCCTGGAACTGGTTTTGGAGATGGACCCCCAGGCCCTGGTGATCCCGGCTCATATCTGGACCCCCTGGTTTTCCGTGTTGGGGGCCAAAAGCGGCTTCGATTCCCTGGAGGAATGTTTTGAGGAGAGGGTCTCTAATATCTATGCCCTGGAGACGGGGCTTTCCTCCGATCCCGCCATGAACTGGCGGGTAAAGGGGCTGGACCGCTACCTGCTGGTCTCTAATTCCGATGCCCACTCCCCCCAGAAACTCGGGCGGGAGGCCAATATCTTCCGGGTGCCCCCCACCTATCCCGCCTTATCCCAGACTCTGAAAACCAAGGACGGGTTTAGCGGCACCATTGAATTCTTTCCCCAGGAAGGGAAATATCATCTGGACGGCCACCGGAAATGCGGCCTTCGGCTGACCCCGGCGGAGGCCAAGAGTTGGGGAGGGCGTTGTCCTCAGTGCCACAAGCCCCTGACCCTGGGGGTGATGCACCGGATCCAGGACCTGGCGGACCGGGAGGCAGGGGAGGCCCCCCCAGAGGCCAAGCCGTACGAGTCCCTGATTCCCTTGCCGGAGGTGCTGGCGGAAGTGCTCCAGGTGAATGCCGCCAGCAAAAAAGTGAAGCAGCTGTATTTTCGCCTCCTGGAGAAGTTGGGGCCGGAACTTGGGATTTTGCGCCATCTGGATTTGGAGAAGCTGGCCCAGGAGGGAGGGGGCCTGCTGGCCTGCGCCCTGGACAAGATGCGCCGGGGGGAGGTGGAGATCGCCCCGGGTTATGACGGGGTCTATGGGGAGGTGCACCTCTTGACCCCGGAGGACCGCCGGCAGCTCCAGGGGCAGGGGGCCTTTTGGAGTGCTCCGGCCTCGGCCCCGCCGGCAGAGCTTCCCCGGCTGGGGCCGGGGGCGGCCGCCCCGGCCGCCCCGGGCGTCATGGTGGCTGAAGAGGCTGCCGGTGATGACCCCTTATTGGCCGGGTTAAATCCGGGGCAGCGGGCCGCAGTCACCCATCGGGGCGCGCCTCTGTTGGTTAAGGCCGGGCCGGGCACCGGCAAGACCCGGGCCTTGACCCACCGCCTGGCCTATCTGCTTACGCGCCGGGGGGTGGCCCCGGAGGAGGTCCTGGCCCTCACCTTCACCCGGCAGGCCGCCGGGGAGATGACGGCCCGGATGGAGCGGTTGCTCCCGGATTATCCGGGGATGGACCGTTTGACCATCAAGACTTTGCACGCCTTGGGCCAACAAATCCTGACCCAGGCCGGTTTGGTGCGGGAGGTGGCGGATGAAGCCCGGCGCCAGGGTTTGGTGCGCCAGGCGGCCAAAGAGCGGCAAATGTCCTTTAGTCTGTTGGATAAGGGCATTATCCGCTGGAAACAATCCCTAATCTATCCCGGCGAACTCAAGACGCGGGAAGACCCCCGCCTGACAGCCGGGTTTCAGGCTTATGAAGAGGCCCTGGCCCGGGAAGGTCTCTGGGATTATGAAGACCTGATCGCCCGCCCGGCCTTGCTCCTGGCTAGGGAGCCGGAACTTCAAGCCGCCTACCGGGGCCGCTTCCGCCACCTGTTGATCGATGAGTATCAGGATTTAAATGAGGCCCAGTATCGCCTGTTTCGGGCCTTGGCCGCGCCGGGGGCGGAAATCATGGTCATCGGCGATCTCAATCAGGCCATCTATGGCTTTCGGGGCGCCCGGGCGGAATATTTTCACCGCTTCCAGGAGGATTGGCCGGACGCGGTGGTCTATGAGTTTACCGAGACCTATCGTCTGCCGCCGCCCTTGCTGGAGGCCTCCCGGCGAGTCCTGGAAGCCGCGGGCGCCCCGTTCCCCCCCATGGTCAGCCATGGTTCCGGTAACCGCCCGGTGGCCCTGCTGGAAGGGGCCTCGCCCCGGGGGGAAGCCCAGGCCATTGCCCGGCAGATTGAGAAACTGATGGGGGGACTGAGCCACCTGGCCTTAGAGGATGACGGCCTGCGTTACCAGGAGGCGGCAGACCGGGTGGGCTTTAAAGACGTGGCGGTGCTCTACCGCTTCCATGCCCTGGGCCCGGAGTTGGAGCGGCGCCTCACCGAAGCCGGCATCCCCTGCCAGCAGGCCCGGGAAGGAGTGGGGCCGGAGTGGGACGGCCTGGATTTGGCCGCGGAAAAGGTGAAACTCCTCACTCTCCACGCCGCCAAGGGTCTGGAATTCCCCTTTGTCTTTATCGCCGGCTGCGAAGCGGGTTTAATCCCCTGGGAGGGAGAAGGGGAGATGAGGGGGGACCTGGCCGAAGAGCAGCGCCTTTTCTACGTGGGCCTCACCCGGGCCCAAAGCCAGGTCTTCCTGTCCTGGTCCCGGCAACGCACCCTCTGGGGTAAGGCCCGCCGGAACCGGCTTTCTCCCCTGGTGAAAGCTGTCGGCCCGGAGAAGCTTTCTGAGGCAGGGACTAAGAGTTCCGGCCTCAAGGCCGGGCGACAGGCGCACCTCTTCCCGGAAATTAGACCGGCCCGATCCAAAAGGGGGAGATAGAAGCAAGACAAGTAGGTTGGTGGGGGGGGCCGGGGATCAGGCGGAAAACCACAGGGGCCGGTCCACCCAATTGATGGATTCGGCATACAGGACCGGCAACTCTTGCATCTCCAGGCTGAGTTGCTCCGCCAGGTTGGACACCTGCTCCCAGGCGGCGGTCTCATAGTTGACCACTAAATCAAAGAGCGTGCGGTAATCGTTGCTATGGCCCAGGAGAGCCGCTTTGACTTTTTCGGTAAGGGGGATGTCGTCCAGGATTTCGTCCAGAGGCCGGCCGATAAAGACGTCCATCAAGGAAAACATGCCCATGAGAAAAAGTTCGGACTTTTGGGAGGCCAGGCCCACTTTGGGGGCCAGGGATTCGCAGAACCGGGCCCGCAGTAGCGAAAAGCGGAGGAGCTCCTGGGGTTGATCCTGGCCTAAATGGGTGAGGACGGCCAGGGAGGCCCATCTTCTGATCTCCCGTTCTCCCAAGAGCCGCAAAGCGTCGATGATGGAGGTGATTTCGTAACGCAGGCCAAAGAAGGCGGAATTGATGTATTTTAACATCTTGTAGGACAGAGAGGGGTCCCGGGCGATGATCTTCTCCAGGACCCGGAAATCCAGCTCCGGCCGGGCCAGTTCTTTTAAGACGCGCAAATAAGTGAGCTTGAAGCCGGGAATGTCCCGGCTGGAGATGATGACGGGTTTACTGAAGAAAAACCCTTGGAAAAACGTGAAGCCCGAGTCCAGGGCTTCTTGAAATTCCTCCCGGGTTTCGGTCTTCTCGGCAATGAGCTTCAGGCCCCGGGGCCGGAAGTGGTCAACGATGGTCTTTCTTTCCGCCTCCTTGCTCTGGCGAAAATCCACTTTTATGAGGTCCGCCAATTCCGTCAGGCGGTGATCTTCTTGTTCCGGCCAGAGGAAGTCGTCCAGGGCCAGCAGGTAGTTGTTCTCCTTGAGGTGACGGCAGGCTTCCAGGAGTTCCTTATCCACCTCCATACCCTCCAGGATCTCCACTACGGCGATCTCTTTGGGAAGATAAAAAGGGGTCTTATTCAGCAAAAGGTTTTTGGTGAAGTTGATGAAGGCTTTTTTTCCCCCGGTGAGTTTTTCGGGGCCATGCACCAACAGCACGTTCCGGATGACCGACAGGGTGGCCTGGTCGCCGTCGATGAGGCAGAAGTTATCCTCCCCCCGGGCGCGATAGAGCAATTCATAGCCATAGACTCTTTGCCGCCGGTCAAAAATAGGTTGTCGGGCGACAAAGACGTCAGATTCTTGATCCATCATGGGTAGCAGCCCCAAGGGCGTCCACTTCGGCGCCAGGGAGTTCGTGATTCAGAGGGTGCAAAAAAAAGGGGTTCGGCTCCTAAAGCCGACCCGTGGTCAATCCCCTGCGCCCCCCATCTTATTTGTGCCAGAGCCATCAGGTCCGGTCAGAATTATCCTAGGGATTCACCCAATCTATATTTCTGTTATCGTCTTCTTGGCGGATTTCTTAAAATAGTCGGCCTTTCGGAAGAATTTCGGCGGGAAAGCGGTTCTTAGGGGCGCGGTTAAAAAGAAAGGCATTAGAGGTTTTTCCCTTTGGCCCCAATGCAAATAACTTGACAATTGTTGGGTAAATCTGCTAAAAAATTAAACAGTTTTTGACCCAGAGCTTGGATCCGGCTTTAACGGACTGGGACTCGGTGGGTGGCCCGGCTCAACCCCAGAGAATCAGTCTGGGGTTTTTTATGGAAATCATTACTGAGCTTACGGAAATGCAGGCCCAGGCCCAGGGATGGCGGGCCCAGGGTTTCAAGATCGTCTTAGTCCCCACCATGGGTTACTTCCACCCCGGCCACCTGAGCCTGATGGAGTATGGCCGCCGTGTGGGGGACCGTCTGGTGGTCAGCCTCTTTGTCAATCCCACCCAGTTCGGGCCGGCGGAGGATTATGGCCGCTACCCCCGGGACCTGGACCGGGATGCGGCTCTGGCCCGGGAGGTGGGAGTGGATGTGCTCTATACCCCCACCGTGGAGCAGATGTACCCCCCGGGTTATCAGACCTATGTCAGCGTGGATCAGGTGAGCCAGGGGCTGTGCGGCGCTTCCCGGCCCGGCCATTTCCGGGGGGTGGCCACGGTGGTGCTGAAATTATTCAATCAGGTCCAGCCCCACCGCGCCATCTTTGGGGAAAAGGACTATCAGCAGTTAGTGGTTATCCGGAGAATGGCGGCCGATCTTAATTTACCCATCCAAATTGAGGGCCGGCCCATTGTCCGGGAGGCGGACGGCCTGGCCATGAGCTCCCGGAACACCTATCTGAACCCGGAAGAACGGGCCGCGGCCCTTTGCCTCTACCTGGGCCTGAAGGAAGCCCAAGCCCGGGTGGCCGCGGGGGAAAGGTCCCGGGAGAAAATCCTGGCCGCGGTAAAAAAAATCATTACGGACACGCCTTTTACCCGCCTGGATTACCTGGCCCTGGTGGACCCGGAGACCCTGGAAGAGGTGGACACTCTCAAGGGCGCGGCCCGCCTGGCACTGGCCGTGTGGCTGGGAAAAACCAGACTCATTGACAATATCCTGCTCCAGGAGAACTGATTATGGACCGCATCATGCTGAAGTCCAAGATTCATCGGGTTACCATCACTGAGGCCAACCTGGCTTACGAAGGGTCTCTGACCATTGATGCCGAACTGATGCGGGCCGCGGATATCCTGCCTTATGAGATGGTTTACGTTTACAACATTTCCAACGGCGAGCGGTTCGAAACCTATGCCATGGAGGGGGCCGCCGGCAGCGGCGTCATCTGTTTGAACGGCGCCGCGGCTAGGAAAGGCGCGCCCGGAGACCTGATCATCATCACCACCTTTGCCACCTATCACCCGGAGGAACTGAATCACCACACTCCCAAAATTGTCTTGGTGGACGCGGGCAACCGCCGCCGGGCTCTTCCTACCCTTTCATAAAAATATAAAAACCTTGTTTTTTCTTTCCGTCTCAGGTAAAATTTGCCGGTTTGACAGGGGAAGACCCTGTAAACCTTAATTTTTTTTGGAGGGGCTGGAGCATGTCCAAATCTGATTTCCTGTTTACCTCGGAGTCGGTCACCGAGGGGCACCCCGACAAGGTGGCGGACCAGATCTCCGACGCCATACTGGACGCCATTATCGCCCAAGACAAATTTGCCCGGGTGGCCTGCGAAACCCTGGTTACCACGGGTTTAGCCTTTATTGCCGGAGAGATCACCACCACCGCCCAAGTAGATATGCCGGCCATCGTCCGGGAAACCATCAAAGAGATCGGCTATTGCGATTCCTCCATGGGTTTCGACTGGGAAACCTGCGCGGTGCTCACCTCCATCGACCGCCAATCCCCGGATATCGCCCAGGGGGTGGAAGGCCGGGGTCTGACTCCGGAGCAAGGGGCCGGCGACCAGGGGCTGATGTTCGGTTATGCCTCTGATTCCACTGAGAATTATATGCCCATGCCTATCTGGTATGCCCACCGGCTGGCAGAGCGCCTGGCCAAGGTGAGAAAGGACGGCACCCTGCCTTTCCTCAGGCCGGACGGCAAGACCCAGGTCACGGTGCATTATGAAAACGGCATTCCCAAGGCCGTCCATACCGTGGTCATCGCCGCCCAACATTCCCCGGACGTCAAATATGAGACTTTAAAGGAAGCCATCGTGGAGGAAGTGATCAAAAAGACCATTCCTCCCCATTTGCTGGAGCAAAATCCCCGGTTTTTGGTAAATACCACCGGCCGCTTTGTGGTGGGGGGGCCTTTGGCCGACTGCGGCATGACCGGGCGCAAGATCATCGTGGATACCTACGGGGGCCGCGGCTATCATGGAGGCGGGGCCTTCTCCGGCAAGGACCCCACCAAAGTGGACCGCACCACTTCCTATATGTTGCGCCATGTGGCCAAGAACGTGGTAGCCGCGGGCCTGGCCGGGCGTTGCGAGGTCCAGGTGGCTTACTCCATCGGCCTGCCCGATCCCCTGTCCATCATGATCTATACTTACGGCACCGGGAAGATTGCCGACGAACGTATCCTGGAAATCATCAAGGAGACCTTTAGCTTCAAGCCCGCGGCCATGGTCCAATATCTGGACATGCAACGGCCCATCTTTAAGAAGACCGCGGCTTATGGTCATTTCGGGCGCACCGACCCGGATTTCACCTGGGAATATACCAATAAGGTCGAAACCTTACGGGAAAAGGCCGGCTTGACTCCGGTCTGCCTGAAATAGGCCCAAAAGCAGGGAAACCCATGAACTATGATGTCAAAGATGTGAATCTGGCTGATAAAGGTCGTCTGCGGGTGGAATGGGCCAAACGGGAAATGCCGGTGCTCCGATCTATTGGCGAGCGCTTTGCCCGGGAACAATCCTTAAAAGGATTGCGCCTGGCCGCCTGCCTGCATGTCACCACGGAAACCGCGGTCCTGGCTGCCACCCTGAAGGCCGGGGGGGCCCTGGTGCACGTCTGCGCCTCCAACCCCTTAAGCACCCAGGACGACGTGGCCGCGTATCTCGTCAAACACGAAGGTATTCCCACCTTCGCCATCAAAGGGGAAGACAGCGAGACCTACTACCGCCATATTCACCAGGCCCTGGACGTCAAGCCCCAGGTGACCATGGACGACGGCGCGGACCTGGTCTTCACCGTCCACACCCAGCGCCAGGAACTGATACCGGAAATCCTGGGGGGCACCGAGGAGACCACCACCGGGGTCATTCGCCTCAAGGCCATGGCCAAGGACGGAGTCCTGCGCTATCCCATGATCGCGGTGAACGACGCGCTGACCAAATATCTCTTCGACAACCGCTACGGCACCGGTCAGAGCACCCTGGACGGCATCCTGCGGGCCACCAACCGGCTCATGTCCGGCAGTATCTTTGTAGTCGCCGGCTACGGCTGGTGTGGCCGGGGCGCGGCCATGCGGGCCCGGGGACTGGGAGCCCGGGTGATCATCACCGAAGTGAACCCCCTGAAGGCCCTGGAAGCCTTGATGGATGGCTACGAAGTGCTGCCCATGGCCCAGGCCGCCCAAATCGGCGATATCTTCTGCACCCTCACCGGCGACATCAATGTCATCCGGGAAGAGCATTTCCCGGTAATGAAAGATGGGGCCATTCTGTCCAATTCCGGCCATTTCAACGTGGAAATCGACATCGCGGCTTTGGAGCGTCTCAGCACCGGCAAGAGACAAATCCGGGATTCCGTGGAAGAATACGCTTTGAAGAACGGCAAGCGCGTCTACCTGCTGGCGGAAGGCCGCCTGGTGAACCTGGCCGCGGCCGAAGGCCACCCCTCCGCGGTGATGGACATGAGCTTCGCCAACCAATCCCTGGCCGCGGAATTTATCTTCAAAAACCACCAGAAATTCGCCAAACAGGTCTATTCCGTCCCCGAGGAAATCGACCGGGAAATCGCCCGACTGAAACTGGCCTCCATGGGAGTCCAGATCGACACCCTCACCCCGGAACAGGAAAAATACCTGTCTTCTTATGATTTAGGGACATGAGACTTGGGGGAGGGGGCCAGGGGTCTTGAGACCCCTGAGTTTCGAGTTTCAAGTTTTGAGTTTTGAGTTAAGAGGATGATTAATAATCTCGAAACTCGAAACTAATTTCCCACCGGCTCCACCCCCTTTCGCAAGGCATCGCCATGACCAGCATAAAGTTCGGCACGTCGGGGTGGCGGGGCATTTTGGCGGAGGATTTCACCTTTGGCAATGCCCGGTTGGTCTGTCAGGCGATTGCCGATTATCTGCAAGGGGAAGGGTCGGCGGCTTCGGGGGTGGTTATCGGCCACGACACCCGCTTCCTTTCCGAGGCCTTTGCCGCCGCGGCCGCGGAAGTGATGGCCGGCAACGGCATCCCCTGTTATTGCCCCAGCCGGGACTGTCCCACCCCGGTGGTCAGTTTCGCCATTAGGGAGAGAAAGCTGGCCGGGGGCATCAACATCACTGCCAGCCACAATCCCCCGGAATACAACGGCGTCAAGTTCTCCCCGGCCACCGGGGGACCGGCCCCGACCCCCGTCACCTCAGCCATTGAAGACCTGATCCAGCAACTGGCCCCCCAGGCCGTTAAGGCCTTGCCGTGGGCCGCGGCCCGGAGCCAAGGGCTGATCAGGGATATCGACCCCCGGGCCGCTTATTTCCGGCATCTGAAGACTCTGGTGGCTACCCAGGTCTTGGGTCAGGCGGGTCTCAAGGTAGTAGTGGACGTGCTCTACGGCACCGGGCGGGATTATCTGGATACTTTCCTCCGGGAAGCCGGGGTGGGGGTGGAGGTGCTCCACGGTTTCCGGGACCCTTATTTCGGCGGGCAGCGGCCTGAGCCTTCCCAGGAATTTCTGGGGGAGTTGGCAGACCGCGTCAGGGCCACCGGGGCGCACCTGGGCCTGGCGGTGGACGCCGACGCCGACCGCTTCGGGGTCATGGACTCCCGGGGCGATTACCATGAGGCCAACGACATCCTGGCCCTCCTCCTGGATTACCTCATCGACACCCGGGGTTGGCCGGGAGGGGTGGCCCGGAGCGTGGCCACCACCCACTTGATCGACCGGGTGGCGGCTTACTATGGCCGCCAGGTCTATGAAACCCAGGTGGGTTTCAAACATTTAGGACAATATATTTTGCAGGACACGGTGATCATGGCCGGGGAAGAGAGCGAAGGCTTCACCATGAAGCGGCATTTGCCGGATAAGGACGGCATTCTGGCCTGTCTGTTAGTGGCGGAGATGGTGGCCCGGCGGGGCCGGGACCTGCCCCGGCTTTTGGAAGAGCTCTTTGCCAAGGTGGGTCCTCTCTATAACCGCCGTCTCAACCTGCAGTTGTCGCCGGAGGCCAAAGAACGGCTGCTCACCCGCCTTAAAGTTCCCCCGGACCGCTTTGCCGGTTTGGCCGTGGTGGGCCATAACACTTTAGACGGGCATAAATATCTGCTGGAAGACGGCAGTTGGGTCTGCTTACGGCCCTCCGGCACGGAGCCGGTGATGCGCTTCTATCTGGAAGCCCCCACGCCGGAAGGTCTGGCGCGGTTGCAGCAAGCCGGGGAAGCCCTGCTTCAGGAGATCTGACATGTGGGGCTTAAACCTGCCTAATCTCCTGGAAATAGCCCTCATGGTGGTGGTGCTCTTCTTTTCCGTCATCGTCCATGAAGTGGCCCACGGTTATGTGGCCTTGCTCAACGGCGACCCCACCGCCAAGCTGTCCGGCCGGATTACCCTAAACCCCATTCCCCACATCGACCCCATCGGCACTATCCTCTTGCCTTTGCTGCTGTTGGCCAGCGGCGCCCGCATCCTCTTCGGCTGGGCCCGGCCCGTGCCGGTGAATCCCTTGAATTACCGCCACCTGCGCTGGGGGGAAATCACCGTCAGCGCGTCCGGCCCTTTGAGCAACCTGGCCCTGGCGGCCGTTTTCGCCTATATCCTGCGCCTGGGCCTGGCGAACCCCGGCCTCAGCTTTTTGGCCCAGGCCGGCTGCAGTATCAATATCTTTCTGGCCTTATTTAATCTGATTCCCATACCTCCCCTGGACGGCTCCCACCTAGTGGCCGCGGTCCTTCCCCCCAGGCTGGCCCGCCTCTACCAATACCTGGAGCCGGTGGGCTTCATTCTCATCCTCATCCTGTTTTACACCGGGGTGATGGGAATGGTGCTCATGCCCCTCTACCGGCGCATCGCTATATTTCTGTTGGGCTAATAGTCAGGTAGGGTGGGCACTGCCCACCAAAAATAAGGAATGCAATTATTACTGGCGGGCAATGCCCGCCCCACATTTGCTGTTAGGGTGATGGGGTTAGAGAAATGTAGGGTGCGCACCGCGCACCAGATAAGGGCCACGGCCAAGGCCCAGGTATTTGCGGCCTAATACCAATTCGCCTTCACAAGGTATTAAACTATAGGGGCGAACCTCGTGTTCGCCCGCCAATTCAGGGCGAATACAAGAACTTCCAAAACCTAGGTTTGCTGGCGAATTGATATCAGATGCCGGGTGGGAAGGTCACAAGCAATTTCAAAACCTGGTGGGGTAACGATAAGGTCATTCTGAGCGAAGCGAAGAATCTCGTTTTTTTAATAACTTGAGATTCACTTCGTTCAGGATGACAGAAAAATGGGTTTTGCCATAACTTGTAGTCTAGGCAACGGAGGCCGAAATTTTTGAGGTGAAGGAATAATAATGGTGCGCAGTGCGCACCCTACATGGCTAATACCCAGATCCTCCAGGAGATTTCCCCGATCTTCCCCCACATTCCCAAAATCTTAAGAATATGCTATGGTTTAAGACAATGATGCAGAAAAGCAAAGTGGGGCTGAAGCTCCTGGGGGTGAATCTGCTGCCCCTGCTGGCGGCCCTGTTGGGCTTGCTGGTGGTTATCCAATACCTGGCCACCCGGCAGATTCTGCAGTGGCACCAGCAGCGGGTGGAGTTGGTGGCCCGCCTGGTGTTGGCGGAATATCAGGGGAAGATTCAAGTGGTGACCCAGGCGGCCAAACTGTTGGCCGACAATCCCAGTTACGGGGAGCTTCTGGCCACCGGTAATTTCGCGGCCCTGCGCAACCTGGCCGTCCCCATGATGAAAGCCACCGGCCTCCATATCCTCACCATCACCGATGACCAGGGAGTCATTCAAGTGCGGGCCCATGCCCCGGAGGCCGTGGGCATCAATATCTCCGGTAATCCTCTGGTCCGCACCAGCCTCAAGGGTAAAGAAGCCTCTCGGTTGACGGAGTGGCAAGACAGCCTGTCGTTGAGCGCGTCCGCGCCCATCCGGTTCCTGGACCGGGTGGTGGGGGTGGTGCTCACCGGACTCCTCATTGACCGGGGGTTCGTGGAATCACTCTCCCGCCCCGGCGCCGAGGTGGCCATCTTTTACGCCAATCGCCTAGTGGTCAATTCTTTTCAGAGCCTGCCGGAGAAGGCCTTGCGGGACATCCAGCTTTCCAAGGACCTGGCGGCCCAGGCCCCGGCCCACAAACAAGAGGTCCAGAGCCTGGAGTTTGAAGACCAGGCCTATACCATCACCTACCTGCCCCTGGAGGGGGAGGAGAAACCCTGGGAAAATTTCATCGTGGTGGGGCTCAATCGCCGGGAACTGGGCCTGACTCGGGGCACCCTGAAGCTGGTAATCTTTGGGGTGGGGGGGGCCAGCGCCCTCATCGGGGCCCTTTTAAGCATCTGGCTCTCCTGGGGTATGCGCCAACAGATCACCCACCTGGCGGAGGGCACCCGCCGGGCGGCCCAGGAAGGCCTGGCCGGGGACATCCCGGTCACCAGCCGGGATGAATTGGGAGAATTGGCGGAGTCCTTCAACACCATGACCCGGGCTTTGCGGGAAAAGACCCGGCTCCTGGAAGAGGAGCGGGATCGCATCGCCGCCAACGCCGATTTTCTCTCCATGATCGTCCACGACATCAAAGCGCCCTTGACCGGAGTGCGCCTGACCATCGAAGCCCTGGAAGATGAGACCCTGCCCCCGGAGATCCACCATAAACTCCAAGGGATTATCCAGCAAAGCGAGGGATTGCTCCTGCACCTCCATAATGTCCTTTATCTCAACCGCTTCGAATCCGGCCTGTTGGTCCTGAGACCCGAAGCGGTGCCCCCGGTGTTCGTCATCCAACGCCTCCTGCAACACTTCAGCCCCCTGGCTCAACATCAGCAGATAACCTTGAGCTCGGACCTGGCCCCGGACCTGCCCCCCATCCGAGTAGATGAACCCTCTTTAGAGAGAATCCTGGCCAACCTCCTGGTCAATGCCCTGGCGGCTACCCCCGCGGGAGGCGAGATCAAGGTGCAGGGACAATTGGTGGACGGAGGCAACCAGGGGGAGGTGGAAATCGTGGTGGCGGATACCGGCTGCGGCATCACCCCGGAAGACCAGGAACACCTCTTTGAAAAATACCGACTGCGGCAAAATAAGGCCAGCAGCTCCGGCTTAGGCATGTATATCTGTAAAACCCTGGTGGAAGCCAACCACGGCCAGATCCAGGTGGAAAGCCAACCGGGACACGGCACGAAATTCCACCTCACCTTCCCCCCCGCCACCCCGGAGGGGGGGAGGTCTGAGATTTTTGGGGGAGGGGGCTAAGGGCCACAGGCCCTTACCCCCTCCCCCAAACCCCCACCC
>JBFLZI010000072.1:0-13551 GCA_040756315.1 Thermodesulfobacteriota bacterium | reverse complement strand
TGAACGGAGCGAAGCGGAGTGAAGAATCTCGGTAATTACTCAATAATTTTAGAGATTCTTCGCTTCGCTCAGAATGACATAAATTATCATAATCCAAGTGATTTAACTTAAGTTAGCGCATATGCCCCACACCCCCCTCCCAACCCGCTTATGGGGCCGGGGCAGGTGGGGCTAAAGGACCCGCCTGACCCGGCCGGAAATCAAGAACAACCGCCCCTGGCGGTGGCAATTAAAATTTATTAAGGGAATAAAAGGTCATGCTAACATGCGCTGTCTGATCTGCGGTGATACCTCGGATGAAGCGAGGGGCTGGCAACACCTGTACGCCAAGCATCTGGAACCCTATGGCGTCAACCCGGAAAAAATCTGGACTAAGGTCCGGGAATTGGCCCGGCCCCTGGAAGTTTCCCCTGGCCCCGTAACCTGCATCGGCCTGGAAGAGAACCGCATCTATTTCAACCTGGAAAACGCTGCGCTCCTCATCGCCTACGCCCAAAAGCACGCCGGCCTCTCCTGGGAGAAGGTGGTGACCTGGCTGATCCTCCATGAGCAGGTGCATCTGACCTTTAAAGAGAAATACTCGCCGCCGGCATCCTGCCTGCCCTATGTTCAGGCCAACGCCGAAGACTATTACATCAACAAGGTTCTGCTACCCCCGGGATACTGGCAGGTCTGCCGGCAGAACGCCCGCTGCGCCACGGAAATCAGGAATATCGCCCCTCTCCCCTATGAGCTGCGGGACGGTTATTTCTATTGCACCCTGGCCACCTTCCTGGCCTACGACGCGGTAACCCCGGAGGACATAACTTTCGTCAAGCCCGCCGAAGGGGAGATGGTGGAGATCCTGGCCATTTTTTTCGAGAAGATCAGGGAGGTCAAGGACATCCCCCGGATCATCGAGAAAATCAGCGACATCTTTCCCCGCCTGCAGCCGCCCCCAGGCGTTTCCTGGGATAATTGGGAAATCGACCCCAAAGAATTAAGGGGACGTGAGATTCGGCCAGAGGAAAAAAAGTAGACATTTTGGGTGCGTAAAACGCACCCTATGTGGCGGGCGGGACGCCCGCCC
The DNA here is from genome assembly GCA_040756315.1 of Thermodesulfobacteriota bacterium. Taxonomy (GTDB): domain Bacteria; phylum Desulfobacterota; class Desulfobaccia; order Desulfobaccales; family 0-14-0-80-60-11; genus JBFLZI01. The sequence continues at coordinate 12,482 of JBFLZI010000072.1, read as the reverse complement.
TCCGACTTTTAAAATTCGTTCCCAAGCTCTGCTTGGGAACGGGATTATCGCCCAGGCTCAGCCTGGGCGCCTCTCTAGAGGGGCAAGATAATATTACTCATTGGGATTATTCGCAAAGCGGAGCTTGGCGACCAAGCGGGTTCCCAAGCAGGAGCTTGGCAACCAGAGAGAACTTATGTGAGAAACATGGGGAGTAAGCATGAATCTTAAAGGTTGCTTCATTAATAACCGCTGGGTGGCAACCCAAGACCGACTCCCCGTCCTCTCCCCCTGGTCCGGAGAGCAGGTGGGGGAAGTCTGTCTGGCGGGGCCGGCGGAATGGGAGGCCGCCATCGTCGCGGTTCAGGAAGCGGCCCCGGTGTTCAAGGCCATGTCCAGCCTGGAGCGCCGCCAGGTGCTGGAAGCTCTGGTGGCCGGGGTAACGGCCCGCCAGGAGGAACTGGCCCAGACCATCCTGGCCGAAGGGGGGAAACCCATCACCTACGCCCGGGCGGAGATGGCCCGGGGCCTCACCACCCTGTCTCTGGCCGCGGAAGAGGCTACCCGCATCGGCGGCGAAGTCCTGCCCCTGGATCTGGCCGCGTTTTCTTCGGGGCGTTGGGGGATCACCCGGCGCTTTCCCCTGGGGCCGGTCCTGGGCATCACCCCCTTTAATTTTCCTTTTAATCTCATGGCCCACAAGGTGGGCCCGGCCCTGGCCGGGGGCAACCCCATTATCCTCAAGCCCGCGTCCCAGACCCCCCTCACCGCCCTGATCCTGGCGGAAATCTATGACCAGGCGGGCCTGCCGCCGGGGGGGTTCCAGGTCTTGCCCACTACCACGGTTCTAGCGGAGCAGGCCGTGGCCGACGACCGCGTCAAGGCCCTCTCCTTCACCGGCAGCGCCCAAGTGGGCTGGCATTTGAAAGGTAAGGCCGGGCGCAAGAAGGTCATCCTGGAGCTAGGGGGCAACGCCGCCTTAATCGTGGACGCCGGGGCCGATCTCAAGCGGGCCGCGCACCGGGCCGCAGTGGGGGCCTTCGCCCACGCCGGCCAGGTGTGCATCGCGGTGCAGCGCCTCCTGGTGCACCGGGAGGTTTACGAGTCCTTTAAAGAGATTTTTCTCAACACCCTAGCTAAGGAGGTTCTGGTGGGCGACCCGGCCCGGGAGGATACGGTGATCGGCCCCTTCATCGACCACGCCGCGGCCAGCCGGGTGCGCCAATGGGTCGCCGAAGCCCTGGAGGGCGGCGCCACTCTCCTCACCGGCGGCCTGGGGAAGGGCAACCTCATGCCCCCCACCGTGCTGGAAAACGTCCGCCGGGAAATGAAGGTCTGGCATCAGGAGGTCTTCGGGCCGGTGGTCACCCTCTTCCCCTTTGAGGACTTTGCCCAGGCCCTGGAGATGGCCAACGACTCCAGCTACGGCCTCCAGGCCGGGGTCTTCACCAACCACCTGGCCCATGCCTGGCAGGCCTTCGAGACCCTGGAAGCAGGGGGCGTCATCGTCAACGACGCGCCCATCTTCCGCCTGGACCACATGCCCTACGGCGGCGTCAAGGACTCCGGCCTGGGCCGGGAAGGGGTGCGCTACGCCCTGGAAGAACTCACGGAAATCCGCCTGTTGGCTCTGAAGGCTTGAATGTTGTGGGGGGAGGGGCCAGGGACCTGAGGTCCGCTTACAATCTCCCCCCACACCCCCCTCCCCAACCCGCAGAAATCTTTTGGTGAAAGCCGGGCTATTACTCCCCCTCATTTATTTCGGGAGCAGTTCTGCATGGGCCTTCGGCCCACCCATAAATTAAAAAGTCGGGCGGGCGTCCCGCCCGCCCACATCATCGTCATGATACCCCAAGGGGCCACTCACAGGAACCGGTGCGCCGTGCGCACCCTACATTAACCTTGAACTTTGAACCTTGAACCTTGAACCTTGAACCTTGAACTTTTCAGGATAGCCTTTAATATCGCGGTAAAAGACACCCCTTTTTTTTCCTCACAGTCTAACAAAATCACCTAAACCACGGTCAAAAAAACAACGGGGCCAAAGGTTGGTACACCTTTGACCCCGAGGTCTTGGACTAAATTCTCTTTTGCTGGGTCCGATATCCGGGCCCCCTGGAGAAGTTGACACTATTACATAAAGAACTCTTCTTTGAGAACCGGGGGTTTAAATTCCATGACCCGGAAAAGCAGTACCGGCACGGTGGCGTGGGAGACCACTTTTTCGGCGACGCTGCCCAGGACCCAGGCTACTTCCCCCCGGCCGTGAGTGGTCATGGCGATCAGTTCCATCTTGTTTTTATCGGCGTAACCGATGATTTCCCGGGCCGGCACCCCTTCCAGGCAAATCGTGTTGGCCTTGACTCCTTGGCCTTCCAACTGCTGGCCGGCCTTGGCCAGAAAGGCTTCGCAGGCCTTTTTTTCCGCGGCCGGCGCGGCGGCCAAAACCCCGGGAGAGGCTTCGCCGATGACTTCGGTGTGGCAGACATGAATAAGGGTTACCTTAGAATTAAAGGTTTTGGCCAGTTCAGCTACCGAGGGCAGGACCTTGGCCGCCAGCTCAGAACCATCCAAAGGAACCAAAATCTTGCTAAACATTTTACCCTCCTGATCTGGGGAATACACTGCAACGGGTCAGGCCTGATCTATCTCCTTGCCACCCCGAGCTTTTGTTAAATAAATTAAGATGGATATTTAAGAAGTCAATGCAGGGATAAGAGAAATTTTTAACGAATTATTCAGTTTTTGGCGTGGGCGGGTCGTCGTTTTCCCGGCGTTCGGGGCCTTTATACAGGCCTCGCTGCAAGACCCGGTGATAGCTGGTGAACTCGCTCTCCCCGGTGTCGCTTTGCAGATGCTGTTCCATCATCTTGAGCTTGGCGTCCAGGTCGTCCAGATAATAGACCAGCAGGGCCTCCCGGGTCTTGGGGGGCACCGGGGAGCCGAATTCCAGGGAGCCGTGGTGGGAAAGGATGATGTGTTCCAATTGGAGGAGGAGTTGGGGATCGGGGAACTTGAGGGCCCGGGCCTCCTCCCGCACCATCTCCCAGCCCAGGACGATGTGGCCCAGGAGTTGGCCGGGCACGGTGATTTCCGGGGCCTGGGGGTTGGCCAGTTCCTTGACCTTCCCCAGATCGTGGAGGATGGCCCCGGCCAGCAACAGGTCCCCGTTGAGGTCGGGATAGACCGACAGGGACTGCCAGGCCAGGCGGGCCACCATCCAGGTGTGCTCCAGCAACCCCCCCAGATAGGGATGATGATAGGCCCGGGCCGCGGGGCATTCCCGGAATTCGTCCTCATATTTGTCAAGCAGGCTGAGCACTAATTCTTTCAGGGGCGGAGAGATCCGGCCTTCGGCCAGCTCCCGGAGCTCCCGCCACAGTTCCTGGCGATCGTAAGGGGTGGCCTGGTGCAACAGCTCCGGCTGGAAGTCCTGAAGCTCTTTGCCTTGGGCCCTGAGCCTCGCTTCGGTATTGATATATTGCACGATGAGTTGGAGTTCGCCCTGGTAGGATTTTACCTGGCCCTTTACCCCCACGTAATCCCCTGGGGCGATGGGACCGGGATACTTCTGCAGCACCTCCTCCCAGACCCGGGCGGGGATGGCGCCGGTCTTATCCCCCAGGACCAGGTGCAGGAAGGGTTTGCCGGTTTTGGTGGTGCGGCTCTCCACCTGGCGCACCAGGAAGAATTGCTGGACCGCGGCCCCTTCTTTTAAATCGGTGATGAAGCAGTGGGTCAATTCCCGACCTCCAGGTGGACTGGGACCATAATACCTTTAAAACCCGGAGCTGGTCAAGGCCTCCTTGCTCCACCAGGGTTTCTTGACAAAGGAAGCTGCCGTAATTAATTTATTTTTAATGGAATCCGATAATAATATGTTGGAGCTAAAAATTTTCTTGACAAATAAATTTTAAAGAGGAAAATAAAAGTTTAATTTTAGGGAGGGCGAGACAGGCCCTAGGATTATAAATATATGGAAAAAGAATATTTTAAGAAGTTTTTTGACCTGGGCGGCAACAACGAGCGCCTCATTCCGTATGAACAATTTCCCCTGCTCATCAACGATGAGGAAGGAGAGTCCCAACTCTTTCGGGAAAACCAGGAGATTTCCCCGGATGAAGAGCTGGAAGTTACCGAACAACTGCACGGAGCCTCTTACGGCCTGGAAACCGAAGGTGCGGAGGGGGACCTGGAAGAGCCCCTGGATACCGAAGAGATCCCCGAACACGAAGGTCTGGTCGCGGCCTATTTCCGGGAGATGCTGCGCTATGCCATCCTGTCCCCGGAAGAGGAGCGGGACCTGGGCAGCATCATCAAGCACGGCCAGGAGGCCGTCCTCCAGTTAGTCCTGGCCACCAAGTCCGACCTGGAAGAGATCCACTACCTGCAGAAAAAGGTGCAGAGTTGGTTCCAGGCCCCGGAGAAAAGCGCCCAGGCCAAAGAGAAGCTCTTCCGCCTGATCCACCAGACCCTGAAGGTGATCCAAAAGCATCATCCCAAAGCCCAGGAGGTCAAGGAGCTGGCGGCCGGCATCCGGTCCACCGAGTCGGAGATCACCCAGGCCCGGGATAAGATGATTAAAGCCAACCTGCGCCTGGTGGTCAGTATCGCCAAGAAGTATCTCCATCGGGGCCTGACCTTCTCCGATTTGATTCAGGAAGGCAACCTGGGCCTGATGAAGGCGGTGACCCGCTATGACTATACCACCGGCTACCGGCTCAGCACCTTCGCCTCCTGGTGGATCAGACAAACCATCACCCGGGCCATCTATGACAAGACCCGCACTATCCGTATCCCCGTGCACTTGCAGGAGATCCGCAACCGCTGTTACCGGGCCTTCTACGATCTGCTCAAAGAACTGGGCCGGGAACCGAATCTGAAAGAGATCTCCGAACGCTCCGGGGTGGCGGAAGATAAGATCCTGATGGTCACCAACCTCTCTGATGAACTGATCTCCCTGGAGACCCCGGTGGGAGACGAAGGGGACCGGCTGGGAGATTTTATCCGCAATGACAAAGCGGGGTCTCCCTATGAATCCATCAAAGAAAACGAGTTGACCGAAAAGACGGGCATAATTCTTACCACCCTGACCCAACGGGAAGAAAAGATCATGCGGATGCGCTTCGGTATCGGCGATGAAGTGGAACATACCCTGGAAGAAATCGGCCGGACCTTTAAGGTCTCCCGGGAACGCATCCGCCAGATCGAAAAGAAGGCCCTCAAACGTCTGAAGCACCCTACCCGCAAAGCGGCCTTGGAGGACTTTCTGGAATAACCTTTTCAGCGAGAACCCAGGCCGCAGCCCTGGCTCAGGAATGGGGAGAGAGGAAGGTAGGATGACAGAACCAAATCCGGAAAGACTGGCGGAAGTTAAAGCAAGACTACTGGAACGGAAAAAACGCCTCTGGCTGGAGGTGAAAGAACAACTCAAAAGCAATATCGGCAACGGCTACCAGGAAATGCTGGCCACTGCCCGGGACGAGGAAGACCAGGCTTCAGTCAGCCTGCTGGCCGAGACCCACCTCACCCTCCTGGGCCCTAAACGCCAGGAACTGGAGGCCATCGAAGAGGCGCTGATGCGCCTGGAAAACGGCAGCTATGGCCTGTGCGAATCCTGCGGCCAACCCATCGAACCCCGGCGCCTGGAAATTATGCCGGAAACGCCACTCTGCCGCAACTGTATGTCCCAACGGGAAAAACTGGCCAAAGCCGCAGCACGCTAATTAATTTATATATATATAAAGGATAAAAAGGGCGGGAGGAAAATCCTCCCGCCTTTTTTTTGGTGTTTGTGGGGGGAGGGCCGGGGGGAATTAGCAATCAGTGATCAGTAATCAGTAGTCAGTAAATTAAGTAGTAAGTTAAGCAGCAAGCGGTTTTTGATACCTGTTGTTTTTAATGATCACTGGTCATCTCCCTCCCCCCATATTCTCTCTCACCCCCCGATGCTGCAGGCAGGGGAGTTGTTGGCGGAGGTGGGTGAGGCGGTTATGGTCCAGGTGGGCGTAGATGACGCCTTCATGGTCGGGGGCTTGGGCCAGGATCAGGCCCCAGGGGTCGATGATAAGGGAGCGGCCGTGGCTGCTTTTTCCCAGGGAGTGATGGCCGTATTGGGCCGGGGCGATGACGTAGGCCAGGTTTTCTATGGCCCGGGCCCGGAGCAAAGTTTCCCAGTGGTCCCGGCCGGTGGTCCGGGTAAAGGCGGCGGGGAGGAAAAGGAGGTCCGCGCCCCGGGCGGTCAGAGCCCGGAAGAGTTCCGGGAAGCGCAGGTCATAGCAGATGGCCAGGCCGGCGGTGAAGGGGGTGCCGGGCAGAGGAGCCGCCACTATTTCGTCTCCGGGCCGGCAGAAATGGGATTCCCGGTGCACCGGGCCGCCGCTAAGTTCGATGTCGAAGAGGTGGATTTTCCGGTATTGGGCCAGGATTTGCCCTGCCGGCCCCAGGAGCAGGCTGGTGTTAAAGGGTAGTTCCTGGGGCGCGGCAATTTCCGGGAAGGAGCCCAGAAGCAGGAAGATTTTCAGGTCACGGGCCAATTTCCGGAATTCAGTGACCAGGGGGCCATCCAGGGGTTGGGCCGAAGGGGGGTGGGGGTCGTCCGGACCCAGATAGGCGAAGTGCTCCGGCAGGGCGATGAGTTGCGCGCCCCGCCCTGCAGCTTCTTGGATAAATTGCCGGGCTTTTGCCAGGTTGCCCTCCAGATCCGGAGTAGAGTTAAGTTGGATTGCGGCTACCCACATAGGCGTTCCTTCTTATAGTGCTCTGAGAATGTCTGTCGTAAGGCGCGGTGTTACGCGCCAAAAATGGTGCGTGAAACGCACCCTACATTAATTTTCCTGGTTTTGGGTATTCCCTTGGAACATGAATGGCTCTTTCCCAAGCTCCCTTTAGGGCAACAGGGAAAAACCCTCTTCGCCTTTTCGCCCTAATCCCTTATTTCCCCCGTCCTCTCCCCCCACTTAATAACTTTCGCCCGGAACTCGTCCACGGTCAGGGCCATGAACCCCAGGCGGCGGCTCAGTTGCACCACTGCCGGGGGCCGGAGGGAGCATTCCCCCAGCACCCCTTCCTGGCCCAGCACTTCCCGGGTAGGGCCGTCCAGGGCGACCTTGCCGGCGTGCAGCACGATGAGACGCCGGGCATAGGTGGCCGCGGCCCACATGGAGTGGGTCACCATGATAATGGTGTGCCCCTGGGCGTGGAGTTCCCGGACCAGGTCCAGGAGGTCCGCCTGTTCCCGATGGTCCAGGCCGGTGGTGGGTTCATCCAAAATAATGACCTGGGGGGACAGGGCCAGGACCGCGGCCACCGCCAGGCGCTGGCGCTGCCCTTTGGTCAGGGAGAAGGGGTCTTCTTCGGCCCGGGCCAAGAGATGCACCCGGCTCAGGGCCGTCTCCACCCGGGCCTGGACTTCCCGTTGGTCCAATCCCAGGGAGCGGGGGCCGAAGGCCACTTCTTCCCAGACCTGTTCGGCGAAAAGCTGGTAGTCGGGATTTTGAAAGACGAAGCCCACCCGGGTGGCCGGGGCTGTCCAGACCTCTCCGCCTTGAGGTTTAAGGAGTCCCCGCAGCAGTTTCACCAAAGTGGTCTTGCCGCTGCCGTTGGGGCCTAAGATGGCGGTGATTTCTCCTTTCCGGAAGCTCAAGGATAAATCCTGGAAGATGGCCGCCTCACCCGGATAAGAGAAGGTCACTTCCCGGAGGGCCAGAATTTCCGGCCCGGCAGTCCCGGCAGTGGCCGGGCTGTCGGCCTCGCTTTCCCGGCGTCGGGCCTTCCAGCCCAGGCGCCGGGCCTGGTCTTCCGCCTCCGCCAGGTTTAAGGGGAGCTCCGTCTGGCCCAGGTCGTGGAAGAGGGCGGGCAGCCCCAGGGGGCGCAGCCCCAGGCGGCGGAAGGTCTCCACCTGCCGCAGCACCGGGCCGGGCGGCCCATCCACCGCCACCTGCCCCCGCTCCAGGAGCACGATGCGGGAGCAATGCCAGGCCAGGCGCAAGTCCTCCCCCAACAACATCAGGGTGAAGTTTTCCTTCAGGCTGAGGCGGTCCAGGGTGAATAAGAGTTCCTCCACCCTTAAGGGGTCCAGGTCGGTGGTGGGTTCATCCAGGACCAGGAGCCGGGGTTCCAGGGCCAGGACTGCGGCCAGGGCCAGGAGTTGTTTCTGCCCCCCGGACAAGGTGGCCGGGTTGCGCCGCCCCCAACCGGACAGTCCCACCAGGGATAAGGCCCGGGCCACCCGGCGCTTCAGGACTTCTAAAGGCAGGCCCAGGTTCTCCGGCCCGAAGGCCACTTCCTGGTCCACCCGGGTGCAAAAGAGCTGGGCTTCAAAATCCTGGAAAAGGGCGGCCACCTGGCCGGCCAGATGCCGGGGGCGGCAGTACTGCAAGGGCAGGTTCGCCACTTCCAACTGACCCCGATAGTCCCCTTTGATCAGGCGGGGAATCAGGCCGTTTAAGCAGAGGGCCAGGGTGGATTTGCCCGCTTCGCTGGGACCTAAAACCGCCAGCCGCTCCCCGTCCCGCACCTCCAGGGCAAACCCGTCAAAGACCGGCTTTGCCGCCTTCTTATAGCGAAAATAAAGATTGCTAATCTTGACTATGACCCTGGCTCCGGGTTTGGAGTTGTCGTGGGAAGGGTCAGTAATCAGTAATCAGTCATCAGTGATCAGTAAAAACAACAGATCACCTTGCTTACTACTTAATTTACTGATTACTGATCACTTGAGTCATAATTCCCCCACCTTTAAATTTCTCTAACCAGCCTATATACCTCAATCAGGGGTAGGCCGTGCTCCTGGGCCAAACGGCGGCAGTCTTCGTATTCCGGGAGATAGCGCCGGTGCCCGCCGTATTCCATTACCTTTACTTTAAGGGGGCCGTAAGGAGTGGTGATGGTCTCCTGCCAGCGCCGGGCCGCCACCCGGTCCACTTCCAGGAAGCGCACCCCCAGGGTGGTGGAGTCGATGAACAGACGCTCCAGCAGTCCCTCCCGGGCCGCCGGGGGCGCGATGACGGTGAGGCGCACCCCGGGGCGGTTTTTCTTCATCTGAAGAGGTCCCAGAGCCACGTCCAGCGCGCCCGCGGCAAACAGGCCGCTCATCAGCGGTTCATAAAGTTCCGGAAGCATGTCGTCGATATGGGTCTCCAGCACCAGGACTTTTTCCCGGAGGCCGGGGGCCGGGGCCAGGGGTCGGCCCAGGTAGAGGCGCAGCAGGTTGGGATGGCCCGGCAGGTCCCGGCTGCCGGCCCCGTAGCCGACGCGCTCCAGCTTCAGGGGCGGGCAGGGTTGGCACTCCGCGTCCAGGGCCTTCAAGATCACCGCGCCGGTGGGGGTAACCAGCTCCCCCGGCAGGTCGGTGCCATAGACGGGCAGGCCCTTAAGCAGTTCCAGGGTGGCCGGGGCGGGATTGGGCAGGCGGCCGTGGCCCGCGGCGATCATGCCCCAGCCCATGGGCAGGGGGCTGCAAAAGACCCTGGCAATGCCCAATCTCTCCACCCCCAAGGCCGCTCCCACCACGTCCAGGATGGTGTCCAGGGCCCCTAATTCATGAAAATGGACCTTCTCCAGGGGTTGGCCGTGGATCCGGGCCTCCGCTTCCCCCAGCAAGCGGAACATCTTCAGGCTCAGGTCCTTAACCCTGGGGGACAGGGGGGCCTGGGAGATCAACCCGGTGATTTCCCGGTAGGTCCTGGGTCCGGGCGGCTCGTCCACCTGAAATTCCACCTTGACTCCCCCCAGGTGTTCCTTGGTGGTCCGGGCAGCCGTGACCCGGAAGCCCCGCAGTCCCAGGGAATGCCAGACTTCCTCAAGGTCGGAGACGGCCAATCCCAAATCGATCATGGCCCCCAGGGTCATGTCGCCGCTGATGCCGGCGAAGCAATCGAAAAAGGCCCAGTTACCAGGGCTAGGTGTCGTGGACAAAGAGTTCCACCTCCTTGATGGCCCGGGCCTCAGCCCGGCGCACGATAAACAGGAGATTACCAAAGCGCAGCCGCTCTCCGGCCCGGGGGAGTTCGCCCAACTGGCTGATGAGGAAGCCGGCCAGGGTCTCATAGTCCCCGGCAGGCAGGTCCAGGTGCAGGGCTTCATTTAAGGCGTCAATTTCCATCTGGGCGTTAATCAGGTAATGATTCTCTCCCAGTCTGATAAACGGGGTGACCTCCTGGTCGAACTCATCTGAGATCTCCCCCACGATCTCTTCCAGTAAGTCTTCGATGGTGACGATGCCCACGGTGCCGCCGTATTCATCCACCACCACGGCCAGGTGTATGCCCTGGCGCTGCATTTCCGCCAGGAGGCTGTCGATTTTTTTGATTTCCGGGACATAGTGCACCGGGCGGATAAAGGGTTTGATGGAATGCCCGGAGGGTTCCTCCCCCAGCAGGTCGAAGCCGTGGAGCACGCCCACCAGGTTATCGATGCGGCGGTGATACACCGGCAGGCGGGAGAAGCGTGTCGTTCGAAATTCCTCCAGGGCCTGGGGGATGGTAAGGGTGTCGGGAACCGCGGCCACACTGATCAAAGGTATCATGGCCTCTTTGACGGTGCGCAGGCTGAAATGCAAAATCCGGTAGATAATGCGGCGTTCAGTGGTTTCCAGGTCCATCTCCGGCCCGCTCTTTTGGACCATCAGGTGCAGGTCTTCCCGGGTGATGAAGGGTAGTTGGCTGGTGCGCCGTGCCCCGGTGAGCCACAGGGCCACCCGGCTCAGGGTGGCGAAGATCAGGGTCAAGGGATATATGACCCAGGAGACCGCCCACAGGATGGGGCTGAGGCGTTGAGCCAGACGGTTGGGATGCTGCCGGCCGATGGATTTGGGGGTAATTTCCGCCAGGAGGAGAATCAGGGGCGGCAGGAGAAGCATGGCTAAAAGCTCCCCGGTCTGCCCCAGCCAATCCAGCAGGATGGCGGTAACTAAAATGGTATTGGCAATTTCCGCCAGGTTGGAACCCAACAGGCAGGTGGCCACCAGGCGTTCCGGTTGCTTCAGCAGCTTCACGGCCAGCCTGGCTCCCCGGTGGCCTTCCTCCGCCCGGTGTTGCAAACGCCGAAAGCTGGCCGAAATCAGGGCGATTTCCGAAGTGGAAAAGAAGGCTTCCACCAGGAGGAGAGGCAGAAAAACCATTAAAAGGGCAAGGATCATGGCCGCAGCTGGCGCACCTCCAGTTCCAGGATACGGGTGCCCTTCATCTTCAGGACTTTAAAGGTCAGGTCCTGGTAAACCGCCTCCTCTCCCTCCTTGGGGAGTTCGCCCATGAGATTGAGGACCAGGCCGCCCAAGGTGTCGAACTCTTCCGTGGGCAGCTCAAGGCCCAGTGCCTCGTTCAGGTCATGCAACGGCAGGGAAGCTTTGGCCCGCCAGTGGCCCAGCCCCACCTCCTTAAAGGGTTCCTCCTCCCTCCTGAATTCCTGGGGGATTTCCCCGCAAAGTTCCTCCAGCAGGTCCTCCACGGAGACCAAACCCACCAGGGTGCCGTATTCGTCCACCACCAGAGTCAGGCGCAGCCGTTTGGCCTGGAGTTCGGTAAGCAGGTCAAAGGCCTTTTTGTTTTCCGGGACATAATAAGGCGGCCGGAGGAGGGACTGAATCATTTTGGCGTCCCCCCCCGGTTTCGGGGAGAGGGTCAGGAGGTCTTTGGCGTGGAGAATGCCCAGGACGTTGCCGAGATGATCCTTATAGATGGGAACCCGGGCAAACCGGGAGCGCTTCACCGCCTGGAGCATCTCCGGCAGAGGCATATCAAGGGGCAGACAGAAGATGTCCGGCCGGGGCACCATGATCTGGCCCACCCGGATTTCGCCGAAATCCAGGAGATTCTGGATAAAATCCCGTTCCAGCGCGGCGATCATCCCCCCCCGATGGCTCTCATCCACCATGCGCACGAAGTCTTCCTGCTGCACCGCGGGCACCTGGAGGTCGGGCCGGAACCCCAAGGTGGCCAGGATGCCCCGGCTGAGTTGCAGCAGGATTATCCGCAGGGGGGCAAAGAGGACCACCGCCCAGCGCACCAGGGGAGCCACCAGGGGGGCCAGCCGGACCGGGTAGGTGAAGGCCACCGACTTGGGGATGATCTCTCCCAGGAGCAGGAGGGTAGGGGCCATGACCACCAGGGCCACCCACTTGCCTTTATCGCCCCAGAGGCTCAAGGCCAGGGAGGTGGCCAGGATTGAGGCCAGGATGGTGACAATCTCCACGCCCAGGATCAGGGTGATCAAGAGTCGTTGAGACTGCCGGAGCAGGCCCTCCACCAATTCCCCCCGCCGGGGGCGCTCCTTCTTCAGGCGCAGGCGGTCCAGGGGGGTGAGGGCGAAGAGGGAGGTTTCCGCGGTGGCAAAAAAGCCGTACAACAGGACCAGCACCCCGAGGGCCAGCCACCTAACCGTATGCTCTGAGGGCAACAAGGCTTCCAAGTATTAAGGAGGGATAATGTGGGGGGAGGGCCAGGGACCTGCGGTCCCTGCCCTCACCCCACACCCCCCTCCCAACCCGCTTATGGGTCCGGGAAAGG
>JBFLZI010000071.1:0-13561 GCA_040756315.1 Thermodesulfobacteriota bacterium | reverse complement strand
TCCCCTGCCTAAATTAAGCACCCCCTAAGGGATTGGGGGTGGGGGTTTGGGGAGGGGGAAAGGGCCTGCGGCCCTTTGCCCCCTCCCCCAAAACTATGCCATGAAAACACCCATCGATCTCATCGTTTTTGATTTGGACGGCACTTTAGTGGATTCTTTGCCGGACTTGACCAATGCCGCCAATTTTGCCTGCCGGTCCCTGGGCTTGCCGGAGCACTCACCGGGGGCCATTCAGGGGATGATCGGCGGCGGGGAAAAGAAGTTTATCCGCCGTTTTTTAGGGCCGGAACATCAGGGGCACTTTGAGGAAGCCTTCCGGCTTTATTTGGAGTTCTACTACTCCCATTGCGGGGAGTTGACCCGGGTCTATCCCGGAGTTAAGGAAACCCTGGGGCGGCTGGCCGGAAAAAAGCTGGCGGTGTTGTCCAACAAGATGGAACGGCTATCTCAGCGGGTGGTCCAGCTAATGGGGTTGGCCCCGTTTTTTGCCGCGGTGCGGGGTGGGGACAGTTATGGCGCCCTCAAGCCCGAACCTCAGGGCCTGATGGCTCTAATCCGGGAATTGGGCGCGGCCCCGGGCCGCACCCTGATGGTGGGGGACAAACCCGCGGACGTATTGGCGGGCCGGGAGGCGGGCGCCCATACCCTGGGAGTCACTTATGGTTACGGCAATCTGGATGATCTCCAGGCCGCCGCCCCGGAGCTACTGATCCCCAGCATTTCTGAGTTGCCGGACCTGCTGGGATAATTAGGCCGGGGTTAATCCCGAGCCGTCTTTAGGCAACTATAATCCTAGAAGCTATTTCAAAACCTAATCCGAGGCTTCAGACAAGTTCTTAATCAGCAAAAAGTTGGGATGAGTGGTTTTAAGTCCCCCTTTTCTAAAGGGGGGTGATTTGTTCCCTCGCTTACCCTCGCCTGGCTGATCCAAGATGACGACTAATCTAGGTTTTGAAATCCCTTCTAGTTCCCTCCTTACTTTTCCTCTAAGACCAGAGGGCTGACGTCCACTGCGTCTTTTTTTAACAATCCCAGTTCCATGGCCCTTTCAGCCAACCCCAGATAGTAGCAAAAAGTTAAGTAGGCCGAGTAATAAGTGTATTTGCACCAGTAGGCCTTGGATTTGGGCATATCTTCGGATAAAGGTGGTAATGACATGATTTTGATGGAAAATTCATTGTATAAGTCTTCAATCGGTTCTACCGATCTTTCCTGGAAATAGTCGATTTCCTGTAAAATTCGAGAGAAGAGGTCTCTATTTAATAAAAAAGTCAACGCATTCTTTAACATAATTTCTACCGTTAATCTGGGTTCGCAAATATTCTCAAAAAAGTGTCGATGTCTAGCAAAGAGGTCCCAAAATAACCGGCCAAAACTACGTTTTTTTGAAGCGTATTCCCGTAGGGTCAGAGGATGGTAGTGCCAGCAGTTAATATTAGCCGCCAAAGAAAGCTTTAAGCCGGCGGAGAAAAAGCGTAATCCCAGGTCCGAATCCTGAAAGCCGTAGCGGAAGCGTTCATCAAATCCCCCCACCTGAAAAAACCAGGACTTTTTTACTGAAAAATTGGGGGCATACAGTTTCATGGGGTCCAGGTCATCCGGGTCGGCGATATTGAAGTAATCGAACTGATGGTGCCCATCCCGCATGAATTCCATAAAGTCGCTGGTAATCAGTTCGTCCGGATAGCGGATATAACCGGTAAGGCAGCGTTCCCGCTGGCCGGCGGCATGGCCGGCAAGGTGGTTCTGGATGAAATGGCGGTCTTGGGGGACGATATCTTGGGCGGCAAAAAGGAGCAGTTCCCCTTGGGCCTGCTGGGCGGCCCGGTTGGAGGCGGCCGACTGGCCGAGATTTTCCTGGCGAAGCACTGTTACTTGGGGGTGATGGGCATAGGCGGCCAGGATTTCGGCCGAAGCATCCGTGGAGCCGTCGTCACAGAGCACCAGTTCATAGTGCTGGCCCGGCTCTACCTCCTGGTCTAGAAAGCTCTGGACGGTCCTGGGCAGCGTGGCCGCGCCGTTATAGACCGGAATAATCACACTGGCATGCACCGGTTGCCAGCCTCCCTTAACCCCCCCAATTTCTTTAAGGCAGGATGATAAAGAAAACGGTTTTGAGACAGCTTGTGGGTTTAAAACCTGATCGGCCCTTGCCGGACTTGGCCCGGCTAGCCGGTTAACTGCATCTTGGCATAGTCGGGATCAGGTGCGACATCAGGAAAGGAACGGTCCAACTCCGTGCGCACCGCCAGACCCAAGGTCTCGATGGTGTAAGGCTTCTTTAAATAAGCCCCGGCCCCCAGGCTCATGGCTTCTTTCACCCGCTCCGTTTCCGTAAAACCGCTGGTGATGATGGTTTTAGGGTTCAGGGACAATTCCTTCATTTTTTTATAGGTTTCCAGGCCATCCAGGCCAGGATCCATGATCATATCCAGGATGACTAAATCTACCATACGTTGTTTAAGATATTCAATGGCCTGAAGCCCCCCGGCCACGGTGTCGACGCGATAGCCTAATTTGGTTAGGATCCTCTGGGCCAGATGTCGCTGGTCTTCCACGTCATCCACCACCAGGATGGTTTCCGTCCCCATTTGCTCGGCCAGGCAGGTGGAGTTAACCTTCTTCGGTATTTCTTCCCGGGTGATGGGGAGATAAAGAAAAATTTCGGTGCCTTGCTGTTCCCGGCTCGCCACATCGATAAAACCCTGGTGATCCTTCACCGTGCCCCAGACCACCGTCATCCCCAAGCCGGTGCCGCTCCGGCCCATCTCCTTTTTGGTATAAAAAGGCTCAAAGATACGGGGAATGGCCTCCGGAGCAATGCCGATACCGCTGTCGGCCACCGTCAAGACCACGTATTCCCCTTCCTGGATCATTTCCAGACCTTTCCGGGGCCGGTCAATATACTGGTTGGCGGTAGAGATGACCACCCTGCCCCCCGCCGGCATGGCTTCCGCGGCGTTGGTGGCCAGATTCATCACCGTCTTCGCCAGGTGCAGGGGGGAGCCTTTGATATTTTGCAGGTCGGCGTCCAGATTCAGGTCGAATTGGACCTGGGGATAGACCTGGGTCAATTTTTCAAACTCCAAAGACTTGAGATAGTCCCGGATAATATCGTTTAGGTTGACGATCTCGGTGACCGACACTCCCCGGCGGGCCAGGGTCAATAAATCTTGAACGATATCCGCGGCTTTTTGCCCGGATTGTTGGATGCTGACAATGTCTTCCCGCCAGGGGCTGTCCAGGGGAATTTCCATGAGCAGCAGTTCCGGATAACCTACCAGCCCCGCCAGGATATTGTTGAGGTCGTGGGCCACTCCCGCGGCCAAGGTGCCGATGGCCTCCATTTTCTGGGCTTGATGGAGCTTGGCGGCCAGTTCCTCTCTTTCCAGCTCTGCCTCCTTCTTTTCGGTGATATCCACCGCGTGTCCCAAGATCACCTGATTGCCCCGGTAAGTGATGGACGCGGCCAGCATTTCCAGCCAGCGGACCCCCCCTCCTTGGGTCAGACAGCGGAATTCATTATGGGCCACCAGGGTCTCCCCTTCCTGGCGGGAGCTCAGGCACTTCCTGACGATCTCCCGGTCTTCCGGATGGATCATCTCCAACACATCCATATTCATCATTTCGGCCAGGCTATAGCCGGTCAATTCCAGGGCCCGCCGGTTGGCATAGACGATGCGCCCTTCATGGAGCATGGTGATACCGGCCAGGGAATACTCGGTGAGGAAGCGGTACTGTTCTTCCGATTTCCGCAGTTCCGCCAGGATGGCCTGAATTTTCTGCTGCTTTTTCTCCAGGCTGTCCACCATGGCATTGAAGGCCAGGCCCACCTGGCCCATCTCGTCTTCCTGGTTAATCTCGATCTTTTTAAATTCGCCTTCGGCCAGGGTCTGGGTGGCCTGAATAATTTTGCTCAGGGGCTTTTTCACTTCCCAGTTAAAGACGATGAGGACGGTCCATATCAGGACTATCATAATGCTCAATACACCGGTATAGACTATGACCTTGGCTATCAAGATGGGGGCCAGGTAATCCTTTTCGGATATGAAGCTGATAATATGCCATTTCCAAAAGGGAAAGTACTGAGAGGAGAGCTTTAGGGGTTCGCCCCAGAGATTCTGGGTGGAAATCCCGGTTTTGCCTTTTTTCAAATCCGGCCACTGCCGGGCCCCGGAGGGCAGATCCAGAGAAGCCCCTACCAGGTTCTGATTATTTTCGACGATCACCATGTGGAGTTTAGGCAGTTTTTTGCTAATCGCTTTAATTTGTTCAATGGCCTGTTTCCTTACGGTGGCCACCATTTGCGGGTCGGTTTCTAAACGCAAGGAGAGCAGATAGTTAAAATTCTCTTCACAAATCTCCATCCCCAGGTCAGTGGCCAGAGATAGTTCGGCATCGGTGCGGTCTTTTAACAAAGAGATCAGGGGTGGGGTCAAGAAATAGATGGACCCAGCCGCGATAAAAATACCCACGGCCAAAAGCGGCAATAAGATGTTCGTCACCATCCGGCTGGGGAAAGGCCATTTAATTTTCATAAACCAGGTAATCCTAAGCCAATCAGAATTTCGGCGTCGCGGTTTGCAGGTTCAGGGGATAAACGATCTCCTTTTTACCTTTTTGCCATTGAATGAGAATAGGGTTATGGCCGATCTGCTTCCCGGTTTCATCCACCCGGAAGCGTCCGATGATGGTTACCGTGTCCAGGCTGCGAATATAATCCCTGATCTTGTCTTGACTTAAGGAACGGGTAGCCTTGATCGCTTTTTCTAAAATTTGGCAGGCGGCATAGGCCGAGCCGGCATGGTAAGAAGGTAATCTGTTGGTCAGGGCTTTATAATTCTCAATAAATTCTTGGGTCCCGGGAAAAGGCATCCGGGTATCGGCTTCCCACTGGGAGGGCGCGAACACCCCTTCAGCCGCGTCCCCCATTTTTTCCCCAAAACCGGGATAAGACGCCGCAATCGTCAGGCAGAGGGCTTGGGGCCGGTAAGGGGTCTCCTTAAGAAGACGCAGCAGTTCATAGGAATCATTGGGATAGCTGCAAAAAATAAGGCCGTCAGCCGGAGCCGCCATGACCTCTTTCACCAACCCCGGCAGTTCGGCCTTGCCCTGGTTATAAACCTTATACAGAACCACCTTCAGCCCCAGACGGGAAGCCCATTCCCGGGCGCCCTGGGCGACGCTTTTCTGAAAAGCGGAGTTCTCATAAAGAATATTCACGGTCTCCAAACCATGCCGGGCCATGAGATCCAGAAAGCCGATAAAATACCTTTTGGCCGGGGCATGAACCCCAAAGACATATTGATAGTCCCGCTCCCAGACGGATTCTCCCGAGGCCCCGCCGGACACCAGGACAAAGCGGTGCTTTTCGGTGATTTCCGACGCGGGCAGGGTCAAGGTAGTGCTGTAAGGCGATAAAACCAGGTCCACCTTGTCTGCCACGATAAGTTTTTGGTAGAGGCGGCGCACCTGCTCTTCCTTGCTTTGGTCGTCATACAGGATCAATCGCACCGGCCGGCCCAACAATCCGCCCCGATCATTGACCTGTTTTTCCCAAAGCTTGCAGGCCTCCGCCATCATGGCGGAGGGTTCCTGATATTTGCCGGAGAGGGACACGGTGGCGCCGATGCGAATGGGAGACGCGGCCAGGCCGGAAACCGCGAACGCCAGCCCCAGAAGCACCAGCAAACCCAAAATAAATATTTTTTTACTCCCCACGAGCAAGTCCCGCACTACTCCTCTCAGGCCGGTAGCTGCCGCCAATACTTCCCGGTTAAAGTTAGGGCAGCAGATGTCAGGGGAAGGTTAAGGGCCGGCCGTTTTATCTTTCCAGCTGCCTTTAGCTGAGCATACTTCGCTACCGCCAGATCACCGTCCCGGGAGCTGGCCTCAGGCCGACTAATGGAAGGCAGTCTAAGACCTTGCCGGTCTAGAATAACAGCTATTATTTTTTTCGGAAAAACGGCAGGTTTACTTTAAAAAGGAAGGGCCGGCGGGAGGGCGGGAGCTTGTCCCGGCCGGATTATCTGCCTTATCCCGCCGGCCCTTGGGGAAGGGTTAGAAGACCAATTTTACCGTCACCAGAGCCGCCTGCTTCCCTGGGTTAGGAAAGCGCAGGCCTTGAAGGGCCTGGACCAGGCATTTCCCCAGGGCGTCATCCTGAAGGGGCGTTTTGAGGCGGGGCGGGCCGGTGACCCGGCCGGCGGCGTCCAGCGCCAGGTGGAAGATTATTTCCGGCGGCAGCTTGACTCCCCGGTCCCGGGCCGCTTGGCCACAGGAGGTGAGTTGGGCCAGCCGCTCCTCCAGGGCCTTTTTGATGTCAGCCGGATCAAGCTGCCCCTGGACCTGGACGACCTGAAGGGTGGGGCTCACCTTGGCGGCCGGGGGACCGGAAGGGCTAAGGGGCATGGGACTGGGCGGCGGCAGGCCCCTTCCTCCTCCTCCCGAGGAACCGGCATCGAAAGCCTCCCTGGCTGCTAAATAGTGGCTTTGGTAACTCCCGGCGCCCGGCCCGGCTTTGGCCTTCCAGGCCATACCCCGGGGGCCGCCGCCCCCCACCGCCAGGTCGGAGACCCCGGCGGGAAGGGGCAAGGGTTGTTTGACGGTGACCACTTGGCCGTCACCCCGCTTGATCTTATCCACCGCCACAAAGGAGGTGTAGGGGGTCATCAGGCTATACTTGAGGCCCAACTGGGTTACTTCTTTGGCCGTGGCGTCACCCTTCTCCAGCCGCCCCGCGTCCACCAGTTGCCTGATGCGCTGGCGGGCCCAGAGCAGCCGCAAGGGCGAATTGGCCGGGCTGGCCTGGCCTTCCCCCACCTTGACGGTCTGCCGAAAGTCACCCTGAGCCGTTTTGCCGCTGACCACGATGTCGCCGCCGGGACTGCCCCGATACTTGCCCAACAGCGTGATGGGCCGGAGAGAAAAGAGGTCCGGCACTTTGGCGGGTTCCACCTCATAAGCCGAAAAACCCGGAAAAGCCACCTGGATTTGCGTCAGCACCGGATTGGCGATGTAGCGCCGGAACCGCTCCGCCTGCTGGGCGGCTTCTCCGGGTCCCAGCACCACAAAAGGCTCTCCCATCCCGGCCCGGGCCATGCCCTCGATGAGATGGCGGTTGACCGAAGTGCCGATGCCGAAGGGAAAGAGGTTCGCCGCGCCCAGGTTCTGGCGGATTAACTCAAAGAGCTGGGGCTCCACGTGCACGTAACCATCCGTGGCCACCACCACAATCCGGGACGTGTTGGGGGTTCGGGGTAAGGCCAGGGCCCGCTTAAAAGCCGGAAGGATTTCGGTGCCACCCCCGCCCGGTCGGGCCTGGATGAAGGCCAGGGCCTCTTCCTTGTTGGCCTGGCTGGCCGGCAGGGAGCCGGATTCGGACAACACCGCCGCACCGCTTTCAAACAGGAGGACATTCATAAAGTCCTGGGGCTTTAACCGGGAAATGATGTCCCGCATCAGGGCCTTGGCGGTGTCCAGGGGAAAGCCGTGCATGGACCCGGAAACGTCCACGATAAAGATGTACTCCCGGGGCACTGCCGCCTTAGCCGCCACCTCCTTGGGGGGTTCCAGCATCAGCAGGAAGAAGTTTTCCTCCCGGCCGGGATACAGCAAGAGGCCGGTGTCGATCTGGTTGCCGGCCAGGGAGTAGCGCAAGACGAAATCTTTATTGCCTCCGGTTGTCTCATCCTTAAGGGTGATGACCGCGGCCCGAGGGCCGGAGTATCTGACCCCCACCGCATGGCTGGGGCTGGAGAGCTTGGCGATAGGCACCCCGGTGTTAAGGTCCACCTTGAGGCCAAAGGTATAGGGGGGAGCCTGGCCCTGGTGCAGGTAGGGGTTTTCCACCCACTTTTCGGTGTCGGGCGCGCCCGCCGCGGCCTGATTGGAATAACGGGGCCCCACCACGGTGGGATAGACAAACTCATAGACCTGGTCCCGGGCCGCCAGCAACTCCAGGTATTTCAGCTCCACCTTGACTTCATCTCCCGGGAGAATGTTGGCCACGTTCATCTGGAAGACGTTAGGCCGCTGCTGCTCCAACAGGGAGGTGGTCTTGCCTTGGCTTTTGGCGTCTTCGTAGGTCTGCCGGGCCTTGTGCCGCTCCATGATTTCCGCCGCCACCACCCGCTCCCCGATGGTCATGCGCATGGCGTGTACTGCGGCCCGGGTGGAACCGGGAAAGACATAGATGGCTTCCAGGGTCTTTTTTCCCTGGTTCCGATAGACCTGAGTGACGGTTACCTCGGCCACCACCCCGGCAATCTTCACGTCGGCCCGGGTGCTTTTCAGGGGCAACGTGTCCTTCTCGGTGTCCTCCCCCAGGACGACAAAATAAGGGGACAAGGTCTGGTCCGGGGCCGCCGGGCGGTCAGCCTCCGGGGGAGGGAGGGGCCGGGCCGCGACGTTGGTTAAACCAAAAACCAGTAATGCCAGGATGAGAATTACCTTGGCCGAGGTCTGCCGAGGGCCGGTGAGAGTTTGGTTCTTAAGCATCGCCTCTCCTTTTGCCGGTGGAGTTAAACTTGAGGCCAACTGGTAGTACGATTCTGCGGCAGTTCTACACTTATTTCTGACAGCAGACGCACTTTTTACTGAGGTCTCCTTGGAGAAAGAGCAGTCTAAAGTTAAGCCGATCTATTCATTAGAGTGGGGGAAAAATATTTCGTTAACGCCGCAAGGTTATCCCAGGTCTATTAGATAACCGCCTCAAGATGATGAACCACCAGGGTAATCCAGATTTTCCGGCACCGGCGTCGGCCGCAATTTTATTTGACAGATATGGTGCGTCTGAATATATTTCAACTTGAGAGGCGGTGTAGCTCAGTCGGTTAGAGCATGCGGCTCATATCCGCAGTGTCCGGGGTTCGAATCCCTGCACCGCCACCAGGTTTTAACCACAATTATTGGAGGATGCGGGATCATGCGAAAACTTTTAACCTGGGCCTTAGCAGCAACTTTCCTGTTGAGCCTGGAGGGCGGAGCCCTGGCCCAAAAGGAAGAGGCGCCCCCGGCCACCCCCCCGGCCCCCGCGGTGGAAAAGACCACGCCAACCGCGCCGGCAGTTAAACCGGAGGCCCCGGCTACGCCGGCCGCAACCAAGGCCAAGGCCAAGGCCAAAAAAACCAAGGCCCAGAAGAGGAAGTTGGCCAAAAAGAAAAGGGCTAAAGCCAGAAAGGTCAAAAAAGAGGCGGCGGAATAATCGCCCTCAGGGTCAAGTATTAACCCAGCCCTGGAGTCTGGCAGGGGGCCGGCGAGGCCCCTCCTGCCAGGACCGGCTCCAGCCAGTCAAGTTGTCGGGGCATCTTTATGAAAAAATTGATTACCTTAGCCACGTCGGGCATCTTTCTCCTAAGCCTCCAAGGTCTTGGTTGGGCCCAGAAAGAGGTGAACCCACCGGCAGTTCCCCCCATGTTGGAAGAACCACGACCTTTCCAAGAGCCGGAAGCCAAAGGACCGGTTGCCCCCAAAACAGAGGAGCAGGCCAAACCCAAAGTAAAAGCCAGGTCCGGTCAAAAGGCCCAAAAGAAGGCAAAAGTAAAAAAATCCGGGGCCAAAGCCCATCTGGCCACCAGTAAGAAAAAAGGCCTGAAAACCAGCAAAAAAACCAGCACTAAAAAGAAAAAGGGGGCGGCCAAGCCGCAGCCCCAGGCCGCTCCTGACAAAACCTAAACCTTGCCCGGGAGCCGCAGCAATCGGGAAAATTACGAGGGGGTAGCCTATGCGCACCAAGAGAAAGACCTGGTTTTTCCTTTCCATCATTCTTCTCTTAAGCCTGTCTTCCGTAACCTGGGCGGCTGAAAAAGGTTTTCTGTGGAATGGCACCCATTGGAAAGATCTGACCCCGGAAATCCGGGTGGCCTATGTCAAGGGTATCGGCAACATGGCCGACTTTGAGGTGGGCATGGGCACCGGAGGCCGCGCCGGTTGTATCTCCCAGGCCTTCGTCAATGAGTTGAAAACCAAAACTATTGCCCAGATCATCCAGGAGGTGGATAAGTACTATAAGGACAACCCGAAAAAAATGGCTACGCCGGTTATCGAAGTAATCATGCGGCGGTGCACCGCGCTCTGCCCGCCCGAGACCGCGACCAAGGCAAAATAACCAAAGCAGTCCCCGGTGACGCCGGCTCAGCTTGACTTCCATCCAGTGGGGAGCTGGGAAAGCAGGCTGTATCCCGGGTGCCCCCTGGGCATCACGACGACGCGGCGCCGGTCCGGCTCCAAAGAATTTTTTCTGGGAATTCCCGGGGCCACCTGGGTGCCCGGGGTTAACCGGCGGCGACCTCTTAAGGTCTGGCCGCCGAAAATTAAGGGGGGGAGAAAATGAAAAGGACGGTCATCCTGGTTTTGGTGCTGGCCCTGGTCCTGGGGGGCTGTTCCGGCATGTCCAGCACCACCCAACGGGTAATGAGCGGCGCCGCCATCGGCGCCAGCGGCGGCGCGTTGGTGGGCTGGGCCACGGGTTCTCCGGCGGTTGGGGCCGCGGTGGGCGGTGGCGCGGGGATGGTGGCGGGCTTTCTCTACGACCGCTATCAGAAATTTCAAGGCCGCTGACCTGACCCGCCTGGCTTAGACCTGATCCCGGCGGCAGGTCCTTGGGCCCGCCATCCCCGGCGATTCGTTATCCTTTCTAGTCCCGGTATGGGGGACCCTGGTTTCCAATCAGCCCATTAATAGCGGCTGCCAAAGAGACTGTAATAATCGAAAGGCGGGTTAAGAGCAGATGAAGAGGCGATTAACGGCAGTGATTCTGGGCGTGGCCCTTTTGGGAGTTCTGACCGGCGCGGCCTGGTCCACGCAAAAGGGATTCCTCTGGAATGGCACTCATTGGGCCCAGGCCTCCATGGACGGCAAAATCGGTTATATCTTCGGGCTGGGCAACCTGGCTGACTTTGACCAGGCGGTGAGCAAGGGGCGCTCGGTCTCTATCTCCCGGGCCTTTGTAGAGGCCATGAAGAACCGGACGGTGAGCCAGGTCATTCAGATCGTGGATCAATATTACCGGGACCATCCGGATGAGGTGAAGACCCCGGTGTTGGAAGTGATCCTAAGATGCTGCACCGACATACGCCCACCGGAGTCTAAGACAGGAGGGAAGAAGTGATGAAAACGCTGGTCTGCTTGCTGGTGCTGACAGCTCTGGTGGTGGGCGGCTGCTCCGGTATGTCCACTACCCAGCAGCGGGTCTTAAGCGGCAGCGCCATCGGCGCCGGCGGCGGCACCCTGGTGGGTTGGGCCGCGGGCTGCCCCGGCTGCGGGGCCGCCGTCGGGGCCGGGGCCGGAGCCCTGGGCGGCTATGTTTACGATCAATACGAAAAATCCCAGGGGCGGCCTTAAACCCGAAGCATACGCCCACAGAACGCCAAACACGCCTTTAAATAACTTCCTTTACAAGATGTTTTGTGGGGGGAGGGCCAGGGACCTCAGGTCCCTGCCCTGCCCCCACACCCCCAACCCGCTTATGGGGCCGGTGCAGGCGGGCTTTTGGCCCGCCTGCACCAGTTTTATAATCCCCCTAAGGGATTGGGGGAGGGGGTAAGGGCCTGCGGCCCTTACCCCCCTCCCCCAAACCTCTTCAAATAAACCGCCAAAATCGCCAGGGCCGCGGGGGTTACGCCGGCGATCCGGGCCGCCTGGCCCAGGGACCGGGGGCGCACCTCCTTTAATTTATCCCGCACCTCCCGGGACAGCCCCGGGACGGCGTCGTAATCGAAGGCGGGGGGCAGGCGTTTGGCCTCCCACTGGGCCAGTTTCCGGGCGGTTTCCTCCTGGCGTTTGATATAGCCGTCGTATTTATATTTGATCTCCAACTGCTCCAGCACGGCCGGAGGCGCCTGGGGCTCTTCACCGGCCAGGGAGAAGAGAGTGGCCAGGTCCAGCTCCGGGCGCTTGACCAGTTGCAGGATGGGGGTGGGCGCGGCCAGGGGCGCGGTGCCCCGGGCCGTTAGTTCCCGGTTTACTGCCGGATTGGGATAGAGGCGGCGGCCGGCCAGCCGGGCCTCTTCTGCCGCCAGCAGGCGCTGCTTTTCTTGGAGGCGCTCTACTGCCTCTTTTTCCACCAGCCCCAATTCGAAGCCCCATTCCATCAGGCGCAGGTCGGCGTTATCCTCCCGGAGCAACAGGCGGTACTCGGCCCGGGAGGTAAAGAGGCGGTAAGGCTCCCTAGTGCCCTTGGTCACCAGGTCATCCACCAGCACCGCCATATAGGCCTGGGACCGGTCCGGCAGAAAGGGCGGGCGGCCCAGCACCTGGCAGGCGGCGTTGATCCCGGCCCAAAGGCCCTGGGCCCCGGCCTCTTCATAGCCGGAGGTGCCGTTGATCTGTCCGGCCAAAAAGAGTCCCTGGATCAGCTTGGTCTCCAGGGTGGGTTTAAGTTGCAGGGGGTCCACGTAGTCATATTCAATGGCATAGGCCGGGCGCATCACCTCCGCCGCCTCCAGGCCCGGCACGCTCCGGAACAACTCCAGTTGCAGCTCCACCGGCAGGCAATTCCCCAGGCCCTTGGCATAGATCTCTTCGGTGTCCCGGCCCTCCGGCTCCAGAGTCACCTGGTGGCTGGCCTTGTCGGTGAAGCGCATCACCTTGTCTTCCAGGGAAGGGCAGTAGCGGGCGCTCACCCCGGTGATAACGCCGCTATACAAGGGGGACAGATGGATATTTTCCTTGATCAGGCGGTGGGTGGCGGGGCTGGTATGGGTGATAAAGCAGGGTAGTTGCTCTACTGACACCTGGGAAGTGCGCCAGGAAAAGGGGCGGGGCTTCGGGTCCCCTTCCAGGCGGGCCAGGGAGGCAAAGTCAATGCTGCTGGCCCTAAGGCGGGGGGGCGTGCCGGTCTTCATGCGGCCCATCCGGAAGCCCAACTCCCGTAAATTCCCGGCCAGGTGCGTGGAGGGAAACTCCCCGGCCCGCCCGGCCTGGATGCGGCAGGGGCCGATGTGAATGAGGCCGTTTAAGAAGGTGCCGGTGGTGATCAGGACCGTCCGGGCCCGGTAGGCCAGCCCCATGGTCTCCACCACCCCCACCACCCGGCCGTCTTCCACCAGGAGGCGCTCCACCTCCGCCTCCCGCAGATCCAGGCGGTGTTCCTTTTCCAGGAGGGACTTCATGGCCAGACGGTAGGCCTGCTTGTCGCATTGCACCCGGGTGCCCCGCACCGCGGGTCCCTTGGAGAGATTCAGGGTGCGGAACTGGATGCCCGTCTGGTCCGCCAGTTGGCCCATGACTCCCCCCAGGGCGTCGATCTCCTTGACCACGTGTCCCTTGGCCAATCCGCCGATGGCGGGATTGCAGGCCATCTGGGCCATGGTGTCCAGGTTCAGGTTAAACATAAGAACCTTGAGACCCATGCGGGCCGCGGCCAGGGCCCCTTCACAGCCGGCGTGCCCGGCCCCCACCACGATTAAGTCGTATTCCTGGGGATAAACAGCCATGGAGGGCAATGCCTAGAGGTTGTTTGGGGGGAGGGGACTAAGGGCCACAGGCCCCTGCCCCCCTCCCCCAGCCATTATGGGGATTATAAAGCCGGGGCAGGCGGGCTATTGGCCCG
This sequence comes from Thermodesulfobacteriota bacterium, assembly GCA_040756315.1. Lineage (GTDB taxonomy): Bacteria > Desulfobacterota > Desulfobaccia > Desulfobaccales > 0-14-0-80-60-11 > JBFLZI01. The sequence continues at coordinate 9 of JBFLZI010000071.1, read as the reverse complement.
CCTGCCCCG
>JBFLZI010000070.1:0-13660 GCA_040756315.1 Thermodesulfobacteriota bacterium | reverse complement strand
TGGGGGAGGGGGTAAGGGGCTGCGCCCCTTAGCCCCCTCCCCCAAACTCTTCATCCTCCTCCTTCCCCAAATAGGCCTCGATCACCCGGGGGTCCCGGCGGATGTCGTTGGGGGGGCCGGAGGCGATGACCTGGCCCTGGTCCAGGACCACGATGCGGTGGCTGATGCCCATGACCAGGCTCATATCGTGTTCGATGATGAGCAAAGTGATGCCCAGGTCCCGGAGTTTTTCCAGCAAGGCCATCAGGTCCTCGGTCTCCCGGGGGTTCAGTCCGGCCGCGGGTTCATCCAGGAGGAGCAGCTTGGGGTTTTGGGCCAGGGCCCGGGCGATTTCCAGGCGGCGTTGTTCCCCGTAGGCCAGGGCTTCCGCCGGCCATTCTTCCTTATCCAGCAAGTCCACCAGTCTGAGCCAGTCCCGAGCGCCGTTCCGTATCTGGTCTTCCGACCGACTCACCTGGGGCAGGGGTAACAGCGCGGTGAGGACCCCGATTTTCTGGCCCAGGTGGTAGCCGGTGAGGACATTTTCCAGGACGGTCATGCCGCCGAAGAGTTGGATGTTCTGGAAGGTGCGGGCCAAGCCTAAGTGTGCCCGGAAATAAGGGGAAAGCCCGGTCAATTCCTCCCCGGCAAAATAGATTTTTCCGGCGGTGGGGGGCAACAGGCCGTTGATGACGTTGAAGCAAGTGGTCTTGCCCGCGCCGTTGGGGCCGATCAAGGCCAGGATTTCCCCCTCCTTGACGGTAAAAGAGACTCCGTCCAGGGCCTTGACGCCCCCGAAGTGTTTGCTGAGGAAATCCACATTCAGTAGACTCATTCCCAGACTTCCCGATATCCCTTCCCCAGATAGGCCCGTTGCACCTCCGGGTCATCCCGGAGTTCCGCCGCGGTGCCGTCCAGGATGATGCGCCCGGTCTCTATGACATAGCCCCGATCGGCCAGTTTCAAGGCCGCCCGGGCGTTCTGTTCGATGAGCAGGAGGGTGGTGCCCTCTTTTTTTAACTTCCGCAGAATCTCGTAAACCTGTTGCACCATCCGGGGGGCCAGGCCCATGGAGGGTTCGTCCAGCATGAGGAGCTTAGGCTTGGCCATCAAGGCCCGACAAATGGCCAGGATCTGCTGTTCGCCGCCGCTCAGGGTGCCCCCGGGCTGGGAAGCCCGTTCCTTGAGAAGGGGGAAACGCTCCTTGATCTCCTCCAGGTCCCGGCGCACCTGCTTTTTATCCTGGCGATGAAAGGCACCCAACTCCAGATTGGCGTTCACCGTGAGACTGGCAAAGATGCGGCGGCCCTCCGGCACTAAGGCCAAGCCCAGAGCGACGACGCGCTCCGGGGCCAGGCGGGTTAAGTCCTGGCCGGCAAATTCCACCACGCCCCGCCGGGCCGGCAATAACCCGGAGACGGTGTGCAACGTGGTGGTCTTGCCCGCGCCGTTGCCGCCGATGAGGGTGACCACCTCCCCGGCCCGCACGTGCAGGGAAATCCCCTTCAATACCGGCAACCGCCCATAACCGGACTGAACGCTTTTTAGAGTAAGCATATTTGGAATTGTCATCTAGTATTGGGGAACTTCGTTCCCCAATACTGCACTAAATACATTGTTTGTGGGAGGAGGGCCAGCAGCCCCGCCTTTCCCGGGCATCATTTTAGCGGTTATCTCTAGGGTTCTGCAAAGGATAAATTCCCCGGGCAGTCATTCAGGGGCTACTGGCCAAACCGGAAATTTTGAAAAATCGTCGAGCGGGCGTCCCCGCCCGCCACCATCATCGTAACTAGGCCCCCAGGGCGCACCTCACGGGAACCGGTGGGCGGTGCCCACCCTACATAAAACTTTTCTAAGCCAGATATAAGAATCAGGGGAGAGATTAGGACAGTTGCTGGAAGGGAATTCCTAAATCGGGAACGGCTGCTTCAGGTCCGGCGAATTTCCACCACCAGGCCCAGCCCGGCCCCCAAACGCCGGGCGGCGTTATCCTGGTTGCAGGCAACCTCCAGATAACCGTGGCTGCCTTCCAGGGCCAGAAATTCTCCTGGGCCGGCTTCCCCATACGTGCGGGACAGGCGCTTAAAGGTGAGAGCGCCGAGGTGCAGGGAAAAGCTCTCCCCGGCCAGCCAGGCCTTGATTTCCGCCATCTTCAGATTGGTCACCAGATTGCCGAAGTGGTCCACATAAATGACCTCCCCGTGCACCGCCGCCGGGGTAAAGGTGGGGAGCGGGAGGGGCAATGTGACCGGGTCGGTGAGGGGCGGTCCCAATTGCTCCAGACTCACCCCCAGGGAAAGGTGGGCCGCCACCGGCGCGAAGAGGTCCCGCCCCTGGAAGGTGGCGGAGACTGTCGGGCGAAAATAGGCCGGGTTCTCTAAAGAGACTCTGGTCAGGTCGGTAGCGCCGATAAAGATCAGGTGAAACAGGCCGTTGTCCGGGCCTACCCAATATTGGCCCCGGCACCGGGCCGCCAGGGCCCGCCGCGGGGTCCCCACCCCGGGGTCCACCACTGCCAGGTGAATGGTCTGCGCCGGGAAATAAGGGGCCGCCGCGGCCAAAAGAAAGGCCCCGGCCCGGACGTCCTGGGGCGGCACTGCGTGGCTCAGGTCCACTAACCGCACCTGGGGATTAAGACCCAGGATCACCCCCTTCATGGAGGCCACATAAGCATCCCGGGTGCCGAAATCGGTGAGTAAAGTGATGATGGAAGGAACTCTTGGCTTCTTGGCTGCCATACCGTGCAATTACCCCAGTCCCACAAGATGGTCAGTGGCGAAAAGGGAAAAAGGGGAAAAGGCGAAAAGGTATGACTGAATGAGATACCACTCCTTTTCCCTTTTCGCTTTTTCGCCCTATTTTTTTAACCGGCCAGGATTTTCCCCACTTCCTCCCGGATGCGCTCCGCCGGCAAGGCCCCGGCAAAGCGTCCCTGACCGTTTAAATAGACCAGGGGAGTGGGATAGGCCAGGGAGCACAAGAGCGCGGTCTGGGGCAGAGTGGGACCCCGGGGGTCCTTGAGCACATTGATATAGTCCACCTTGACCTGCCCGGGGAAAGCCTGATCCAGGGTTAAGGCCAGGGCCCGGGCCTGCATTTCCATGCTGACCCCGGCCAGGGGATCGGCGTCATCATGGTGATGGCCGCCGCAACCGCAGGCGCAACTCTGGGCCTGGGCCGTGGGAGCGTCGTAGATCACTACTTCCACCATTGCTACCGGGGACATCATGGCCTCCTTTGGGGGGCGGGAAATTAGTTTTGAGTTTCTATTTTTAATTTTTCAGTAATTCCCAAGACTTGCTCGAAACTCGAAACTAAAAACTCCAAGCCCCCTGGCCTTTGCTCACATTTTACTAGATTTTATCTGCCTAATTGGCAAAGTATAAGATAAAATTATCACAATCTATAAACCTGGAGTGAGGAAGATGGATTTGAGCCTGATTCAGGCCATAGAGCTGGCCATTTCCCATGAACTGGAGGCCCGGAAGAGTTATCTGGCCCTGGCCGAAGACGCGGATGACCCGGAATTGCAGAACCTCCTCCGGGAGATCGCCGCGGAGGAGGCGGGGCACGAAGCCTCCCTCCGGAGCCGTCTGCGCCTGTACCAGCAGCGCACCATGCTCCGGGAGACCCTCTCCCGGTATGTCAGCCCGGCCATGTGCGAGGAGATCCTGAGAAATCCGGAGAGCTTACAGTTGGGGGGCCAGAGACGGCATCTCACCGTGCTCTTCGCGGACATCCGGGGGTTTACCTCCCTGTCGGAAAAAATGGCTCCGGAGGCCGTGGTGGAGATGCTCAATGCCTTTTTCACCCAGATGGTGGACCTGATCTTTGAGTACCAGGGCACCCTGGACAAATTTCTGGGGGATGGCCTGATGGCGGTCTTTGGCGCGCCCCTGCCTCTGCCCCAGGCGGCCAGCCAGGCGGTGACCTGCAGCCTGGCGATGCACCGGCGTCTCCAAGAGATGAAGTCGGCCGGCAAAACGCCCATCCAGGGCATGCGCATCGGCGTCAATACCGGCGAGGCCATCATGGGGAACATCGGTTCGGAGAAACGCATGGACTTCACCATCATCGGCGATGTGGTCAATGTGGCCTCCCGTTTGCTGGAACTGGCCCGGGATTTGGACGCGGAGATTATGATCAGCGAATCCACCCATAAGGAGCTGGCCGGGCGGGTCCCGGTGACCCCCGGTCCCCAGGTGGTGCTGCGAGGCAGACAGGAACCCACCCTCAGTTATCGGGTGGTGGTAGCTGAAACTCCTTAAAGCCCAAAGACCTGCCCTAGAAAAAATCCTAGTGAAAAAATTCTATTGACATTGACCGGGAATTAGATTTAAATTTACTTCGTTGGATTTATGTGAAAATTTTCACTTTCATTTTAGTTAGTTAAAAAACAGGCCAGTGCAAATCGTCTCCAGTGCAACCGGCCTGAAGTTTTTGTTGGCGTGAGTTAAGACCCTAAATCCAATAACCTTAATGAAAGGGGAATCAAGATGCAAATTATCGGTCATGGCGGTAAGCCGCTGGTTGAAAGGGTAATTGCCGATAAAGCAGAAGCCAAGAAAAAGATCCAAGGGTTGAAACAGGTCCCGGCCAGCCGGCAGATGGCCACCGAGGCCATCGGTATCGCTTATGGTTTTTTCTCTCCCATCGAAGGCTTTATGAATAACGCGGATGTCCTGGCCACTTGCAAAAAAATGGAGCTGGCGGACGGCACCGTCTGGAGCATCCCTCTCGTCTACGATATGTCCGACAAGGAAATCGCCGACTATGGCATTAAACCAGGGATGAGCGTCTGCCTTACCTACGACGGCAATCCCCTGGCCATCTTCGATATCGAAGAGATTTACTCCTATCCCAAAGAGGATATGGCGCAGGATGTGTATGGCACTAAAGAGGACAAGCACCCCGGGGTAAAACGGACCTATGCTTACAAAGACAAGTTCGTGGGCGGGAAGATCACTTTGGTGAATGAACCCAAAGTTCGGGAACCCTTCACTCCCTACTTCCTGACCCCCAGACAGCATCGGGAAAAGTTCAAGGAGAAGAACTGGATCAAGATTGTGGCCCACCAGACCCGGAACGTGCCCCACTCCGGCCACGAATGGTTGATGAAACATGCTTACATCGCCGCCCACGGCGACAGTCCGGTGGAACAGATGGAAACCATGGGCAAGGCCATTTCCGGCGTGCTGGTCAACTGCATCGTCGGTGAAAAACGGGCCGGGGATTACATCGACGAGGCCATCGTGCTCACTCAGGATGAGCTGCGGAAATCCGGCTACTTCCGGGACGATATCCACATGGTGACCATGACCTTCTGGGATATGCGCTATGCCGGGCCCCGGGAGGCGGTGCACCATTCCATCATCCGCACCAACCTGGGCCTGACCCATCACATGTTCGGCCGGGACCATGCCGGCGTGGGCACCTATTATCATTCCTATCAGGCCCATCACCTGCTCATGAGCATTCCCAAGGAAAAATTAAACATCACCCCCATCTATGTCCTGGAATGGGCCTACTGTCCCCACTGCGGCGAGGTCACCTGCATCGGCCTGTGCGGCCATTGGAAGGAACTGCAAAAATTCAGCGGCACTAAGATCCGTTCCATCATCATGGACGAAGTCAAGCCCACCCGGCTGATCTTCCGGCCTGAGGTCTTTGACGTGGTCATGGATTCCGCCAAAAAATACGGCTTCGGTTCGCCCTTTGTCACCCAGGAATACCTGGACAAGGCGGCGCCTGCCTTTAGGATTGATCCCTTATAAGGATATTGGCTGCGGCGGGAAATAGACCTGAATCTATAACTAATACGCTTTATCTGAGACCAAACAGAGGAGGAAAGGATATGGCCGAGACTTATCCCATCAATATATGGATCAATGAGGAGAGGTTTAAGGCGCTGCAGGAGGCCGGCTTGGCAGGACTGCTGAAAGAGGAGCTGGCCGGGATGAAAGTCATGATCGTGCCCTGCACCGAGGCGCAGCGGGACAAGGTCCTGAAGCTCTTCCCCATGGCCAAATATGACGCCGCCACCACCAAGAGCATCGAACTCCTGCCCAAGGCCGTAAAGGACAAGATTTACGAGTTGGCGGTGAAGCAGAAAACCCTGAGCGTGATGGACGAGTTTCTCAAAGGGGCTGAGAAAGGTTAGGGCTTTCTTGGGGGTACCCCGCGTACCCTTACCAGGCTGTAATTCCGCCCTAGCGGCGGAGGTGTAAATAACCGGTAAATTTTGGCGTAAAGGTTAAAGAGAAGAGGGAAAGGCCCTGCTTGGGCTGTCGGCCCGGCAACGGCTAACAACAACCAGTTAACCCTAATTAGGAGGTTTTGAACCATGCCCAGTTTTGTAATCGTGGAGAAATGTGACGGCTGCAAAGCCCTGGACAAGACCGCTTGCCAGTACATCTGCCCCAACGACCTGATGGTACTGAACGCCGAGACCAAAAAGGCGTACAATCAGGAGCCGGATCAGTGCTGGGAGTGCTTCAACTGCGTGAAGATCTGCCCCCAGCAGGCCATTGAAGTCCGCCATTATGCGGATATCATGCCTCTGGGTTCCAGCACCTTCCCGCTTCGGGGCACGGACTCCATCATGTGGACCATCAAGTTCCGGGATCAGAAGACCATCAAGCGGTTCAAGTTCCCCATCCGCACCACCCCGGAAGGTTCCATCGATTGTTTCAAGGGCAAGACCATGCCCAGCGATTTTGCGCAACTAAAACAACCCGGTTTCTTCACCGGCAAGGCCCGGACCGAGTAAGTCTGCACCGCAGCGAAAATTCAAGGAGGTCAATTAGATATGGCTCTGGAAAGAGAATTCTGTAAATGGTCTTTTTGTGCGAAACCGCCGGTAGAAACCATCGAGACCGATCTGTTGCTGGTGGGCGGCGGGATGGCCTGCACCGGCGCCGCGGTGGAAGCTTCGGCCTGGGCTAAAGCTGCCGGCTTGAAGGTTACCTTGGTGGACAAAGCCGCCCTGGACCGCTCCGGCGCCGTGGCTATGGGTTTGTCGGCCATCAACACTTTCGTCGGCCCGGAAAACCCGGTGAACGACTATGTCAAATATGTGCGCACCGACCTGATGGGCATCATCCGGGAAGACCTGGTGCACAGCCTGGGCTGCCACGTGGACCAGTCCGTGTATGACTTCCAGGAATGGGGCCTGCCTATCTGGCAAAAGGACGCGGAAAACCACACCGTGGACGGCCAGGTGGCCAGAGACGAAGGCCTGCCCATGCTCAAAGACGGCGGTAAGTGCTGCCGTTCCGGCCGCTGGCAGTGCATGATCAACGGCGAATCCTACAAGGTGATCGTGGCTGAAGCCGCCAAAAACGCCCTGGGGATGGATAACATCTACGAGCGCGTCTTCATCGTCAAGCTCTTGACCGACAAGAACAACTCCAACCGGGTCTGCGGCGCGGTGGGCTTCAGCGTCCGGGAGCACAAAACCTACGTCTTCAAATGCAAGGCCATGATTGTGGCCTGCGGCGGCGTGGTCAACGTCTTTAGGCCCCGGTCCGTGGGTGAAGGTCAGGGTCGGGCCTGGTATCCGGTGTGGAACGCCGGCTCCACTTACGCCATGCCCGCGGAAATCGGCGCCAAGATGGTGCTCATGGAAAACCGTTTCGTCCCGGCCCGGTTTAAGGACGGCTACGGCCCGGTAGGCGCCTGGTTCCTGTTCTTCAAGGCCCAGGCCACCAACGCCTACGGCGAAGATTATATGGCGAGAAACTGGGACCGGGTGAAAGCCGAGTATCCCGGCTATGCCGACTCCCCCGGCACCTGCCTCCGGAACCATGCCGCCATGATCGAAATGCGGGAAGGCCGCGGCCCCATCCTGATGCACACCGACAAGGCCATGCAGGCCCTGGCCGAAGTCCTGAGCAAGAAAGAGCTCAAGCACCTGGAAGCGGAAGCCTGGGAAGACTTCCTGGATATGTCCATCTCCGCCGCCTCCCTGTGGGCCTCCTTTAACATGGAACCCGACAAGGTGCCTTCGGAAATCATTCCTTCTGAGCCTTATCTCTTGGGTTCCCATGCCGGCTGCGCCGGTCTGTGGGTTTCCGGTCCCTCCAAGAACTATCTGGGCGCCCCCGATGACTGGTTCTGGGGCTATGACCGCATGACCACCGTGGAAGGCCTGTTCACCGCGGGTGACGGCGTCGGCGCCTCCGGCCACAAGTTCTCCTCCGGCTCCCATGCTGAGGGCCGCATGGCCGCCAAGGGCGCCATCGCCTTCATCCTGGACCACAAGGACGATAAACTGGAAGCGGCCCAGAACATCGACGACGTCATCGCCGAGATCTACCTGCCCTTCGAGATCTACGAGAAGTACAAGGACTACACCACCGCGGCGGACATCAACCCCAATTACCTCCTGCCCAAGCAGGTGCAGACCCGCTTGCAGAAGCTGATGGATGAGTATGTCGCCGGCTGCGCCACCATGTACATGACCAATAAACCCAGCCTGGAAGAAGGCCTGAAACGGCTCACCATGCTGAAGGAAGACGCCACCCGGCTGGCCGCCTCGGACCTCCACGAACTGATGCGGGCCTGGGAGCAGTACCACCGCATCCTGGCCGGTGAGGCCCACCTGCGCCACATCCTCTTCCGGGAAGAGAGCCGTTATCCCGGCTACTACTACCGGTCGGACTTCCTCTCCATCGACGACAGCAAGTGGAAGGTGTTCACCATCTCCCAGTATGACAAGAACACCAACGAGTGGAAGTTTGAGACCAAGCCTTACGTGCAACTGGTTAAGTAACCTGAACTAGGTGCCGAGGCTTCGGGGCAACCCGAAGCCTCGGGCCGTTTTTAAGGCCGTGGCATAACCGGCCACGGCCATTTTTTTAAGGGGCTAGCTCCATCTTCCCACTGGAGCGACGGGAATTTTCCCTTGCACCTATGTTCACAATCTAGTAGAAATAACTAGTTGTTCTTCAAGGGCCTGGCCGGGAGGCCGCCCCTCCCCACCGCCGGCTCTGGCAAGCAGAATGTCCTGAAGGAGGACCTGAGTGAACGCCGAAAATCGTAAAATTCTGGTCATCGGGGGAGGTATGGGCGGCCTCACCGCAGCCCTGGAGGCCGCGGAGGCCGGGGCGCAGGTGATCATCACCGAGAAGGCTCCCTACCTGGGGGGCCGGGTGGCCCAGCTCTACCGCTACTTCCCCAAGCTCTGCCCGCCCGTTTGCGGCCTGGAGATCAATTTCCGCCGAATTAAAGAGAATCCCCAGATCAGCTTCTACACTATGGCGGAGGTCACCCAGATCAGCGGCAGCGCCGGCGATTATGAGGTTACCGTTAAGGTTAATCCCCGCTATGTCAACGACCGTTGTGTGGCCTGCGATGCCTGCGCCGAAGCTTGTCCCCAGTGGCGGGTCAATGATTTCAATTTCGGTCTGGACAAGACCAAAGCCGCGTATATTCCCTTTGACATGGCCTTTCCCCAAAAGTACGTGCTGGACGCCTCGGCGTGCAGCGGCGACTGCGGCAAAAAGTGTCTGGAGGCCTGTAAGTATGAGGCCATTGACCTGGACATGAAGCCGGAGACGCTGAAATTCAACGTCGGGGCCATCATCCTGGCCAGCGGTTGGGAGCCTTATGACGCCGCCAAAATAGACAATTTGGGATACGGGCAGGTAGCCAACGTCATCACCAATATGCAGATGGAGCGTCTGGCCGCACCCAACGGCCCCACCGGCGGCAAAATTATCCGGCCCTCGGATCAGAAGCCTCCCAAGAAGGTGGCCTTTGTCCAGTGCGCCGGCTCCCGGGATGAGAACCATCTCCCCTACTGCTCTTACATCTGCTGCATGGCCTCCCTGAAGCAAGCCACTTATCTCCGGGAACAAGACCCGGACTCCGAAGCTTACATCTTTTACATTGACCTGCGCGCTCCGGGCCGTTATGAACAGTTTCTCTGGAAGGTGCGGGACGATGAGAAGGTCCATCTGATTCGGGGTAAAGTGGCCAAGGTGACCCAAGTGCCCGGCAGCGATAACGTGGAGATCATGGCCGAGGATACCGCCACCGGCAATAAAGTAAAGATGGCCTTCGATATGGTGGTCCTGGCCACGGGCATGGTGCCCTCCACCAAGACCTCCCCCTTCCCACTGCCCCTCTCCTACACCCCGGACGGCTTCATCATTCAGGAGCTCTTACCTCCAGGGGTTTACGCCTTAGGTACCTTGAAGGGCCCCCTAGATGTAATGAAAACCAATGAAGACGCGACCGGGGCCGCCCTCAAGAGTCTCATCGCCCTGGGGAGGAGGTCGTGATGGAAATGGAAAAGAAATTCGGTGTCTATTTGTGCAAGGGCTGCGGCATTGCCGACGCCATCGATTTTGAGAGCCTGACCAAGGTGATCAAAAAAGAGGGCAAGATCCAACACATCCAGGAGCATGACATCCTCTGCAGCCCGGAGGGCCGGGCCCTCATTGAGAAGGATATGACCCAGGAAGGGATCAACAGCCTGGTCATTGCCGCCTGCTCACCCCGGGTGAAATACCTGGAGTTCGACTTCCCCAACGCCTTGGTGGAGCGGTGCAACATCCGGGAATTGGTGGCCTGGACCATGGAACCCAAGGCGGAGGAAACCCAAAACCTGGCGGAGGACTATCTTAGGATGTACTGCGCCCGGGTAAAGAAATCCGACCTGCCGGAGCCTTATCAGACTGAATGTGACAAGACCATCCTGGTCATCGGCGGCGGCATGGCCGGACTCAGCGCCGCGCTGGAGGCGGCCAACGACGGCTACCAGGTCCTCTTAGTGGAAAAAGAGACCCAACTGGGCGGCTACGGCGCCAAACTCTACCGGCAGACTCCCACGACCTACCCTTTCACCACTCTCCAGGAGCCGGTGGTCTTTAAGAAAATCCAGGAGGTCCAGAGTAATCCCCAGATCCGGGTGCTCACCGGGGCCGCTATCGAGAAAATCGAGGGCCAGCCCGGTTTGCTGGACGCCCATATCAACGTAGGCGGGGAAGTGGAAGTCTCTCGGGTGGGAGCCATCGTCCTGGCCGCGGGTTGGAAGCCCTATGACGCCACTAAGCTCACGCGCCTGGGATATGGTCTTTCTAAGGATGTGATCACCAACATGGAAATGGAGGAACTGGCCAAAAAGGGGAAGATCGTGCGGCCCTCGGACGGCAAGGCTCCGGAAGCCGTGGCCTTTATCCAGTGCGCCGGTTCCCGGGACCCGGAGCATCTGCCCTATTGCTCCGATTTCTGCTGCGCCACCTCCCTGAAACAGGCCCTGTACGTGCGCCAGAGCAATCCGGAGGCCGTGGCTTATATCCTGTACAAGGATATCCGCACCCCGGGTCAAAACGAGTTATTCTACAAGGCCGCTCAGTCCGATCCCGGCGTGATGCTAACTAAGGCTGAAGTCATCGAAGTCCACCAGGGTGAGGGCGGCAAACTGGTGATCCGGGCTGAAGACACCCTGCTGGGAGATAAAGTGGCCTTTGAAGCCGATCTGGTGGTCCTGGCCACCGGCATGGTGCCGGCCACCCTGGATGATCCGGTGCTCAATCTGGATTACCGCCAGGGCCCGGGCCTGCCGGACCTGGAACTGTTCAACGGCTTCGCCGACTCCAACTTCATCTGCTTCCCTTATGAAACCCGGCGCACCGCGATCTATGCCGCCGGCGCCGTGCGCCAGCCCATGACCATGGCCCTGGCCGCGGAGGACGGCATCGGTGCGGCGATGAAAGCCATCCAGGCCGTAGAACATGTGGCCGAGGGTATGGCGGTGCATCCCCGGGCCTGGGACGAAACCTTCCCGGACCCCTTCATGCAGCGCTGCACCTCTTGCAAACGTTGCACCGAGGAATGCCCCTTCGGCGCCATCGAAGAAGACGAGAAGGGCACCCCCTTCTTCAAGATCAACCGGTGCCGCCGTTGCGGCACCTGCATGGGGGCCTGCCCCGAGCGCATCGTCTCCTTCAAGGACTACAGCGTGGATATCATCGGCTCCATGCTCAAATCTCTGGACATCCCGGAACTTGAGGATGAAGACGACGAGAATGCGCCTTACCGGATTATCAGCCTGGTTTGTGAAAATGACGCCTACCCGGCCCTGGACGCGGTGGGAATGCATAGACTGCGCCTGGACCCCAGGGTCCGTTTCATCCCGCTGCGTTGCATGGGCTCCTTCAATATGGTGTGGGTCTCGGACGCCCTCTCCCGGGGAGTTGACGGCTTGCTTCTCCTGGGTTGCAAGTACGGCGACGACTACCAGTGTCATTTTGCCAAGGGCAGTGAGCTCTGTGCCTATCGGCTGACCAAGCTGTCGGAAACCCTGGATAAGCTGGGTCTGGAAGCCGACCGGGTGCAACAGATCCAGTTGGCCATCTCCGAGTTCGATAAGCTGCCGCAAATCGTCAGCGATTTTGTGGCCCGGATCCGGGAGATCGGCCCCAACCCCTTTAAGGAATTTTAGGAGGTGTGATCCATGGCTGGCGAAACTATCATCAAACCGGACCTTAAATTCGTCAAGCGGATCATCGCCGCCGGGGGAGAAACCGCCAAGCACTGCTATCAGTGCGACACCTGTTCGGTGGTCTGCAACCTCTCTCCGGATAACAAGCCCTTTCCCCGGAAGGAGATGCTCCAGGCCCAATGGGGCTTGAAAGAGGTGGTGCAAAGCCCGGACATCTGGCTCTGCCATCAGTGCAGCGATTGCACCGCCTATTGTCCCCGGGGGGCCAAACCCGGAGAGGTGCTGGGCGTCTTAAGGCAAATGTGCATCGAGCAATATGCCTTTCCTCCCATCCTGGCCCGGATGGTGGGGGACATTAAATTCCTTCCCCTGCTCATCGCCTTCCCGGTGCTGCTGCTCCTGGCGGCCCTGAAGGTCACCGGCCATCTGCATATTCCTGAGGGGCCCATTGTTTTCTCCAAGCTCTTCCCCACTCTCTTGGTGGACTTCATCTTCGTCCCCGCCTTGGGCTTTGCCGTGCTCATGCTGGCCCGGGGAGTAATGCTCTTCTGGAAAGATATCAATGCCAACCCCTGGGGTCTCAAACTCCAGGGTAATCTGGTGGGAAATCTTATCGCTACTCTGAAGGATATCCTGTTCCACAACCGCTTCCGGAAATGCGAGATTACTTTTCAACGGTCCACCAACCATTTGCTGCTGGTCTTCGGGTTCATCTTCCTTCTGGTGGTCACCAGTTGGGGATTCTTAAATGAGTGGGTGCTCCACCATGAATCCCCCTACTTCCTGTTATCCCCCATCAAGCTGTTGGCCATGGTGGGCACCGCCGCCTTGCTCTATGGGATCTACCAAATTATGAAAGAGCGGCAGGCCAATGCGGCCAAGGCCGGTTACGGCAGCTATTTCGACTGGCTGCTGATTTACGTCATCGGGGCGGTGGGGGTAACCGGACTGCTGTCTTGGGTCTTCCGGCTGCTGGGCATTCGCCTCCTGGCCTACCCCACTTACTTTCTGCACCTCACCTCCGTGTTCTTCCTGTTCTTCTATGCCCCTTACACCAAGATGGCCCACCTGGTCTATCGCACCGTGGCCATGCTTTACGCCCGCATGGCGAACCGGGGCTTTTAACCAATAAACCTTCATGCCAACAAAAAACCGGCCCCCTAAGGGGGCCGGTTTTTTTTATTGAGTGATAATGATTGTGGGGGGAGGGCCAGGGACCTGAGGTCCCTG
>JBFLZI010000069.1:0-13678 GCA_040756315.1 Thermodesulfobacteriota bacterium | reverse complement strand
GGGAGGGCCGGGGGAGCAGTGGCTCCCCCGCCCTCCCCTCAAACTCCCCTCCCAACCCCCTTTAATACCAATTCGCACTCAAATGGGAATTAAAATGTAGGGGCGAATCTTGTGTTCGCCCACAGCTTAGGGCGAATACAAGATTCGCCCCTGCGCTAAAAATTTACGTTTGACGGCGAATTGGTATAAGGGGCTGGGGGAGGGGGTTTGGGGGAGGATTGTAGGAGGGTCTGCGACCCCTGGCCCCCTCCCCCAAATTTCTTTCTCACCCTCCCATCAAACTCTTAATCAAGGCCGGGCCGTCGGCGAAGGAATCCAGGAAGTAGGCGGCGTTCAGTTGAGGGTTGCGGTAGGCCACCAGGGTCACCCCGGCGTTTTGGGCGAAGGCTTCATCCACCCGGGAGTCGCCGATATAGATGGCTTCCCCGGGCTCAAGATGAAAATGGGCCAGGATGCGCTCAAAGGATTCCGGGTGGGGTTTGGGTCGGGCCACGTCCAGGGCCGAAACCACCAGGTCAAAATAGTCGGCCAGGCCGTGGTAAAGCAGGACCGAGTGGGTGGTGGTGGTGCGGTTGGTGGCCAGCGCGGTGTAGAACTTGGGCCGCAGGAACTCCAGGAACTCCCTCAGATGCGGCTCTTCTGCCATCATGGGGATGAAGGGCTGGTAATTCAGGGTGCGGCCAAAGGCCAGGGCCGTGTCCGCGTCGCCCCGATCCTGAAAGAGATATTCCAGGGATTGGCGGAAGGTGTGGCTATGGACATAGTCCACCTCCTCCGGACTCAGGGAAGGCAGGGCAAAGTGTTTTAGAATAGCGTTGTAGTAAGCAATATTGGCCTGGCGGGAGTCGAAGAGGACGCCGTCACAGTCGAAACCTACTAATTTCAGCAAAATATCCCTCACAAGGCCCGGGGCTATCCCATCTCAGCTCAAGAAATGACGACCACCGGGCGCCGGCTAGTCGAACTTGAAGCAATTATGCTTTGATTCTATCAAGAAAGGGGGAGAGATGGCAAGAACCGCCCTGTCGAGAGGTCCTGGGGAGAGCGGCGTCAGGAATTGGAGGTTGTCAGGGCCCGCTGGATTTCATCCGAGATGCGGAGCAAGGGCAGCACTTTCTGGGCCGCCCCTTTTTTGATGGCCTCTTTGGGCATACCGAAGACCACGCAGGTGGCTTCGTCCTGAGCGATGGTGTAAGCCCCTTTATCTTTCATGGCCAGGAGGCCGTCGGCGCCGTCAGCCCCCATGCCCGTGAGGATTACCCCCAGGGCATTGGCCCCGGCGGTCTGGGCGGTGGAATTAAACAGGACGTCCACGCTGGGGCGCTGATGATGCACCGGGGGGCCGTCCTTCACCTGCACGTAATAACGGGCGCCGCTCCGTCTTAAGAGCATATGGTAGTTCCCCGGCGCGATCAGAGCTCGCCCGGTGAGCACGGAATCGCCGTCTTGGGCCTCCCTAACCTCCAGGGCGCACATTTTATTGAGGCGCTCGGCAAAGGCGGTGGTAAATTTGGGGGGCATATGCTGTACGATTACCACCCCCGGCACGTTGGGGGGCAGGCGCAGCAGCACTTCCTTAATGGCCTCGGTGCCCCCGGTGGAGGCCCCGATGGCAATAATCTTATTAGTGGTCTGGGTCAAGGGCGCCACCTTGACGGGTGGGGGTGGGGGTGGTGAGTTGTCGTTTCGCTTTTCCATCTTAATCCTGGCCGCGGCCCGGATTTTCCCCAGCAATTGTTTACCCAGGTCGCCCACGGAGAAGGCCCCGCCGGGTTTGGCTAAGACTTCGATGGCGCCATACTCCAGGGCCTCCACGGCCATCTGGCTGCCTTTTTGTGTGAGGGAGGAGACAATAATCACCGGTAAGGGGTAGTAATGCATCAACTTCTTTAAGAAAGTCAGTCCGTCCATCCTGGGCATTTCGATGTCCAGGGTGATGACATCCGGCTCGTATTGGACGATCTTGTCCCGGGCCACATAAGGGTCCGGCGCGGTACCCACCACCTCCAGGTCGGGTTCCTGGGCGATCAAGTCATTAAAAATCTTCCGCACGATGGCGGAATCGTCAACAATCAGCACCTTGGTTTTAGCCATGTTAAACCTTGCTCTTCCCCCAGGGGAAGGAACCCGTTTAAGTTCCCGGAAAAGTTAAGGGAAGGTTTCTAGCTTATGTTCTCCTGCAGTCTTTTTTCTTTCGCCTTTCTGCCTGACCACCCGGTCTCCGGGGAGAAAAAGGGACACGCCCCAGCAAACCGGTTCAGTTCTTCTCCAGGAATACTTCCATGCCATAGTCATCCACGGCCAACAGGACGTGGTTGCCATTGTCTTCCCATTTCTCGTCTTCCAGGTTAAGTCTCTTGACCTGGGGCGGCATGAGATTGAAGGAGGCGGAAGCCCCCTCCCGGCCCAGGAAAGCCCCGGCCACCATATTGGCGGCCTCTTTTAAGACGTCCTCCACTTTTTCCGGGGAGAGCTGGTCTTCGGTAATGCCCAAGAAATTAGTGACCATTTCCTGGGCCATCTTCAGAGGCACGGTCAACCCTACCTTGAAGGCGTTGGGCCCCTGGATGGCCACCCAGGCCCGGATACCGGGTCCATGTAACAGACCGGACCCTTCTTCCCAGGACTCGGGAAACAAGAAGAACATGGTTTCCAAGACCTCAAAAGTCGCAGCCTTCAAGTTCTCCAACATGCAGCTCGCCCCCTAGAATGGTGATCAGCTTGTCTCGGATCGTCTCCGGCTTAAAGGGTTTGCGGATATAACCCTGGACTCCCTGCTGGACGAAGGGTTCCAGGACTTCTTGCCGGGATTCGGTGGTAATCAGGACCACCGGAATGTTCCGCCATAAGTTATGATCCTGCAAGGCTTTAACCAATTCCGCGCCGTCCATTTCCGGCATATGCAAATCCGAGAGAATGATATCGACCCAGTGTTGCTCCAAGACTGCCAAGGCCTCCCGGCCGTTAGCGCCCTCAAAATATTCTCCGACATCAAAGCCGGAGATGGACAATATCTTCCGGATCAGGGCCCGCATGGTGGCCGAATCATCAACGATGAGCACATTGTAGGCCATTTAAGCTCCCCCTAAACCGAAGAAAATTTGGGCGTCAGTCCAGGCGCTGCCAAAGAGCATCAGGACTTTCTGCAGGTCGCGCTCCCGGAGGTGAAAGTGTTTTAAGACTTCAGGGTAACCCGGGTAAGCCAGGCCGTCGGCTCCCACATCCTGACCGAACATGATGACCAGGAGGTCAGCCAGATTCACCAACAAGACCAGGTCATCGGTATAAGCCTCCGGCCGGTCCAAATGATGATAGGTGATCACCAGGCGCAGGCGGTCAGGGAAATCCCAAATGCGGGCCATCTCCCCGCCCATTTCGGCATGGTCCATCCCCAGGATCTCTTTTTCCGCCGCCTGGAAAGACATCCCCTTCTCTTCAACCAAGGTCATGATCTCCGTGAATTTTTGGTCCACATAGAGACTCAAGACCACCTTGCCGATGTCGTGCAGCAGCCCGGCGGTAAAGCCCGTGGCCTGGTCGGCCAGGGACAGTTCCCGGGCCAGCAAGTCCACCATCAGCCCGCAGCTCACGGAATGGCGCCAGAGCCCGTGGCGTTCGGGGAAATAACCCGGCGCGGCGCTGGCAAAAAGACGGGTGGCGCCGCTGGCAATGATAATCTTCAACAATTCCTGGGTTCCCAAGAGAAGCAAAGCCTGGTGCAGGGAGTGAATCTCCCGTCTCAGGCCAAAATAGGCGGAGTTGCTGATCCTGAGAATATTGGCGGTGGTGGAGGGGTCGAATTTTACCACCTCTATCAGCTCCTGAATGCTGACCTCGGGTTTATTGAGCAAGAGCAAGGCTTTCTGGGCCACCATGGGGAATGGCGGCAGGTTCTTCAAAGATTTTAGGATTTGCGGTACCAGGCTCATCTTCCTGTCCTTACCACTATAACTCCTTGGTATTCTGGCCAAAAATCCTGACCCAGACCTTGCCCGTGCCAATCTCCAGGAACAGAGTGCGGGCTTTAACCCCGCCCACATCCTCAGTATCAACCAGGACGTTGTTCTTTAAAAAGATCTTCCGCAAGGCGGCGTAATTGCGCCGGCCGATCTGAAAATGCTCTTGCCCGCCCAGGACCTGGCTGCCCCCCGCCACTTTCACCTTGATGCGGTGCTTTTGGGCCCCCAGGTTGTAGCACTCCCGAAAGAGACGGGGAATCCCGGTATCGGCAAACATAAAGGGGTTCTCCTGGGCCTTTTTCGGGTCCAGGGCCGATTCCGGCAACATATAGTGCAAAATGCCGCCCACTTTGGCCACCGGGTCATAGACCGCCACCCCGATGCAAGATCCCAAAGCATGAGTCACCAGGATATCCGTACCCTGGTTGCTCACTTTCAGGTCGGCCACCCCTACCACTAATTGCATCCCTGGGCCCCTATTTGCGATAGATTGTAGGTTTAACATAAATGAAGCGGTGGCTGATATTGCACAGGCTCTCAGAATGGCCGATGAACAGATATCCTCCCGGCCGCAAACATTTATAAAATTTCGCCACCAATTCCGCCTGGGTGGACTTCTCAAAATAGATCATCACGTTACGGCAGAAGATCAGGTCGAACTCCTGATTAAAGGAAAAGCTTTCCATAAAATTAAGCCGGAAAAATTGCATCATGGCCCTAAGTTCAGGCTTGACCCGGACAAAACCCTCCCAGCGGTTGACCCCCTTCTGGAAAAAACGCCGCCGCCATTCCGGCGACAAGGGCTCCACCCGGGCCAGGGGGTAAACGCCCCGCTGGGCCTGAGCCAACATCTGCGTAGAGATATCAGAAGCATAGATTTTTACCCCGGACAAGTCATGACCCGGCAGCGCGTCCTGGAGCACCATGGCCAGGGTATATGGCTCTTCGCCGCTGGAACATCCGGCGCTCCAAAAGCGCCAGCGGGGGTTGCCCCGGAGCTGTTTAACCCAAAGAGGCAAAACTTCCTTGGCCAAGTAGAGAAAATGCGTCGGTTCCCGCCAGAAAGCCGTCTGATTAGTGGAAATCGCATCCAGGAGCAGCGTCAGTTCGGCCCCGCTTCTATCCTCCAGTACTTGCCGATAATACTGCTGGAAACTGACCAGCCCCCGAGTCCGCATGATTTTCATCAGGCGGGCCCGGACCAGCTCTTTTTTCTGAGTAGTCAGGTGAATACCGGCGTGCTGGCGAATCAGTTGACAGAAATCTTGAAATTCTCTTTCAGTAAGCTCCGGTATTCTTAAGACAGAGTCAGGTGAGAACAGACTTTCCCGTTCCCTTGCCTGTCCGTCGCCGGGACTGGAGAATAAAGGCACTGGGGTTACCCTTAGCTTGTCTCTGGCCTATCTCAGTCAGCCACGCCTTCGATTCCGGCCAGTTCCTCGGCAGTTAACACCCGGTCGATATCCAGCAAAATTTTAATAGAGCCCTTGGCCTTGGCAATTCCCAGGATATACCTGGTATTGATCCGGCCGCCGAAACCCGGGGGCGGTTCAATATCTTCCCCCATGATATTCAGGACCTCGGAGACGGAGTCCACTACCACCCCCATCTGCACCGAGCCGAATTCACTCGCCACATCCACTACGATAATGCAGGTGCGCTCCCCATACTCCATGGGTGGCAGACCGAACTTGAGTCTCAGGTCAATGACGGGTATCACCCGGCCCCGGAGATTGATGACCCCTTTGACATATTCCGGGGTTTGGGGGATGGCGGTAATATCCATCATGCCGATGATTTCCCGCACTTTCAGGATTTCCAGGCCGTAATCCTCATTGGCCAGGGTGAAAGTCAGATATTTTCCCTCTTTATCCTGAAGGGCGTGGTTGGCCACGTCCACTTGGCGAGCTGCCTGGGCCATGGTTCTTCCTCCTTAAGTCATGTCTGGGACAAGAATTCTTCCGGCTCCAGAGCCGGTCCGGGGTTTTTCCTCACCGCCAACCGGGCGGCAATAATTCCCATCCCTGTGTCATGTATCGGTGAAAATACTAAAAATCCTTAAAAGTTTTCTTGGCCTCCGGAGATGGTTTCTCCGGGTGGGACCAAGTCCCGGGGTGCCGCCGGCTAATCCCGGATTACCTCCATTTGGTGACCCAAGACCCCCAGCCGGCAGCGGCTAGAAATCCTTGAAACTCTCCTCTTCCAAAGGAATGACTTTCTCCGGATTCACTTCTTTCCCCTTGAGGCTATGACCCAGGAGCTTTTTCCCGGGACCGGGCTGGGGGATGGCCTGACGCACTGACGACAACCTTCCCAAGAGAGAGCGCTGGCCTTCCCGAACCCTGGCGTGATTGCCGGCACTACCCCCTACCATGGCCACCAGTTCTCCCACCATACCTTTCATTTGTTCGGATTGGGCCGTAAGCTCCTGGGAGGCGCTGGCGCTTTCCTCGGCATTGGCGGCTACCTGCTGGGTCACCCCGTCCATCTCATTCACCGCTTTATTGATTTGTTCCACGCCCTGGGCTTGCTCAGCCGAGGCCGCAGCAATCTCCGCCACCAATTCCTTCATCTTGGTGGAGCTGTCGGATACCTGGGTAAAGGCCTCCCCGGTTTTTCCCACCAGATCGGAGCCTTCTTTCACCTTGCCCACCGTGCCTTCAATCAAGTCGGCGGTATTTTTGGCGGCCTCTGCGGCCCGCATGGCCAGATTGCGCACCTCATCGGCCACTACCGCAAAACCGGCCCCGGCCTCCCCGGCCCGGGCCGCCTCCACCGCGGCATTCAAGGCGAGCAAATTGGTCTGAAAGGCGATTTCATCGATGGTTTTGATGATCTTGGCCGTCTCCTCGCTGGCCGCGGACACCTCTTTCATCGACTTGATCAGGTCCGTCATGGACTGGTTGGCCTGGTGCACCACCCGGCCCGCTTCGGTCATCAGGGTGTTGGCCTCATTGGCATTGTCTGCGTTCGCCCGGGTCATGGCGGCCATCTCCTCTAGGGAGGCGGAGGTCTCCTCCAAGGCGGCCGCCTGCTCCGAAGCCCCTTGGGCCAGGGATTGACTGGCGGCAGAGACCTGGGCCGAGGCGGAACTCACCTGATCGGCGCCTTCGTTCAAGCCGGTAATGATCCGGTTAATGGGCCGAGTAATGGAGAGGGAGGAGACAATACCCAAGATCAAGGCCGCCGCCATACCCAAGATCATCCCCAGGATGGTTAAGTTGACGAACCGGTTGGCCTGGGCGGCGGTTGACTTTTCCATTGCCAGGGCATGTTGTTCAGCCTTAGGGGAAATCTGTTGGAGGAGATTCTGCACATTTTTCAATTCCTTCAGAGTCTCCGTTTGATAGTACGCCAGGGCTTCACCCCGGAAATTTTTGCCTTTCTTCAGGAGGCTTTCCAAAGTCTTGGCGGAATCATGGAGTCTCCGGTGGGGGGCCTCGATCTGTTGCAGCAACGGGGCGATTTCCGGCATTTGGGCTTCCACCTTCTTCCGCTCCTCGCTGAAATACCATTTGCCGAATTTACATTGGTGGTCGTCCTTTTCCACGGCCAGTTCGGTCAAGTTTTCGTTTCTTTGGAATTCCCCGACTTTCCCGGCCCAATTCAGGTGGTCCACCTCCCGGGCCAGTATCTGCTTAGCCACCCCATTGATGAAGCCTAGCTTGTTACTGGCTTTTAAGGTATTGGTAACCGCATACCAGCCCACCAATCCCACCGCCATAGTGATGAGGGCCACCACCACGAAGCCGCCGATCAGTTTCACGCTCAATCTCAGGTTCTTAAACATCCAATGCCTCCTTGGGAGTTCACCTTAGCATTACTCGGGATGGGGGTGGTCTCGGCTTCGCAATTCGGTCCCATCCTAGAGGAACCAACCAAACTGTCATCGGCAGGCGCGGATCATGGCCGGAAGACGGCGGCCAAGAACCGTCCAGGGAAAAGCGTTCCGTCACTCAAAGCCCGATTACTTCGGTTTCCCGGCAGCGGCGGCAACACCGCTGCCGGGCGGGGTCAAAGTTTAGAAGTCCTTAAAATCTCCCTCTTCCAGGGGGATGACCTTCTCCGGGGCCACGCCGTGGCCCTTGGGTTCAGAGGCCAGCATCTTTTGCTCCGGTGCGGGCCGGGCGGCGCCATGCCGCAAACCAGCCAGTCTCTGAACCACCTTTTTCTCACCCCCGGACCCGGAGACCAGGGTGGCATGATGATCTCTCATGCCGCCGATGACCTTCTCCAATTGCTGCACGAATTTCTGCATGGAGACGCTCTGGGCCGAGAGTTCCTCACTGGTGGCCGCGGCCTCCTCGGCATTGGCGGCGGTGGCCTGCACCGTCTGGTCCATCTGAGAGACCACCTGGCTGATCTGGCCCAGACCCTGAGCCTGCTCCTCACTGGCGGCGGCGATCTCTTCCACCAGGTGGGCTACCCGCTGGGCGCTCTTGGCCACTTCCTGGAAGGCGTCCACCGACTGATGCACCAGATCGGCGCCCACGCCGATGCGTTTCACCGTGTCGTCGATCAATTGGGAGGTGTTTTTGGCAGCCTCCGCGGCCCGCATGGCCAGGTTGCGCACCTCATCGGCCACCACCGCGAAGCCGGCCCCCGCCTCTCCGGCCCGGGCCGCTTCCACCGCGGCATTGAGGGCGAGCAAGTTGGTCTGGAAGGCGATCTCATCGATGGTTTTGATGATCTTGGCGATGTCGGTGCTGGCGTTGGAAATGGCCTCCATGGACTGTTGGGTGGACTCCATGGTCTTGGTGGCCTGGTCCACCACCTTGGTGGTGCCCTGCATCATTTGGTTGGCCTCCTTGGCGCTTTCCGCATTGCGCCGGGTCATGGAGGCCAGTTCCTCAATGGAGGCGGAACTCTCTTCCAGGGAGGCCGCCTGCTGGGAAGCGCCCTGAGCCAGTTGCTGGGAGGAGCTGGACACCTGAGAGGCGGCGCTGTTCACTTCCTCCGCGGCCCGCTGCAGGCCGTTGGCCACCTGGTTCAGGCTGCCCAATTGGCGCATGGGGATGTAGAGAATGCCCAGGAGCAGTATGACCACCGGGACAATGACGATGAGGAGGGCATTCCGCATGCCGGCCACCTGCTCGCCCACGTCATTGACATAGATGCCGGTGCCGATGATCCAGCCCCAGGGAGTGAAGGCCTTGACAAAGGAGAGCTTGGGGACGATCTTGGTCTTGTCGTCCTTCCACTGCCACATGTAATCCACAAAACCTTCGCCTTTGTCCTTGCATACCTTGGCGAACTCGACAAACAGATGTTTATTTTTGGGGTCTTTGAAGTTGGTGATATCTTTGCCGTCCAGGTCGCTGCGGTAAGGATGCATGATCATTTTGGGGTGAAAATCATTAATCCAGAAATAATCCTTCCCCTCAGGACCGTAGCGCAGACCTTTTACCGCAACCAGGGCCTGCTTCTGGGCCTCCTCCCGGGTTAGTTCCCCTTTCTGTTCCCGGACATAGTATTCTTCCAGCAAGCTGGCGGCGCTTTGGGTCAGGTGCCGGATTTGGGTCTCCTTTTCGGTGAAGACGGCTTTCTTCAGGGCCGGCAGCATCCAGAAGAAAATCACCGAGACAAAGACCGCAATCACAAAAAGAAATTGGCCGATGATTTTGCCTCGCATGGATAGGCTCCAAGATTTCATTGATTTTTTCCTCCTCCTCGCATTTTAAACATGGTTCCCTCCCTCCAGTTCATAGAGGCCGGCCAGATCCAGGATCAACCCTACCCTGCCGTCGCCCAGGATAGTGCCCCCGGCCAGGCCGTCGAGCTGCTGAAAAATTGGGCCTAAAGATTTGATGACGATCTCCTGCTTGCCCAGGATTTCATCCACCAAGAGGGCCCGCTGCTCCCCGTCGTGCTCCACCACCATCACCAGGGCCTGGGTGGGGTGGATGTCGTTCTCGCCCACCTCAAAGAGGCGGTGCAGGCGCATCAGGGGAATGAGCCGATTTCTCACCTGAATCAACTCTCCTTTGCCTTCCACCGTGAAGTAATCCTCGGCGGCCGGGCGCAGGGTTTCCCGCACCCCCACGGTGGGCAAAATGTAACGTTCCTCTCCCACCCGGACCACCATGCCGTCGATGATGGCCAGGGTCAGGGGCAACCTCATGGTGAAGAGGGAACCTTCTCCCGGGCGGGAATGAATCTCGACTTTGCCCCGCATCCGTTCGATGGTCTGCCGCACCACATCCATACCCACCCCCCGGCCGGAGACCTCGGTAACTACCTTAGCGGTGCTGAAACCAGGTTCAAAAATGAGATTATCAATCTGGGTTGGGGTTAGTTGTTCATTGGGGTCCACCAGGCCCCTCTCTACGGCTCGGGCCAGGATGGCTTCCCGGTCCAGGCCCTGGCCGTCGTCCTCGATTTCGATAATGATGTTTCCCCCCTGGTGGTAGGCCCGAAGCCACAGTTGCCCTTCCTTGGGCTTGTTTTTGGCCTGTCGTTGCTTCGGAGTCTCTAGGCCATGATCCAAACTGTTGCGCACCAGATGCACCAGGGGGTCATAGATGGCCTCTACCATGTTCCGGTCAATTTCGGTCTCTTCTCCTTCCAGATTTAATTTCACGGATTTTTTCATCTTATGAGACAGGTCCCGCACCAGGCGCACCATCTTCCGGAAAGTGGCACTGATGGGCACCATGCGCATGGACATGGAGATTCTTTGCAAATCCGAGGTGATGCGGGCCATCTGGCCTAAATCCCGCTCCAACCTCTGATCGGCCAAGCCCTGCAACTTGGGATTTTGTTTCACCTGGCTCTGGATAATGACCAACTCCCCCATCAGGTCCACCAGGTTGTCCACTTTGGTCAGGTCCACCTTGACGGTTTCCGCGACCTGGGCCTCTTTGACGGTCCTGGTGTCGGCCATTTGCTGCACCAGGGCCTGGGCCACCTTCTGGGGCGGTACCTTGCCCTCCTCCACCAGGATTTCCCCCAGGCGCTTGGGAGGCTCCTGCTCCTTTTGCTTCTCCAGGACCTCGGTCAAATCTTCCGCCTCGAGATCCCCTTTGCTCACCAGAATTTCCCCGAGCCGGGGAGTGTCGCTGGGGGAGTCCTGGATGGCCTTGATCATCTCGAAGATGCCGGTGAGGTCAAACTTCATGAGGCCGCGGCCTTCCACCAGGGCCTCCCTCAGGTCCGCCAGCATGTCTTTGAGGAGGTCCACGGCCGCCAGGACCAGGTCAATCAGGGCGGGGGTGACGGGGATATTGCCGTTGCGCACCGCATCCAGCAAAGATTCCACTTCATGGCCGCACTCCTGAATCTGAGCCAGATTCAGAAAACCGGCCACCCCTTTGATGGTATGGAAGGGCCGGAAGATGGCGTTAATGGCCTCCAAATCTTCCGGATTCTGTTCCAAAAACACCAGCCTGGTTTCGATGCTCTCCAGATGCTCCTGGGCTTCCACCAGGAAGTTGGTCACCAACTCGGGATCATCGATAAAAGTCGCGGTGCTGGGGGCCGCGGCCCGGGACACTGCCGGCGCGCCGTCAGTCAAACCCAACTCCTCGGAGATCCGGCAGTAGGCCTCCCAGGTCTCGCCGGTACTGGGTAGATTCCCATCCCTGGTCCATTCCAAGAGGAGGGTGACGCCATGATTAAGCAATTCCAGGGCCTGGACGGCCGCCTGGATTTCCTGGAGGATCAGCCGGTTGCTCACTTCCCCCAGCCGTTTCAGAAGATCCCCCACCTCCGGAGCCTGGGAAGGGTCGATCTTCTCCTTGAGCTGATCCAGATGGTTGGAAAAGGACCCTAGACCGGGGAGGTCGTCCTCCGCCAGCATCACCACTTCGAGGGCTAGTTGCTCCAAATCCTGTACGAGATCTTGAGACTCAGGCGTGTCGGTCACTAAATCGTATCTCCTGGAGGCGCTTGGGCGATGTCGGCGAGTTTACCCGCCGGCGAGTTTTTTAAAGACCTGCTCAATCTTTTCCTGAAGCACTTCCGCGGTGAAGGGTTTCACCACATAATTATTGACTCCGGCCTTGACGGCCTCCACCACATTGTCCTTGAGACCTTCGGCGGTGACCATCAACACAGGCATGGCCGCAGTCTCAGGATTGCCCCTGATCTTTTGCAGGAGCTCCAAGCCTGAACAGTTGGGCATATTCCAATCCGTCACCACCAGGCCGATACTGTCGTTTTTCAGGATCTGCAAAGCCGCGTTGCCGTCCTCGGCCTCCACAATATTGTCGAAGCCGATCTGTTTTAGAATATTGCGGACAATTTTCCGCATGGTGGCGAAATCATCCACCACCAGCACTTTCAAGCGAAAATTGATGGCGCTGTCCATCTGCTCCTGACCTTCCTCCGGGCATAATTGTCCCGATATTTCTCTTCAGACTTTTCGACCCACGGATATTATTACTTTAGTAAAAAATACCAATTTTTCTCCCTTGCATTTGGCCGGCACTTATCCCAGAATTTCGGATATGCAAACTTCCCCTCTCCCCGCGCGCCTGTCGGCCTTGCGGGAAATACTGGTGGCCCACGACCTGGAGGCGCTGCTGGTCACCGGCCCGGAAAACCGCCGTTACTTGAGCGGCTTTACCGCCCGGGAAGAACTCCTGAACGAATCCTGCGGCATGCTCCTGATTTCCCGGGCATCCGCCTGGCTGCTCACGGATTTCCGTTACCAGGAATGGGCCCGGCAAGAAGCTCCGGATTTCCAGGTGGAGATTTACCAGGGAAGCCCAGCCGCCTCCCTGGCCGCGCTCCTGCTCCCCCAAAATATCCGTCGCTTGGGATTCGAAGCCCCCTATTTTACCTATCGGCAATATCAGCGATTTCTCCAGGAATCAGCCGAATCTGGCTGGAATATCGATTGGTTACCCCAAGAAGGGCTGGTAGAAAAGCTCCGGGAAGTAAAGACCCCCGGCGAAGTGGCGGCCATGCGCCGGGCTTTGACTCTGACGGAGGGGGTGTTTCTGGAAGTAGCAGGTATGCTGGCCCCGGGCTTAACCGAGCGGCAGGTGGCCTGGGAGATCGAGAAGCGCCTGCGCCGGGCCGAAGCCGAAGGCCCGGCCTTCAACCCCATTGTGGCCGCAGGCCCCAACAGCGCCCGGCCCCACCATCGCCCCGGGGATTATCCCCTGAAAGCCGGGGAACCCATCATTATCGACTTAGGGGGGCGGCAAGAAGGCTATTGCGCGGATATGACCCGCACCCTGATCATCGGCCCGCCGGGGGACCGCTTCCGGGAAATCTATAGCCTGGTGCGCCAGGCCCAAAGACGGGCGGAAGAGGGGATCCGGGCCGGGATGTCCAGCCTGGAGGCCGACGCCCTGGCCCGGGAGGTGATCAGCCAGGCGGGCTATGGAGAGAACTTCGGCCATTCCCTGGGACACGGCGTGGGCCTGGCCGTGCACGAAGCCCCCAACCTGAGCCCCTATAAAGACCGGGCCACACCACTTCAGGCCGGCAGCATCTGCACCATCGAACCGGGCATCTACCTCCCCGGCTGGGGCGGCGTGCGCCTGGAAAACATGGCCCTCATCCACCCCAACCACGCCGAAATCCTGAATACGGTGGGGTTTTATGAATGGTGATTGGGGGTAGGGCCAGGGACCTGAGGTCCCTGCCCTCCCCCCAAGCCCCCCTCCCAACCCGCTTAGGGGTTTGGTTGGGCCGGAAGCCTCCGGCCCCCGGCCCAACCAAACTTTAAAACACCATAAGGGATTGGGGGTGGGGGCTTGGGGGAGGGG
>JBFLZI010000068.1:0-13881 GCA_040756315.1 Thermodesulfobacteriota bacterium | reverse complement strand
CTCAGGTCCCTGGCCCTCCCCCCACCAACCACTTTCCCCCTCTCTACCGCACCCGGCGGACGCCGCCGAACATCAGGCCCAGGCCCACCAGGATAACGCAGGTCCAGGCGAACACGTCGCCGACACGGGAGTAGATGCTGCCGCCGGGAAGCCAGGGAAGTTCCAGGGCCTGGGCGGCGGTGACAAACAGGCCTGATTGCCAAAGGATGCTTCCATCCCGGCCGATAAAGGCGCTGATCCCGGTGTTGGCAGCCCGGGCCAGGGGGACGTGGTTCTCCACCGCCCGGAGCACGGCCATGGACAGATGTTGATAAGGGGCGCTGGTTTTGCCGAACCAGGCGTCATTGGTGATATTGACCAGCAGGTGGGCCCCGTTTTGCACCTGGGCCCGGCTCAAATAGGGGAAGATGGATTCAAAGCAGATCAACGGCCCCAAGGAGCCTTCCGGCAGGGGCACCACCCCTCCCACCGGCCCTTCGGCGAAGTCCCCGATCATGGGCACCATCTTGCTGATAAAGGGAAAAAAGCGGGCCGCGGGGACGTACTCCCCATAAGGCACCAGGTGGGCCTTGTCGTAAAAGCCCACTACCTCTCCCTGGGGGTTTAACAGATAGGCCCGGTTATAATACCTTTCCCCTGCCGGGGTGAGCTCCCAGGCGGGGCTGCCGAACAAGAGATAGCTGTCGCTCTTCTGGGCGATTTCTTGCACCTGGGCGGTAAGCTGCGGGGACCTCAGGAAGAAGAAAGGCGCTGCGGTTTCGGGCCAAACCACTAGGTGGGAGCCGGGAACCTGGCCGGTCAGTTGGGCATAGCGCTCTAAGGTGGCCTGCACCATTTCCTTTTGCCATTTCTCCCCTTGCTTAATATTTCCCTGGACTACCGCCACTTTGATCTTGGGGCTTTCAGCCTCTTGTTGTTCCAGGGCGTCCAGGCGATAGATGCCATAGCCCACCCAACCCGCCAGGATCAGGAAAATCAGCGGCAGATAGAGAAAACGCCGGGCACCCTGCTCCCGGGAGGAAAAAAAGAAGAGAAACAGGCAGGTATTGATCAGGACGATGAGAAAGGAAAGGCCGTAAACCCCGGTCAAATCCGCCACCTGGAGCAGCACCGGCCAGCGATAGAGGCCGTTGCCCAAAAGCTCCCAGGGGAAGCCGTTAAAAAGAAAATAGGTCTGGACAAACTCCAGGACCACCCAGAGGGTGGGGACCCACCAGAGGGCCTTGAGACCCCGGGCGGCGCCCCAACTGACCCCCATGGCCCACAGACCCCGGAAGATACTCAAATAGAGGGCCAACAAAACCAGCACCCCCACGGCCAGAGCCTGGGGCAGCCCCCCGAACACATGGCAGACATAATAGATCCAATAAAGCAGCACCAGGAAATACGCCAGTCCAGCCACCATCCCCAGCCTAAGAGCCGCCAGCAGGGTTTTTTTCCGGAGCACGCAGAGGAGGGGGATGAGAAATACCGCCAGAAGATAAGTCTGATGCCATTGGGGGAAGGCAGCTGCCAGGAGAAGTCCGGAGAGAACCGCGCCTAACAGGTCCGAGAGGTGCAAGGACTTGTGCATGCTGAAGTCAAAGCTCTATCCGCCACTCCCCCCTGCTGCGGTATGGGTCTGGTCGGATATCTTATTTTTATGGGAGAGGGTCTGGACCCCGGGGTCCTTTACCCTCCTCCCCCAAAGAGCTAATTTCCCTTCAACTTTCTTCGGTCGCGGGAGGGAGGGGCTGCACCCGCACTTGTTTGGCCCGGCGCTCATCCGCGGCGACTACGGTGAATTCCAGGTTATCGATAACCACCCGGTCATTGACCTGGGGCACCCGGCCGAGAAAGTGGATGAGCAGTCCCCCCACGGATTCAAACTTGCCTTCCGGCCGGGGGAGGTCAAAATGTTCCATCAATTCATCCACGTGCAGACGGGCATCCACCAGAATGGACTCGTCTTCCTGGGGGAGGAGCCGGGGTTCCAGCCGGTCGTATTCATCATAGATCTCCCCGACGATTTCCTCCAGGATATCCTCCAGGGTGATGAGACCGGCGGTGCCGCCATATTCATCGATGACGATGGCAATCTGGGTCTTGCGTTCTACCAGGTCCCACAAGAGGTCGCTGATTTTTTTGCTTTCCGGAATAAAATAAGGGGGGCGCAAGACCTGGCCCAAGTCCCGGGCGGTTTCCGGGGCCTGCCAAAATACCAGCAGGTCCTTGGCCAACAGGAATCCGACAATGTGATCGATATCCCCTTCAAAGACCGGCAGACGCGTATGGCCTTTTTCCAACACCAGGGCAATGACCTGGTCCAGGGGGGTGTGCCGCTCGACGCCGACGATCTCCAGGCGGGGCACCATGACTTCCCGGACCAGAGTATCTCTGAATTCAAAGATACTCTCGATCAATTGTCCTTCTTGCCGACTGATCAGACCCCGTTCTTCACCAACTTCGATAATGCTTTGGATTTCCCGCTCAAGGTCTTCCGGCTGAGAGAAGGTTCGGCGGGTGAACCAACGTTGCCGGAGGCGTTTAAGGAAGCTGGAGGGGGGACTGTCGCCCTCGTCCATGCTCAGCCTCGCATCTGTTTACGCTCTTGCCGAAGCAGGCGTTCCACCGTTTTGACTTCCCGGGGAAACTCCAGGCCTCGATCCAGGAGATTGAGCTCATGGCGGGAGATGCTGAAAAACTCGGTAATGTAGGCCACCGCGCGGTGGTAATCGAATTCTTTGCAGGAGAAGATATCCAGGCTTAAATAAGACCGTTCCGGATATGTGTGGATGCTGATGTGGCTCTCGGCGATCAGCACGAACCCGGAGACTCCCCAATCCTCAGGAACCTTAGCATGATATTTGAACACATAGGGAGGCATGATTTTGGTCATCTGGATCAGGTCCGGGCAATGATCCAGAAACTCATAGATCGCGTCCAGGTTTGCTAACCGCTCCTGGCTGCACTCATAGCCGTCCAGGGTCATATGCAGTCCATAGCCGACCACCGGTTTTTTCAATATTCCATCCTCCTGCCCACAAGTTTGGGGTAATACCAGGGAAGACCTGAACCGCTAAACCGCTTGCACCTTGCGCCGGTGCGGCCTCATACCGGGGGCCGTTACCGGGCCAGGAGGGAGTGGGGCCTTGGTGGTGGCACAACCTGCCAGCCGGGAGCCAGATTTATTTGCCCCTAATCGGCCTCCCCCTTGGGTTAGAAGGGGGAAGCCAGCCAATTGCCCCATCCTCCCTTGCGCTAATAGAAGATCAAGTCCAGATTATATAACTTGGCAACCCTAGTCGGTCAATATTTTTTTTAGGAATTAGCCGGGTTGGCCGTGAAGTTAATGGAGATTTACGCCTTTTCTATTGACGCGGGGAAGATTATTGGTAAATTAAGCCGAGGTCCAAACCTGAAGGAGGGAAAAAACCGGTGGCCCAAGTCGCCCCTTTCCGGGGGCTCCATTATAATCCCAACAAGGTAGGCTCGCTGGTGGAGGTGGTTACTCCGCCCTATGACGTGATCCGGCCGGAAGAACGGGAGGCCTTTGCCGCCCGGCATCCCTATAATATGGTCCATCTGATCCTACCCCAACCCCTGGCGGGGGACAGTCTGCTTTCCAACCGTTATACCCGGGCGGCCAGTCTCTTCCGGCAATGGCGCGAGGCAGAGGTGTTGGTGCGGGACCCTGAGCCGGCCTACTATTATTGGGAGACGGAGTTCCAACATCAAGGGCGCAGTTACACCCGCCAGGGCCTGGCCGCCTTGGTGCGGCTGGAACCTTTGGGGGGCGGGGTGATCCTGCCGCATGAACAGACCTTTTCGGCCATCAAGGCGGACCGCCTGGAGTTGCTCAAACATGCCCAGGCCCATTTCTCCCCCATCTTTTCCCTGTTTCCCGACCGCTCCGGGGAGATCCTGGAGCAGTTGCGTCAATGTCGGCCCCATGAGCCGTTAGAGGCCTTTGAAGATGTGGAAGGCCGCCGGCAGACGGTTTTTGCCGTCACTGACCCGGAGTGCCTGGCTCAAGTGCACCAGGCCCTGGCCCCCCTGCCCCTCTATATTGCCGACGGCCATCATCGCTATGAAACCGCCCTGGCTTTCCAGAAATGGCTCAAGGCGCGCTATCCCGCCGCCTCCCCCCGGGCCTCCTTTAACTATGTGCTGATGTACCTGGCCAACCTCTATGACCCGGACTTGGTCATTTTGATGGCCCATCGCCTGCTGGGGGGACCCAGACTGAAGCACCTGGAGGAGACCGCGTTACTCAATCGGCTGGGGGATTATTTTGAAGTTACGTTGCTTTCCGGGCCCAACCGGGACCTCACTGCCTATGCCGAGTTCTTACAGGAGAGTCTGACCCCGGACAGTCCCACGGATACCGTGTTTATCATGTTGGGCTTTGGGCCGAAGGCCTGGCGTCTGAAATTGCGGGAAGGGGTGAGGAAGAAAACCCTGGCCCGGGAGATGCACCCGGCTCTGGCCAAACTGGACGTGTCAGTGTTGAATTACCTGATCTTTGACCGGATCCTGGGGCTGGACGCCCGGG
This sequence comes from Thermodesulfobacteriota bacterium, assembly GCA_040756315.1. Classification (GTDB taxonomy): domain Bacteria; phylum Desulfobacterota; class Desulfobaccia; order Desulfobaccales; family 0-14-0-80-60-11; genus JBFLZI01. The sequence continues at coordinate 9,347 of JBFLZI010000068.1, read as the reverse complement.
CCCAGGACGATCCGGAGACCTGCAAATATTCCAGCAAACTCCCGGAAGTTTTGACCGCGCTGAGCCGGAAGGAAGTTAAACTGGCCTTCCTCTTGAATCCCACCCAGATCGAGCGGGTGCAGGAAGTGGCCGGGGCCGGCCTGATCATGCCCCGGAAATCCACTTATTTCTACCCGAAGGTGATGACCGGCCTGCTCCTCAATCCCATTAACCCGGCGGAAGAGATCGTGCTGCCGGAGGCGCCGGCAGTCAAGCAGATTTCCAAAAAATCCTGACGCTTCTAAAGAGACCTGGGAAAAGTGGCTTGGGGGAAGGCCCAGGACCGGGGCGAGCAGCTTTCAGCAGTCAGCCATCAACTGTTAACCTTAAAAAGAACAGACCAAAGCTGATGGCTGCCAGCCCACCATTGACAGCTAATTTTGCCCTTAGCCCCTTGCTAAATCTCTCGATCCGTTGTAAAAATAAATAATCCCGGAACCCGGATCACCCCCCTCAAGGAGACCACCGGATGTGGATAAAGGCACGTAGTTACCAGGGCCGTATCCTGGTGGTGGATCAGGAAGACTGGTGTCGCCAATTCCTCTCCCAAGTAATCAAGCTCATCGGCATCGCTGAATTTAAACTGGTGACCTCGGTGGACGAAGCCCTGGAGGCTCTGGAGGAGAGCCCTTTCGATCTCCTCATCACCGACCTGCACCTGCCGGAACATACCCGCCTGCTGGAGAGTTGCCGGCAGCGCTTTCCCGCCATGCGCTTCATCCTCATGACCCCGCAACGGGCCCAGGTGCACCACTGGATTTACGTGGAACAGGTGGAGGTGGTGATTAAACCGCTGAGCTTAGATGAGATCGCCCGGAAGATCCGGTCCGCCATCCAACAGAAACACCGCCATCAGGTGGAAGAAGACCTGCGCCGCCTGAGGCAAGGAGCCTTCCGCATCTGACCTGACCGGGGGGAGAAAGCCTCGGAAAACGCGCCTACCTTTATAGTCTTTCTAAGTACCGCTGTTTAGACCCCTGCCCGGCTGATGTCCCCCAACTGATTTTCCCCCCCCTTCCCGGGCCGATTCACTTCTCCCGGGCCACCACCACCAGACCCAGGGTCAGCCAGAAGGCTTCCCGAAGACGTCTTAAGATACTGAAGGCGGCCCCCAACGCGGCTCCCAAATGGAACCCCAGAGCCAGGAGGATATTGCCCCCGTCTTGCACCCCCACGGCCGCGGGAATAAAAAAGCCCAGGGCCGTGAAGAGCATGGCCAGGGCATCCAGGGAAATGGCCAGACCCCAACTGAGGGGATGGCCCAGCAGCCAGAAGATCAGATAGACCTCCACCCCGTGGAGCAGCCAGCTTAGGAAGAAGAGGATAAAGGCCATAAGCCCCCGGCCGGGATGATGCCGATAAAAATCGGCCATCTTGAGGTCCAGGTTGTTGAGCTCCGCCTCTTTCTCCTTGAGACCGGCGGGACACCAACCCAATTTCTCCAGCCAGCGGAGTCCCAGAAGACAAGGGCCCTGGCGCTGGAGCAGGACAAAAATCAGTCCCACCGCGCCCAGGCCCAGGGCGGCCAGGCTAAGGAGCCCCAGTCGGGAAGCCGCCCCCGGCAACAGAAAGGGGGTTAAGGCCAGTCCCAGAAAGATATACAGGACCAGACTCAGGACCAGGATGCCTTTGTGGATCACCACCGAGGCGGTGGCTTCCTCCCAGGGCACGCCCCGGGCTTGCAACCGGCTGGCCTTAAAGGCCTCACCCCCGATGGAGGCCGTGGGGGTGAGCTGATTCAAGGACTCCCCCCCCAGGCGCAGGAAAAAGAGGCGGCTCAAAGAAGGACGGGCCGTCCGGGTCAAAAGGAGAAAGTCCCAGGAGAGGGTATCCAGCCAGTTGACCAGGCCGTAAGGCAAGAGCAACAACGGCCAATACCAGCCCACCTGCACCAGTTGGGCCCCCAGTTTGGCCCACCCCACTTCATTCAACATCCAGATGAGGAAGATGACGGCCACGGCCAGGAGGATTAAAGTGAGGCGGCGCATGGCTCAGCCTTTGGCCTCCGGTCGGCGCATCAACAGCACCAGTGGCAAGAGGGCCAGAAAGAGCAGGGTAAAGAACCAGTAGTCGTCACAGAAGGCCAGCATCTGGGCCTGACGTAGGACCTCCTGATAGAGTCCGGCCATGGCCTGGGGCGCGTCCCAGAAATTCCAGTTGGGCCCCAGCCCGAAGACTTGGCCGGCCCGGTGCTGCCACTCGGTAAACGGCAGGGACAAGGGAGTCAGATGCTCCACCAGGCGGGACTGGTGAAACTGGCTGCGCCGGGCCAGTAGGGTGGTGGCGGTGGCAATGCCGAAGGAGCCCCCCAGGTTGCGCATCAGGTTGAAGATGCCGGTGGCGTTCCCCATCTTCTCCTGGGAGATGCGGGACATAGTGAGAGTGGTGAGAGACACGAAGGTAGTACCCAAGCCGAACCCCTGAATGAAACGGGGAAACCAGGCGTGAAAATAGTCGATCTGGGTATTATACAGACTCATGAGATATACGGCCAGGGTGTTGATCAAGAGGCCGACGAAAACCAGGATGCGGTTGTCCAAAACCGCGGTGAGCCGTCCCACCACGGGCATGATGATCAAGGAGCCGATACCCCCGTAAGCCAGGGCCCAGCCGGCGGTGGTGGCGTCATAACCCATCAGGGTCTGTAAAAATAGGGGCAACAGCATGATGCTGCCATATAAAACAAACCCGAAGAAAAACATGATGGTCACTCCGGAGGCGTAATTGCGCTCTTTGAAAAGACGCAGGTCCACCACCGGGTCCTTGACCTTCAATTCCCGATAAATCAGCCAGATGAGGGCCACCACTGAAATAATCGTCAGGCGCACGATGAAATCGGAGGACAGCCAATCCTCCCGCTCGCCTTTGTCCAACACCACCTGGAGGGCCCCCAGGCCGACGCACAAAAGCCCCAGCCCCCAGTAGTCGATGCGCCCCGGCTTCTGGGCCCGCACATAAGGAGGATCGAAGATGAAGAGCCAGGTCAACAGGAGGGAGATGATGCCGATGGGCAGGTTGATATAGAAGGCCCAGCGCCAGGTCAGGTTATCCGTTACCCACCCCCCTAAGACCGGACCGATGATAGGAGCGATGACCACGCCGATCCCCCAGAGGGCCATGGCCATGCCCCGCTCCTTTACTGGGAAGGTCTCCAGCAAAATGGCCTGAGAGATGGGTTGCAAAGCGCCGCCGCCCACCCCCTGGAAGATCCGGAAAACGATGAGGGACTGGAGGCTCAGGGCTGAGCCGCACAACATGGAACTGGCGGTGAACAGGGCCAGGCAGAGCATCAGAAAGCGCTTGCGTCCGAAGAGGGCCGAAAGCCAGCCGGTGATGGGGAGAATGATGGCGTTCGAGACCAGGTAGGCCGTGAGAATCCAGGTGGTTTCGTCCACGGAAGACGCCAGGCTGCCGGCGACATGGGGCAGGGCGACGTTGACCACCGTGGTGTCGATGATCTCCATGAAGGTCCCGGCCATCACCGCGATGGTGATGACCCATTTGTTGACCTCGGGAGGGTTGGCGGGTGAGTTGGCTGTCATCCGGGACTTTTCATCAAGGGGTAAATGGGGTTAAAAAATAAACGCCCTTACCGAGTATTTTCTTTACTCCGCCGAGAGAATGATGTTTTTCAAGTGGGGGGAGGGCCAGGGACCTGAGGTCCCTGCCTCCCCCCCCCCACACCCCCCTCCCACCCGCTTATGGGGTTGGTGGGGGCCGGAGCCTTGGGCTCCGGCCCCCACCAACCTTTAAAACCCCATAAGGGATTGGGGGAGGGAGTAAGGGGCCACTGCCCCTTAACCCCCTCCCCCACTGGCTAGGCCGGCACGGAGGTCTCCAGGCTGATCAGTTTGGGTCCCTGTTTGATCCGGAACTGACCATTCACCGTCTCCCAGATCCAGCCGGAGTAGCCATAGCCGCCCACGGCTCTGGTGACAAAGGCTCCCCGCCAGGACGCGGCCCGTTTTTCATTCACGGCCACCGTGCCGAACTTGCCGAAGAGGTAATCCGGCACCGGATGGCAGTAATCTTCCCCCTTGAGGGCCGCGGCGGCCCGTTGGGCTTCGGCGCCGCCAAAGAGGGCGGCCCTCAAGCCATAGCGACTCTGGCGGGCCCGGGTGATGACCTCCGCGGTGCTGGCAAAGCTGGTGGTAAAGGCCACGGGGCCGAAGACTTCTTCCTCCAACCCCAGCATGTCATCCGTGGCATCACGAATTACCGTGGGCAGTACCAGGTTTCCCCGGATTTCCCCACCCGTCAGGATTTTTGCGCCTTTCTTAACCGCGTCCGTAAGTTGCCGGTGCAGGCGCTCTATCGCCAGATCGCTGGCCACCGGCGTAATGGTGGTCCCCGGGTCAGCCGGGTCGCCCACCTTCAGCTTCGCCACCCTTGCCACAAATTTACCCAGGAATTTCTCATAGATGTCCTGGTGGAGGAAGATTCGCTTGGGGGCCGTGCAGGTCTGGCCGGAATAGGCGAATTTGGCCACCAGGAGATCGGCCAGGGCCAAGTCCTGGTCCGCGTCGGCAAAGACGATGAAGGGGTCGGTGCCGGGGCCTTCAAAAATCAATTTTTTGCCGTTTTCCTGAAAAGCCGCCTGGTAGGGCAGGATGTTGGCGTCAAACCCGAAAACCACCACCGCGGCGATTTGGGGGTCTGTTAAGGCGTCATCTAAGAACTCTTTGCCGGTGCTCCGGGAAAAAAGCACGTCCTCCTTAAAGATGGGCCGATACATACTTTCGGTTAAGGCCAGCAGGTCGGCCCCTTTGGAGGAGAATCTGACCAGGACCCGGTTGCCCACCAGATAGGTGGAGGTAATGACGATATTCAACCAGGCGCTGCCGTTGTAAGAGAGCATGACGGCCACCTGGGAGCCTTCTCCCCCCAGAGGCCGGCGCCTCTCCAGGAATTGTCTGGTCTCCCCGAACATTCGGAGGCGCTCTATGGCTAAATTGACCTCAAATTCCGTGTCCCGCACCGTAAAGTTCAGGTCTTTATTGGCCAGAGAGATGAGGGTGGGCTTGTTGGCTTCCAGGACTTCCGCCAACGCCAGGATTTTTTGATATCTCGCCTCGAAAGACATGCTGCCCTTGGCCTCCATCAGCCGGCCCGGCCTGGTGCTTCGCTCTGCCGGCCTGCCATGGTCTCCAGGCTTTTGGGAAACCTCCTTAACTTATTATTTGGACAATTTGGATAATAACCGGGGTCCGGTACGTTTGCGGGTGTCGATGGTGGCTTCCGCGGACATGCCCAGGCGCAAGGGTTTATCTTCCGGGAAGGGAGGCTCAAGCACGATCTTCACCGGAATGCGCTGCACCACCTTCACCCAATTGCCGGTGGCGTTTTCCGGGGGCAGCAGCGAGAAGGCCGAGCCGGTCCCGGCCATAATGGAATTCACCCTGCCGGTGAACTTGGTGCCGGGGTAGGTGTCCACGGTAACCTGGGCGGGTTGGCCCAGGTAAACGTTGGTGAGTTCCGTCTCTTTGTAGTTGGCCTGGATCCAGAGTTCCGGATACCCCAGGGGCACCAGCATCATCAGCGGCTGGCCCTGGGTGGCCCAGGTTCCCGGATTCACCTGTCTTTTGGTGATGTAGCCCCTGACGTCGGCCCGCACCTTGGTATATTCCAGGTTGAGGCGGGCTTGGTCCAGCCGGGCCTTGGCCTCTTTGATGGCCGGCTGCTCTTCGATGGGCAGGGCCGTGGAACCGCCGATAACCGCCAAGGCCTCCCCCAGTTCATGCCTGGCCTGCTCCAACAGGGCACGGTCAACCCGATAGCGGTTGTCTATCCGGTCCAGGGTCTGTTTGGGGACGGTGCGCCGTTCATAGAGCGCGGTGTATCGGGCTTTGTCCGCGGTGGCCAGTTTCAGGTTGGCTTCCGCCTGGGCCACCTTGGCTTGGGCGGTCCGCACCCTGACGTAATTCTGGGCCAGATCCAGGCGCAGCCGGTTCAGGTTGGCCCGGGCTTGTTGCACCGCTACCTCAAAGTCCGTGGGGTCAAGCTCCACCAACACCTGTCCCGGCTCCACCAGGTAGTTGTTGTCCACCAGAACCTTGATGACCCGTCCCTTAACCCGGGGGGAGACCACGGTGACGTGCCCGGCCACGTAAGCATCGTCCGTGCTTACGAAGATATGGATGTAATACCAATAGCCGACGCCCAACGCCGCCAACAGCAGGACGAAACTCAAGACGCCGATGTGAAAAGAACGTTTACGGAGCATTTTTCGCTGGCTCCGAAGAGAAGAGTTCATTGATGGCTCCCATGGCCCAGAGCAACTGGGCCTTGGCCATCTGATGATCATAAAGGGCGTTAAAGTAATTGACCCGGGTTCGGGTAAGGAGGGTTTGGGCGTCGATAACGTTGGTGGCGGTGCCCACCTGCTCCTTATAGCGCTCTTCATTGAGGCGCAGATTTTCTTCCCCCTGGGTCACCGCGGTTTCCGTCACCTTGATGCGGTGCGCGGTATCTTTGACGCTCAGGTAGGCGGTCTGCACGTCCAGGCGCACCTGCTCGCCCAGGTCTTTGTGCTGCACCTGTAGTTGCTTAAGTTTCTCCCTGGCCTGGATTACCTGGGCCCGGGTGTCAAGACCGGAAAACAGGGTCCAGCGCAGGCCAAAGATGGCGAACCACTGAGTGTTGTGCAGGAGCAGGGCATATTGATCGTAGCTGTGGCCGGCCTGGGCGTAAACCGTGGGAAAAAATTGGGCCTTGGTCTGGGTAACCACCTTCTCTTGCTGACCGATGCGATCCTGGGAGGCCTTGAGGTCGCTGCGTTGCTTCAGGGCCGAATCCGTGGCCTCGGCCAGGACCCAGGGCCTGGTCTCGATCTTTTCCTCCTGCAGCATGGTCGGATTAGCGATGGGCAGGCCCATCACCTTGTTCAGGGCGGAACGGATATTCACCACGTCGGTCCTGGCCACGATCAGGCGCTGCTTGGCGTCCGCCAGGGACACCTCGGCCTGGAGGACGTCGTTGTAAGTGACCACCCCGAATTCGAACTGGTCCTGGGCGATTTTCAGGTGGTTGGTGAGCTGGGAGACCTCCTGCTCGGCCACGATGACCATCTTTTGGGCCCGGAGGGTCTGGAAATATCCCTGGCAGACTGATAGGAAGACGTTGTCCCTGGTTCTGGTGGTATCCAGGAGGGTGGCCTTCTTTCCCAGAACCGCGGCCTGGTACTTGGAGGGAGTCAGCCAGAAATCGAAGAGGGTCTGCTCCGCGGTGACCTGGCTGGTCCAGAAATTACGATTGGTCATGGGAAAGGTGATGCTTCCGGCTCCGCCAGAAAGCTGAATCTCCCGGGGATTATCATAAATGGTCTGGCTGACCTGGGCCTTGACCTGGGGCAGAAAACCGGAGCGGGCCCGCACCACTTCCTCCCCGGCGATGATCTCCTGCAAACGACTTACCTGTAAGTTCGGGTTGGCCTTCCAGGCCAGGCGCAAGGCTTCCTTCAGGTTCAGGGTGTGGGGCGTCTCCCCGGCCAGCCCGGCGGTTAGCAGCCATCCCCAAATCAACGGGCCGGAGATAAGCAGGACCCAAGATCGGGAAAATCTCATGCTGGGGGCACCTCCTCGGAAGAATGGGGGTTTTGCAATAACCCGGAAAAGATCAGGGTAGAGAGAACCGGCAGAGCTTCCTTCATAGCATCTTCCCGGCCTTCCGCCAACTGATAATAACCCACGGCCCTGACCAGCCCCCGCAACAGGAAACTGAGAAGACGTGGGTCGGCCTGGATGAACTGGCCCCGGTCAATGCCTTCGGCAAAGAGCCGGGCCAGTTGGGAGGTGAATTTCTCATCCAATTCCCGGAAACGGCGCTTCCGCCCCACCCTGAGCAAGTCCCTTATATAAATAGGGAAAAAGATACGTTCCCGCTCTAAATGACCCAGGAGCAGGGCAATGGCTTGTTGCAGCTTTTCCCTGGGAGAATGGGCCGTGGTCACGATAGCTTCCAACCCCAACACGAGGTTTTCCATCGTCTGGGCCACCAGGGCCTGGATCAGGTCCTCCTTACCCTGGAAATAGAGGTAAATCGTGCCCTTGGCGACACCGGCGGCCGCGGCGATCTCCTCCATGGTGAGGGCTTCCAGCCCCCTCAGTCCCATCAAACGCCGGGCGGCGCTCAGGATTTCCTTGGTGCGGAACGCGGTAACGACTTCTTTTTTAGTGGCCTTGGAAGGTTCCATTGACTGTCCGGTCATAAAACTGACTCTTGAGTCAATAAGGAAATTCCAGGGGATTGTCAAGAAAAACTTGCAAACCCATCTTACTCTGGACAAAATAACAGGTAAATACCCATTATCGGTTAATCCGACGGGAGGAATAATGGACCGGCGGGATTTTCTCAAGAGACTGGCGGCCTTGAGTCTGGTGGCCGGGGCCGGGCGCTTTCTTACCATGCCCGAGGAACTTTGGGCCATGGCTCCCCTGGAGAAGCCAAAGCCCATCTTGTCCAAGGTCCAGGGCAACAATTACGCCCAGATCACCGGGGAGGCCATCCAGGCCCTGGGGGGGATGAAAAAATTTGTTAACCCCGGGGAAGTGGTGGTGGTCAAACCCAACATGGCCTGGGACCGGGCCCCGGAGATGGCGGCCAACGCCCATCCCGACGTGGTCCGGCAAGTGGTGGAGCTCTGCCTGGAGGCCGGCGCTAAGCAAGTCAAGGTGATGGACCACACCTGCCATGACGCCCGGAAGGCCTATGTCCACAGCGGCATCAAGGCCGCGGTGGAAGGCCTCAAAGACCCCCGGGCCGTGGTGGAATTCGTGGACGAGCGGCGCTTTGTGGAGGTGGCCATACCCAAGGCCAAGTCCCTGAAGAAATGGCTTTTCTATAAAGACATTCTGGAGGCGGACCGCTTCATCAATATCCCGGTGGCTAAGCACCACTCCGAGGCCCGCCTCACCATGTGCCTGAAGAACATGATGGGGGCCATCGGCGGCTGGCGGGGCCGCTGCCACGTGGGCCTGAACCAGAATATCGCCGACATGAACCTGATCCTGCGCCCGGACCTCCACGTCCTGGACGCCACCCGCATTCTCCTTAGAAACGGTCCCTCCGGCGGCCGCCTGGAAGACGTGGCCGTAAAGAACCTGGTGCTGGCCGGCAGCGACCCGGTGGCCCTGGACGCCTTCGGCACCACCCTGTTCGGACTAAAACCCGGCGACATCGGCCATATCACCAAATCCTACGAAGCCGGCCGGGGCGAAATGGACCTGAGTAAGATAAAATTTATGTAGATACAGTTGAGGGGAGGGCCGGGGGAGCAGTGGCTCCCCCGCCCTCCCCTCAAACTCCCCTCC
>JBFLZI010000067.1:0-14031 GCA_040756315.1 Thermodesulfobacteriota bacterium | reverse complement strand
GAGGGGAGGGCGGGGGACCTGTGGTCCCCCGGCCCTCCCCCAAATCATATCATCTCCCTTCCACCGGCACCATTCTCCCGTCTCGGGTGAGGCGGAAGCGGGAGTTTTTCCAGGTGACTTGTTGGCCCAGGAAGCTTAAGAGCCAGAGGCTGAAGGAAAGCAAGTCCTTTACGGGGAGGAGCCAGAACGCGGCGTTAGGCAATTCCCCTTTCAGGCAGAAGCGTTCCGAGACATAGGCCAGTCCGCCCCGGAGGGTCAGAGTGGCTCCCAGCAGGCCCAAGGTGTAAGGCGCGCCCCCGGCGGCCAGGCAGGCGGCCAGGCTGAAGACCAGGGCATGGGTGACGCCGAAGGCCAGGTAGCCCAGGGGGCGGCAGACCCGGTAGGTCCGGGTCCAGCGCAGTTGGTGGAGGAAGTAGTCCTTAAAACTCATCCGGGGATTATGGGTGGCCACCACGTAGGGGAGCAGGCGCACCTGAAAGCCGGCCTGATGCACGCGCCAGCCCAACTGGTAGTCATCCGCCAGAAAATCGGCCAGCCCGGCAAAGCCGCCGATGCGGTTTAAGACCGCTTGGGGCAGGGCCAGGGCTGCGCCCAGAGCAAAGCGGATGCCTTCCACGTAGCGGGCCACGGCCACTGAAGGAATGAAATCGGCGCTGATGCTGAGGGCCTCAAGTTTTGCCCCCAAGGTCTCGGCCGGGCCGGCCCGGTAGGGACAGGTGACCAGGCCCACGCCCGGCTCGGCCAGGGCCGCGGCTAACTCGGAGAGGAAATCGCTCCCCACCTTGACATCGCTGTCGGTGACCACCAACAAATCGTAACGGGCCCGGGGGGCCAACTGGGACAGAGTGCTGACTTTGGGGTTCAGGGCCGAAGTGGGGGGGCAGATGAGGATCTCCACCTGCCGTTGGGGATGCGCCTGCTTTAGTTCCTGGAGCAGGGGCAGAACCGGGTCCTTTGGGTCAGCCACCCCCCAAAGCACTTCATAGGTGGGGTAATCCTGGCGCAAGAAGCTCTCCAGGCACTCCCGGGTCGAACCTTCCAGGCCTTTCAGGGGCTTGAGGATAGTCACCCCCGGCTGGGGCCGCGGGTCCGGAAGAGGTGGGGCGGGGCGGAAAAAGCGCCACAGGGAGAGCAGGGCCAGCAACTGATAGAGCAAGGCCCCGGAAAGCAGCATCATTAAAGGATAAATCACTGTTTCGGCGAATTTTTTTTACCATTATCTTACCATCTCCCGATAAAAAAGGTAGAGATTTCCCAGTAAAACCCGCGGGAGCAATGACCCCCCGGAGACGGCGGCGGTTTTCCCCTAGCCGGGAGAGGTGAGATAGTTATGGCCATTGAGGCGGTCCTCTTCGACCTGTACGGCACTCTGGTGGATATCTGGACGGATGAATGGGACCTTTCCACCTATAGCATTCTGAGCCAGTTTTTGAGTTATTTTGAGATCTACTATAACCCGGAGGAACTGGCGGCCAAATATCAGGAGAAGACGGCCAATCAGATGATGGAACATGAAAATCCCTTTGGGGAGATCGACGTCTTCCGGGTCTTTGAGGAGATTCTGGCGGAAGGCTGGCGACAACAGCCGGAGCGCACCCATGTGGTCTGGGTGGCCCGCCTGTTCCGCTCCCTGACCCGCCGGCGCTTCGGCCTGTTTGAAGACACCCTGCCCGCCCTGGAGGAGTTGGCCAACTCTTTTCAATTGGGGATCGTTTCCGACGCCCAGTGGGTCTTCAGCGAGCCGGAAATCCGCATTCTGGGGCTGAACCGGTTTTTCGAGACCGTGGTCCTCTCTTCCCGGTATTTCGTGCGCAAGCCGGACCCGCAGATTTATGCCCATGCCCTGAGGGCCATGTGGCTTAAGCCTCACCAGGCCCTGTTTGTAGGAAATGACCCTCATGAGGATGTGCCCGGCCCGGTGGCCCTGGGTATGCCCGTAGTTCTGATAGATCGCCACGGTAACCTAAATTCCCCCCCGGTGCCGATAATCCGGGATTTGCGGGAACTTCCCGGGCTCATTCAGAGTCATTTTACTGAAGCCGAGCAGGAGGGCGACCTGGCCCTAAGTGAAGGAGCCTGATTTAGCATTAAACTCCCCCCCGTGCCTTAGCCGGGGTTCCCCATCTGCTTTCCGGCCTTGGACCCTGGCTGCCTCTTAATTGCCCCTGTTAATTAAACTTCCCTAAAAATCTGACTTTTTTTGTCAATCCCTTGATCTGAACCCTGGGTCTGCATAATTTATGATGAACCATTTGTGCGGCGCCTTTCCTTTCTTAAATTAATGGCTAGATTCCGGCCCACATCAAATAAAACTCCGCTCTGAATATCTTAGCGGAGAAGCTTAGGAAGGAGAAAGTATGTCAGAACTGATCGAGTGGCGTGACAACTGGGAAGCCGCGTTGGCGGAAGCAAAAGCAGCCCAGCGCCCCCTGTTATTGGAGATTTATCTGGAGGGCTGCCCCCACTGTCGGCGACTGGCCCAGGAAACCCACGGGGATGCGGCCGTGGCCGCGGCGGTAAACCAACGCTTCCTGCCGGTGCGTCTGGAAGGCCGACAGCATATGGATTTGGTGCAAAAATTAGGGGTGCGGGGCGCGCCCACCACTTTGCTCTTTTCTCCTCAGGGGGAAGAGAGGCACCGCTTTTCCGGCTTTTACCCGCCCTCGGAGTACCTGAAAGAACTGGAAAAGTCAGGCTGAGGCCTGTTCTCCCCACCGCGGTCCGGCAGGCTCATCCCGGTCTTCCTGGGGGAGGGCCTCATTTCGGGTTTGCCAATCCGGCTAATTTTTCATATTATGTTGGCAAGGTCGCCGTGGGACCAGGTTTAGACAACTAACAGGAAGATTACAGGGGGAGTATGCGTCTAGTCTTCAAAGCCGGGTGGGTGGCGTTAGTTTGGCTGATTCTGGGGTGGGGGATGACAATTCCGGCCGGTGCGGGAGACCTGGACATCACCGCCAAGGCCTTTGTCATTATGGACGCCAAGACCGGGAAAATTCTCCTGGCCTTAAATCCCCAGGCCATGTTGCCCCCGGCCAGCACCTTGAAAGTCATGACCGCCATGTACGTGGTGGAAAATCTGAAGATGGACGACCGGGTGGAGGTAAGCCCTTACGCCGCCAAAGCCCAGGCTTCCAAGATCAACATCCGGCCCGGGGAAGTTTATACGGTGAAGGAATTGCTTTACGCCTTGCTGCTCTCCTCGGCCAATGACGGGGCCCGGGCATTGGCGGAGCGGGCCTGCGGCAGCGAAGAAGCCTTCGCCCGCAAGCTCACCCAGCAGGTGCGGCAATGGGGCGCCTATCGCACCACCCTGGCCAATGCCAACGGCCTGCCCGCGGACAATCAATACACCACGGCCCAAGACCTGGCCATCCTCTTCCGACGGGCTATGGAAAACCCGGAATTGGCCAAGATTATGGGAACCAAGTATTACGAAATCCAGGGAGACCGGGAACTCCGCAATCATAACCGCTTTCTCTTCACCACCCCCCTGGCGGTGGCGGGGAAGACCGGCTTCACCCGGTCCTCCAAGCATACCTATGTGGGGCAGTTCCGCCACGGGGACCAAGAGATTATCATTTCCCTCCTGGGGAGCTCCAAAAAGTGGGCCGATCTTAGGGCCTTAATCCAAGAGGGCTTTGAGTTGAGCGGCACTCCCATCGCCAAGATGGACCCCCTGGAGGAAAGACTCTGGTTTGCCAAGAAACATCAGGGCCGGTTTGCCACGGCCACGGCCAAAAAACGAAAAGTCAAGCGGCAGCGCAAAGTGATCATGGGGGCCACCACCTCCCTGCCCAGCAAGAAAAAAGTCCGCAAGAAAAAGAACGCCGGGGGGTCGTAACCCCCCTGGCGGGAAGCCGGACCCGGATTATGTAAGATGGCCATGAAAGGTCTGTTCAATAAAGTAAAGAATCTTCCCACCCGCCGCCGTTACGTTATCTCCACCATCCGCAAGGGTCAGGACCTCTTTGAGACCGCGGTCTTCGAAGCCAACTTCCTTTATCTGCCCCGGCGCTGGTCTCAGCCGACCCTGGCTTTGGAAACCCATAGCGTGGATGACGCCTGGGACTTACACTACCTCCTGACCGCCCGCCTGAAGAAGGAATTTCCCCTCCGGCTTTTTGAGGAATATCGCTAATTCCTTAATACCCCTTTGATTGCCCCCTGAGGCTTTTTTAAAAGTGGCTCCGGTGAGGGGGCCGGGGACAGAAGCTATCAGCAGTCAGCTCTCGGCCATGCAAAGGAAAAGGCTAAAGCCGATGGCTGAAAGCTGACCGCTGACGGCAAATCCTGCCCTTGGCCCCCTCCCTGCACCTGAATTTTCCCCGGGTTTTTCCGGGGAGGGACAAAATTTTAAAGGTCATAAAGAAAATGCCGATATAGAAGATGAAGGACTAAAAGGTCACCGATAAAGGCAAACTACTCCGAAAGGGTAGGACGCAAAGTCTCCGGCCTAAAGCCTTAGGGCCACGGTAGCGGGATTGCCGAAGTGCTGAAGTGCAGAGGCATGCCACTCCAGGGCCCGACGTTTGCCGGGCCCTTTCTTTTTGCCGGCAATATATAAATTAATTTAGTTATATCAGTGTGTTAACCTTAATTGGGTCCAGCAGGGAGCTTACCTCTCCCGGTCAAAGGCCGCGCCCAGAAAATCTGGCCGGGGGATTTCCGGAAGGAGCACGGGGTGACGGAGCCGAAGCGGCAGGAGCGCAGCCGGCAGGATAAATGAGCCGGGGAGATGCTGGCGCATCGAACCGTTGGCCCGAGACTGACTTCACCCGGAAGGAGTTAATTATGCCAGGGGGATTAATTAGACCCAGCCGAACTAAGGGCGAAGCCGGCAACATCATCTTGGAACTGGCCCTGACGCTTCCCCTGTTCTTGCTGCTCATCGGCGGGGGCCTGGACCTGGGCATGCTCTATTGGAACAAGCATATCCTCACCAATGCCGCCCGGGAAGGGGCCCGGGCCGCGGTGCGGGCCAATGCCGACGGCACCGGCCGGCCGGAAAAAACTACTAGCCAGGTGCAGCAGGTGGTCCAGGATTACCTGGACAAGTTTAATTATAAGGACATTGACGGCTCCAGGCTGGTTTTGAACTCCAGCCGGTTCTCTTACACCTGGACCCCGGATGGGACGGGATACCTGGTTTCGGTGGCCCTAAACCAGATCCCCTACAAAATGATGTTGCTGCCCGACGCCCAGGCCGTCTTGCCGGGTGGAGGCTGGGTGGCCGATCCCATCATGAATTTACACAGCATGAACACCATGTCCGCGGAATGGTCCTCTCCCCCCGGGTCTTAAGCCGGGGGAGGGGTTTAATGAAATAACTTGTAAAGGAGGTTTACCGGAATGCGAAAAGGCAAATGTCCTATTAAGAAGTTTGGCGAGAAAGGTGCGATAACCCCCATCCTGGCGGTGGGAATGGTGGCCATGCTGGGAATTTTGGCCTTGGGCATCGACCTGGGCCAACTCTTCCTGGCCAAGGGCGAACTACAGAATATCGCCGATGCCGCGGCTTTGGCGGGAGCCAGAAAACTGGTGCAGGCCAAAGACCCGGCCAACCCTCAGGTAGCCGGAGTTTATTGCGATGAGGCCCTCGCCGCGGCCCAGGCCTGCGTCCAGGAGAATCGCTCCCTGGGAGAGCAGATCACCCTCGGCGCCGGGGACGTGGTCTATGGCAAATGGAATTTGCAGACCGGGACCTTCGACAGCCAGGGCTGCTCCGCCGACCCCATGCAGGTAAACGCCGTCCAGGTAACGGTGAGAAGGGGGGAGGGGGGCACCAATCCCCCGATAACTACCTTCTTTGCCGGGATCTTCGGGGCCACCAGCTTGAACTCCCAAGCCACCGCGGTGGCCTATCTGGGTCTGGCGGGCAGCAGCGCCCTGAATCTGCCCTTTGCCGTTCCCACCAGCTGGCCGGGGGGAGGGGGACCTTATGCCGCCGCGCCTGTGCCCGGTTGGCTCTCCTGGCTGACTCCGGCGCCGGCTCAGGCCACGGACCCCCAGGTGTACACCTGGAAGGATTTGGGAGGCACCAGCCTGGACACCTCCCGGGCCACCTTTGCCATGCCCAAAGAATCGGAAAAATCTGATTATACGAGACTGCAAAAGTATAACCTGGGCCCCCCCAATGGCTTTCAATACCCCCAGGTGGTGGTGGGCCAGAAACTTTATCCTCTCAGCGAATATCGCTGGCCCAGTATTCTTTATACCAACTTTAAGAACCTGAAGATCCGTTTCGGCGGTTCCGATGGCGTGGCCAAGGTAACGGGCAGATGGCGGATGACCGTGGCGGTCTATTCCACCACCCCGGTGACCGCCGGACTGCCGCAAAATCCCTGGTTGGCCCTGGCCGCCAGATTCCTGCCCTGGCCTACCCCGGCTTATGCCTGTCAAAGCTATTCATCCCCCGTGGTCTATGTCCAGGGATTTGCCAGCGCGGATGTAACGGAAGTGAATTGCGACAAAAATTGTCAGAACTACTCCTACACGGATTCCCGGAGTTGCCGCAACACTTGCTATGTCAAGTTTGAGGTGCCTTTGAGCCAGAATACCGTGAGCACCGATAAGACCAGCAATCCTATTCCTTATCAGCGGGATTACCGGGACATGAATCCTGCCGCCAGCGAAGTGGGAGTCTTTGCCGGGGTGCCCCGCTTGGTGAAGTAAAGAAGGGGGAAGAAGGACGGGAAAAATCTACTAAGGGAGCTGCATACCCCAGACGGCGACGCCGGCCTGATCGGCCAGACTGATCATTTGGGGGCGGTCGAAGATCAGGGTCTTCCCTGCTTCCAGGGCCAGGACCTTGGCCTGGACTTCCCCCATGGTCATGATGGTCTCCTGGCCCACCGCCGGCACATCGAAACGCAGGTCCTGGCCGGGCTTACTCACCTTGACCACTACACAGCCGGCCCCGGCCAGGCGGCCGCCCCGGCGAATAGTCTCATCGGTGCCTTCCACGGCCTCCAGGGCCACCACCACCTGCCGCCGCACCACCACGCACTGGCCGATATCCAGGCGGCCCATCTCTTTGGCCACCGCAAATCCCAGGTGGATATCCTTTAATTCTTCCGAATTGGGTCGCCTCCGGGTAAGGGCCCCCACCGGGGCCAGCAGTTCCTCCAGAAAGAGGGTGGAAGGCACGATGGTGATGCCCCCCTGCTCCAGTTCCCCGGCCACAGCCCGGAGCAGGCGGTCATCCTGGCCCGGACCCACCCGGCGGATCAGGTTGAGGGCTTTCCAGTCCGGCCGGAAATTCTTAAATAACCGGACCCGGTCGATACCCCCGGCCATCACCGCCTGGCGCACCCCGGCCTTCTGAAAGATCTTGATGATCTTGCCCAACTGCCCCACGTAGATCCAGTGGATCTCCTCCACCAGGTCGGCCAGGGCCGGGTCGGTCTCCCCCCGATGGGCCACGGCCACCACCTTCAAGCCCTGGCCCCGGGCCGTCTGGGCAAAAATCCGGGGAAATTGACCTTTACCCGCGATTAGACCGATTTTCTCTGACATCCGCCGGGAGCAAACCCCGCTCCGAAGTCTCCAGGAAGTGGAGTAAATGCTGGATTTCGGGAATCCGGGGAAGTTGTTGGGTGGCCTGGGCGATGGCCTCTTTGAGATTGAGATGGGAGAGAAACAACAATTCGTAGGCCGCTTTTAACCCCTGGATGACGGCATCCGGGAAACCGTGGCGCTTCAAGCCCACCAAGTTCAGGCCCACCAGCTTGGCCCGGTTGCCGAAGGCCATGGTGTAAGGCGGCACATCCCGGGTTACGGCGGAAGCCCCCCCCACAAAGGCATGGCGGCCGATGCGGCAAAACTGGTGGATGGCCGCCAGTCCTCCCAGGATGGCGTGGTCTTCCACGGTGATATGTCCCCCCAGGGTGGCGGCGTTAGACATGATAACGCTGTGGCCGATCTGACAGTCGTGGGCCACATGGGTATAGGCCATAAAGAGGTTGCCGTGCCCCACCCGGGTGACCCCGCCGCCCCCCGCGGTGCCCCGGTGCATGGTGGCAAACTCCCGGATGGTGTTGTCATCGCCGATGATCAGTTGGGAGACTTCTCCGGCGAATTTCAAGTCCTGGGGAATCTCCCCCAAAACCGCGAACTGAAAGATGCGGCACCGGGCGCCGATCCGGGTGAATTCCTTGATCACCACGTGGGGGCCGATCTGAGTATCGGGGCCCACCACCACCTTCCCCTGGATGAGGCTGTAGGGGCCCACGGTAACCCCGGCGGCCAACTCGGCGGCCGGGTCCACAATGGCGGTGGGATGGATTTGGGCCACCCTTACTCCTCCCCCTGGCCCACCGCGGCCATCAGTTCCGCTTCGGTGACCAGTTTCTGGTCCACAAAGGCCTTGCCCTGCATTTTGAAGTATTTCTTGCCGCCCCGTAAGACTTCCAGTTCCAGCCGCAGTTGGTCCCCGGGCACCACCGGTTTGCGAAAGCGCACCTTGTCCAGGGCCATGAGAAAAATGGCGGGATTCCCCAGGTGTTCCGGAGTGGACAACAAGGCCAGAATGCCCCCCACCTGGGCCAGGGCTTCCACAATCAACACGCCGGGCATAATGGGGTGTTGGGGGAAGTGCCCCTGGAAGAAAGGTTCGTTGACGGTGACGTTTTTCAGTCCGACGATGCGCTTTCCCAATTCCACGCTGATAATGCGATCCACCATGAGAAAAGGGTAGCGGTGGGGCAGGATGCCCTTGATTTCATCGACGCCCATGGGTATGGAAAAGTTCATGCTTCTGATTCCTTCGTCAGTCCGGCTTTTAGCTCCCGCAACTCTTGTTCCACTTCTTTCAGGCGCTGGTAGATCTCCGGAAGCTTGGACAGATGGGCATTGATCTTCAAAAATTCCCGGTGGGGCCGGGCCGGAATGCCCAGGGCCACCTGCCCCGGGCGCAGCGTGTGGCTCACCGCGGCCTTGGCCCCCACCTGCACTCCGTCTCCCAGTTCAATATGACCGGCCACCCCCACCTGCCCCCCCAAGGCTACCCTTTTACCCACCTTGGTGGAGCCGGCGACACCCACCTGGGCCACTAACAGGGAGTGTTCGCCCACGGTGACGTTGTGGGCCAGGTGCACCAGGTTGTCCAGCTTCACCCCCCGTCCCAGCCGGGTCTCCCCCAGAGCGCCCCGGTCGATGGTGCAGTTGGCGCCGATTTCCACTTCGTCGTCGATGACCACTACTCCCAGTTGGGGGATCTTGTAATTGCCCGCCTCCGTGGGGACGAAGCCGAAACCGTCGGCGCCGATGACCGTGCCGCTGTGGATGATCACCCTTTCTCCCAGGCGGCACCGGTCCAGAATGGTGACGTTGGGGTAGATCAGGGTGTCGGCCCCGATTTCCACTTCCGCGCCCAGGACGCAACCGGCCATGATGGTCACCCGGTCTCCCAGCCGCGCCTGATCGCCGATAAAGACAAAGGGGGCGATGGAGACCTCCGCCCCCAATTGCACGTCCCGCCCCAGATAGGCCTGATCACTGATGCCGGGCCAGCGGCGCCGGGGCGGGGCAAAGAGGGTGGCCACCTGGGCATAGGCCCATTGCGGCTGGGGCACGATAATTAGAGGTCGGGGCAGACTGGCCCACTCCGGAGAGACAATAAAGGCTGCCGCCTGGCTACCGGCCGCGAAGCGGGCATAGCGCTTTTGGGTAATAAAGGTGATATCCTGGGGAGTAGCCTGATCAATGGGGGCAATACCCCGGATCACCAGGTCAGCCGGACCCTTTAGCTCGCCCCCCAAAAGGGTCGCCAGCTCGCCAAGGGTGCGTTCCATATCGGGGGTTAACGGTAGCGACTGCGTACTTTCTCGGTAATGTCGATGGATTTATTACAGAGAATGATGGTCGCCTTGGGCAGAATCAGGTCAATTTTTTCATCCCGGGCCACCGCGGCTACGGCTTCTTCCAGCTTCTTCCGCACCGGGGCCATTTCCTGTTCATAGAGTCGGGCCAGAGTCTGGTCCGCTTGCATGGCTTGCTGTTGGAGTTCCCCTTGCTTTTTCTGGAATTCCTCTTCCCGGCGCTTCCGGGCATCTTCCTTCATTAAGGGGGCTTGTTTTTCAAACTCCTGCCACTGGCGGCCGATATCCTGACGCCGTTGGGCCAAGGGACGGCCCATCTCCTCCGCCTTGCGTTTCATCTTCTCATCAATCCTTTTCACGTCCGCCGAGGTGATTGCCACGGTGTCCACCACGCCGATCTTCAATTCGGCCGCCCCTACCCACACCGGGGTCAGGGCTAAGATCACGGTTAACCATAAGATTCTGCCCAGCTTAGTCATTTAGATCCTCCTGAAATTAACAAAGAATCACTTCCGGAAGCGCTTGTCTGCCTCGCTTGAGAAAGGTTTCCTTTAAGCCAGCCGCTTAAAAGGAGCTGCCCACGGTGAATTCCCAGGCACTGTGTTTCTCCCAGGGCTTAGGCCGCAGGTTGTAACCCCATTCCACTCGTAACGGGCCCAAAGGCGAAAACCAGCGGAAACCGGTGCCCACACTGGTACGCATACTGCTGAAATAATTCACGTTGTTCGCGTAAACATTGCCGGCGTCGAAAAAGACCGCCCCCATAAAGCCGAATCTGCGGATTAACGGGATGGGGAAGCGGTATTCCAGGTTAAATTGGACGAACTTCTCACCACCGATGCGTTCATTGGTAAGGGGGTCCCGGGGACTGATCTCCGCAAATTTGAACCCCCGAATGGTGTCGATGCCGCCTAAATAAAACTTCTCATAAGCCGGCAGGGCGCCCCAGGGGAGGCGTTGCATATAGCCTATCCGGCCATGGATGACCCCCACGGTGCTCCAAATGAGGGGATAGTACCAGCCCGATTCCGCGATATAACGGAGGAAAGCGGTATCGCCTCCCAACCCGGCCAACTCCAAATTAACGGCGTTATCCGAACCTCGGGTGGGAGTGAAGATGGCGTCCCGGGAATCCCGCCTCACGGTTATTCCGGCGGCGCTGGTGTTGCGGATCTTGGCGGCTTCGGCAATTGCCGCCGCGGGACGGGGACCCAGATCGGTCAATTTGACGTTTTCAAAGCGGTACAGGCCATAGAGTCGGGTATATTGCCAGCGCAGGGGGTGGGCCGCCCGTAAGCTCCCACCAAAACTCTGGCGGTTATATTCGTCGTATTCCCGCTCCCAACTGAAGGCATCGAATCCCAACGCCAGAGGTCGGTCCAGGAAATAAGGCTCCGTGAAACTGAGCCGGAAACGGTTGGAGATGGCCCCGATGATCGCTTGTACGCCAAGTTGCTGACCTCGGCCGAAGAGGTTGGTCTGTTTGACCTCCACCATGCCCACTATCCGGTCTTGGGTACTGTAGCCGGCGCCGACGCCGAAGGACCCGGTGGGCCTTTCCTTTACCGTGATTTTCAAGTTCATCCGGTCCGGGGCGCTACCCGGGCTGGTGCTGAAGTTCACGTCCTCGAAGTATTCCAGGCGCCGGAGATTCTTGGTGCTTTCCTTAAGCTTGGAGGCCGAGAAGAGCTCTTGCTCATATACCCGGAGTTCCCGCCGGACCACCTTGTCCCGGGTCTTGACGTTGCCGGCGATCTCAATGCGTTCAAAATAGACCTTCTTGCCCTTATGGATGTCAAAGGTCACATCCACGGTGCGGGTCTCATCGTTCTCTTTGATCAGGGGCGTGATGTCCGCGTTGGCGAAACCATAGTCCGCATAGAAGTCGGCCAGTTCCGTCAGGTCTTTTTGCAAAACCTCCCGGCTGTAAACCTCCTCTTTGACGATTCCCAAGCGCTCCCGCAGCTTTTCTTTGTCTTCCAGCAGGTCTCCCTGGAAATCAACCTTGCCCATCCGATATTCCGGGCCTTCCTCGATGGGGATGGTGATGTAAATCCGGCTTTCTTTGATATCAATGCGGGGATCGCCCACCCGGGCCTTGATATACCCATGATTGAAATAGTAGGCGGCAATCCTTTCCAGGTCCCTCTCCAAGGTGTCCTTGATCAGCCGGCCCGAACCGGTGAACCAGGTTAAAATACCCCACTCTTTGGTCTCCATCACCTTGCGCAGCTCTTTGGACGAGAAGGCATGGTTGCCGGTAAATTCGATATCCTTGATGGACAGCTTGCCGCCTTCATTCACATCCAACACCAGGTTGACTTCCGTATTGGTAATGGGTTGGATGTTATAATTGACCTGGGCCTCGTAATAGCCTTTTTCCCGATAGAGATTAATGATTTTATTGATATTTTCCCGGATGGCCGCTTCCGAGGCCACGGTGAAGGGTTTCAGGTCCATGACCTCCTTGATGTCCTTCTCTTTAATCTTGCGATTACCCCGGATATAGATCTCCCGGATTGCCGGCTTCTCTTCTACCACCACGATGAGGATTTTCCCCTTGGGGGAATCGCTCACTTCCAGTTTAACATTGGTGAAATAGCCCATCTTATAGATGTTTTTCAGGTCTTGGCGCAGGCGGGCCGGGGAAAGAAATTCTCCTTCCCGGGTCTGCATGGCCCCCATGATGGCGTCTTGTTCGATGCGGCGGTTGCCCTTCACCTCTATGGTGGCTATCCGTTCTTTACCGATGATCTTCAGGGCCACCTCCTGGGCCAACCGGTTATTGAGGCCGGCCAAGGACTTAAGTCCCGTGCCCTCCACCTTCATGGGAGTGGGAGGCAGCTTGCCGGTAAGGTCCAGGATTTGGGCCTCCAGGGCCAGAGCGTCCCCAACGATGATCAATTGCCCTAAAATGACCACATCGGCCCCCAGCTTCCGTCCAATTTCCTTGGCCAGGGTCTCGTTTAAGGGTTCTTTGAGGGCCGCCACCTCCCGGTTGACCTCTTCCTGGGGCAACAAGGTCAGGCCTTCGGCCTGAAAACGCTCTTGAAATTCCTGGAGTATTTTCGGACCCAGAAACTCCATGGGCGTCTTACTGAGCACGGAGAAGGGCAGGATCACCACTTTTTTAAGGACCAGCTCGGGTTCCTGAGCCAATGCCGGCCCGGCCCAGGTTATCAGGACCAGCAGGAGAGAAAAAAGCAAGCGCGCCAACAAGTTAGTCTCCCTGTAGAATCATGGCTTTGCCGTCGGTCAGGGTTATCTGTCGATCCAGGGCCCGGGCCAACTCCCGATTGTGGGTAACGATCACCGCGGTGAGTCCTCGGTCCTGGCTTAAGCCCAACAACAGTTCCTGCACCTGGGCTCCACTTTTGGGGTCCAGATTGCCGGTGGGTTCATCCGCCAACAAGACCTCCGGCTCCAGCATCAAGGCCCGGGCCACGGCTACCCGCTGCTGCTCGCCCCCGGAGAGGGTGGAAACCGGATGATGCAACCGTTCTTTCAGGCCCACCCGCACCAGCAGGGCTTCCGCCCGTTCTTGCGCCGCCGCGGCCGACAGCCGCCCGATGAGCCCCGGCATCATGACGTTCTCCAGGGCATTGAACTCCGGCAGCAAATAGTGGAATTGAAAGACAAAGCCGATCTTGCGGTTCCGAAAGGCCGCCAGGCGCCGGTCGTCCAGGGAAAAGACCTCTTCCCCGTCCCAAAGGAGTTGCCCGGCCGTAGGGCGCTCCAGGGTTCCCAGAATGTGGAGCAGGGTGGATTTGCCCACCCCGGAGGCTCCCACCACAGCCAAAGCCTCCCCGGCCATGATGTCCAAATCTACCCCCTTCAACACCTCTACTTGATTACCATTGGTGCTGAAGGTCTTAACGAGTCCTCGCACCTGAATCTTTGCCGGCGCCTCCGGGGTTATACCTGATGCTACCATGGTCTTCCTAATTCAAAAGTATTTCACCTTATCACTTTCAAGGGACAGCGTCAATGCAGGTTATTTATCAAAATATCTACTAGGTTTATGTTATGATTTCAGGAGGATATGGGAAAATAGGTCTGGGGGGCCGGTAGCACCGGCTCCCATCCAGGGGGAACCCACTTACCTCCTCCTCCGAAACCCCTGGATAATTTTAAAAGTCTGCTTGGGTCGGGGCCAACGGTCCCGGCCCAACCAAACCCTATCTGCGGGTTGGGGAGGGGGGTGTGGGGG
>JBFLZI010000066.1:0-14047 GCA_040756315.1 Thermodesulfobacteriota bacterium | reverse complement strand
CTCCCCCGCACCCCCTCCCCCAATCCCTTAGGGGGTTTTAAAAGTTTGGTTGGGCCGGGGCCAACGGCCCCGGCCCAGCCAAACCCCTTAAGCGGGTTGGGAGGGGGGTTTGGGGGGAGGGCAGGGACCTCAGGTCCCTGGCCCTCTCCCCAAAATCTTCCTCCCACAACCTCCTACTTCCCTTCCAACTGGGCCCGGATTTTCAGGCGCAGGGCGTTTAAGCGGATAAAGCCGGTGGCGTCCGCCTGGCGATAGGTGCCGCCGGCCTCAAAGGTGGCCAGGTCCGGGCGGTACAGGGACTTAGGGCTTTTCCGGCCTACTACCGTGACATTGCCCTTGTAGAGTTTCAGGCGGGCGGTGCCGGTTACCGGCTTCTGGGCTTCGTCAATGAGGGCTTGCAGGGCGTGGCGTTCCGGCGCGAACCAGTAGCCGTAATAGACGAGTTCCGCATACCGGGGGATGAGGCTGTCACGGAGATGCAGCACTTCCCGGTCCAGGGTCAGGGATTCCACCGCCTGATGGGCAGCCCGCAAGATAGTGCCTCCCGGAGTCTCATATACCCCCCGGGATTTCAGGCCCACGTAACGGTTTTCCACTAAATCCACCCGGCCGATGCCGTGTTCGCCCCCTAATTCGTTTAGGCGGGCTAGAAGCCGGGCCGGGCTGAGGCGCTCCCCGTCCAGGGTCACCGGGTCTCCGGCCTCGAAGTCAATTTCCACGTAGCGGTGCATATTCAGGGCCGTCTCCGGGGAGCGGGTCAGGAGAAACATGTCCGCCGGCGGCTCGGCCCAGGGGTCTTCCAGGATGCCCCCCTCATAGCTGGTATGGAGGAGGTTCTGGTCAATGGAATAGGGCTTCTCCACGGTGACGGGCACCGGAATGCCGTGGACCCGGGCAAAGGCCACCAAATCCTCCCGTCCCTGCATCTCCCATTCCCGCCAGGGCGCGATGATGGTGAGGTCCGGGGCCAGGGCCTGGTAGGTAAGCTCAAAGCGCACCTGGTCGTTGCCCTTGCCGGTGGCCCCGTGGCTCACCGCGTCGGCGCCGGTCTGCCGGGCTACCTCCACCTGGCCCTTGGCGATGAGAGGCCGGGCGATGGAGGTGCCCAGGAGATAGGCCCCTTCATAGAGGGCATTGGCCCGGAACATGGGGAAGACAAAGTCCCGGACGAATTCCTCCCGCAGGTCCTCCACATAGACCTCATCCGCGCCGGTTGCCATGGCCTTGTCGGCCACCGCGTCCAGGTCGTCCCCCTGGCCCAAATCGGCGCAAAAGGCCACCACCCGGCACTTATAGGTCTCCTTGAGCCACTTGAGGATTACCGAGGTGTCCAGGCCGCCGGAGTAGGCCAGGACGATTTTTTTGATGGTTGCCATTTAGTCCTACCCTGATGAAGAGTTATTTAAGGTGGGCATTGCCCACCATTTTCCTCGTTGGATTTGATACCGGGCAGTGCCCGCCCTACGCTTAAGCACAGGCTGGAAAGCCTGTGCCACCATACCCATAAATCATGTAGGGTGCGCACTGCGCACCTAATAAAGTCGGGCCATCTCCCCTTACTTTTCAGCTTTTTCCCTGCTGATAAAGACCCGATACAGCACCGCCACCGCCAAGGCGGCCCAGATTATCGATGCCGGCCAGGCCTGGGCAAAGCCCAGGTTGATAATTTCTTCCGGTAATTGGGGCATGGACGCCAGGTAAGGGATGAGACTCAGGCCCATCAAGGCGGCGGTAAAAAACATTACCACTGCCACATCGATGAGATCGAGGCTGGTGAAGACAAAATAGCCGGTTAGGACCAGCAGCGCCAGATAGATGCCGGTGACGACGGAGTAGTTATCCAGGAGCGCCCGGGTGAAAGTCAGCCAGGTGCCGGGTTGGGTAAAGACAAAGGTAATCTTTACCAGGATCAGCGCCGCGAAGACCCCGGCCAGAATCTTTTTCCCCAGCATGTTTCTCTCTCACGCATTTAGTTGTCGGGTGGGTCTTACGCACCACCAAAGTTATTATTGGTGCGAAGAACGCACCCGACACGGCGGGCGAGACGCCCACCCTACGCACAGGCTGGAAAGCCTGTGCCACCAGGGATTATTTTCTTCCTGGCCCCTGACTGCCCCCTCCCCCAAAAATCACCCTTAGCCCCCTCCCCCAAGTAGCCATTCCAACAACGCCTTCTGGAAATGCAGCCGGTTCTCCGCCTGGTCCCAGACCGCGGATTGGGGGCCTTCTAGCACCTGATCGGTTATCTCCTCTCCCCGATGGGCCGGGAGGCAATGGAGCACGATGGCGTCGGCCGCGGCGGCTTTAAGGAGAGCGGCGTTAACCTGATATGGTCTGAAGGCCGCCTGCCGTTCTTTGGCCTCATCCTCCTGGCCCATGGAAGCCCAGACGTCGGTGTTGATCACCCGGGCGCCCGCCACGGCCCACTGGGGGTCCTGCCCCAGATAGACGGGGCGCTTCTCTGCCTGGGCCTGGCTGAGCAGGGCCGGGTCCGGCGCATACCCCGGCGGGCAGGCCAGGTACAGGTCAAAATCCAGGCGCAGGGCCGCGGTAATCCAGGAATTGGCCATATTGTTGCCGTCTCCTATCCAGGCCACCTTGAGGCCGGACACGGAGCCTAAGCGTTCCTCCATGGTCATCAGGTCGCTCAACACCTGGCAGGGATGATGGGTGTCGGTGAGGCCGTTGATGATGGGGATAGTGGCGTGGCGGGCCAGCTCTTCCAAAGATTCCTGGGCAAAGGTGCGGATCACCACCCCGTCCACGTAACCGGAGAGCACCCGGGCGGTATCGGCAATGGGTTCGTTCCGGGCCAGTTGGGTCTGGCCCCGCTCCAGATAGATGGTAGCCCCCCCCAGTTGGGCCATCCCGGCCTCGAAAGAGACCCGGGTGCGGGTGGAGGGCTTGTCAAAGATCATGGCCAGGGTCTTGCTCCGCAAGGGCGCGGGATTCTGGCCCTGTTTATGGAGGGCCTTCAGTTCCCGGGCCCGGGCTATCAGGGCCTCGATTTCCCCGCCGGTCAGGTCCAGGATGGTCAACAGGTCCCGTTTCATGGAAAGGTCTCTTTAAAGGCCGCGGCCAGTATTGCCAGAGCTTGGTCGATTTCCGGCTGCTCTATGATTAAAGGGGGCAATAGCCGGATGATGGTGTTCTGAGTGCAATTGACCAACAGGCCCTGCTCTCGACAGGCGGCCACCAGGGGCGCGCCTTCCTGGGCCAGTTCCAGGCCCCACATCAGCCCCAGGCCCCGCACCTCCTGAATAACTGGGAAGCGAGCCTTAAAATCCTTCAGTTTATTTTCCAGATATTCGCCCTTTTCCCTGACTGCGGCTAAAAAGTCCGGTCGGCTGAGGCGGCCCAGGGCGGCCACGGCCGCCGCGGCAATCACCGGCCCGCCCCCGAAGGTGCTGGCATGGGTGCCGGGGACAAAGGCCCGGGCCACTTCCTGGGTGGCCAGGAGGGCCGACATGGGGAGACCGTTAGCCAGGGCCTTGGCCACGGTCATGACGTCCGGGCGGATGCCGGAGTGTTCATGGGCAAAGAGCTGGCCGGTGCGTCCCAGGCCGGTCTGCACCTCGTCCAGGACCAGCAACAGCCCCCGGTCGTCACAGAGCCGGCGCACCCCGGCCAGATAATCCGCCTGGGGCAACTGCACGCCCCCCTCCCCTTGAATGGGTTCCAGGAGCACGGCGCAGACCCGGTCGTCCACCGCGGCCTCCAGGGCCGGGAGATCATTAAAAGGCACAAAGATGAACCCGGGGAGCAGGGGGGCAAAACCCTGCCAGAACTTTTCCTGCCCGGTGGCGGACAAGGCCCCCAAGGTGCGGCCATGAAAGGAGTTGTGCATGCAGATGATGCGGTGGCGCTCCGGCCCGAAACGCTCCTCCGCATAGCGGCGGCAGAGCTTGATGGCCCCTTCCACGGCCTCGGCCCCGGAATTGGCGAAGAAGACCCGGTCCGCAAAACTCAAGCGCACCAGTTCCTCCGCCAATTTTATCATGGGGGTGGTGTAATACAGGTTGGAGACGTGCACCAATTGCCGGAGTTGCTCCGAGGCCGCCCGGGCAATCTCCGGATGGGCATGCCCCAGGTTGCAGACCGCCAACCCGGCCACCAGATCCAGATATTCCTTCCCCCCCTCATCCCAAACCCGGCAACCCTCCCCCTTAACCAACACCAAGGGCTGCCGGCCGTAGGTCTGCATGACCACCTTATCGGCCCGGTCCATCCAATTTTGGTTAGGCACGCCTCCTCCGTTTCAGTTCGTTTCGGTTCAAAGTTGAAAGTTCAAGGTTCAAAGTTGAAAGACCTATTAAACCCTAAACCCTAAACTCTAAACCCTAAACCTTGAACTTTGAACTTTGAACTTTGAACCTTAATCTTATCCCACAATCTCCGTCCCGATGCCGTGGTCCGTGAAGATCTCCAAGAGCACCGCGTGGGGCAGCCGCCCGTCCAGGATATGGGCCTTGGCGACCCCCTCCTCCAGGGCTTCCAGACAGCACTTGAGCTTGGGAATCATGCCCCCGGAGACGGCCCCCTCCTCCATCATGGTCACCGCCTGCAAGCGGGTGAGGCTGGAGACCAGCCTGCCTTCCCGGTCCAGGACCCCGGCCACGTCGGTGAGGAGAATGAGTTTGGCGGCATTCAAGGCCCCGGCCACCGCGCCGGCCACCGTGTCGGCGTTAATGTTGTAGGTCTCTCCCTGGTCTCCCACTCCCACCGGCGCGATCACCGGGATAAACTGTTGGGCCTGCAGGGCGCGGATCAGTTCCACGTTGACCGCGGTCACTTCCCCCACCAGGCCGATGTCGATGATCTCCGGCGGCTCGTCCTCCCGGGGACGGTAGAATTCCATTTTCTGGGCCTTGAGGAGATTGCCGTCCTTGCCGGAGAGGCCCACCGCCCGGCCCCCCGCAGTGTTGATGAGGTTGACGATTTCCTTGTTGATCTTCCCGGCCAGGACCATTTCCACCACGTCCATGGTGGGCCCGTCCGTGACCCGTAGCCCCTCCACGAAGCGGGTGGGGATGTTCAACTCTTTCAGGTACTGGCCGATCTGGGGGCCGCCGCCGTGGATCACCACCACGTGAATCCCCAGGTGCTGTAAGAGAGTGAGGTCCTGGGCGAAGCCCTGCTTTAAGGCCTGGTCCTGCTGGGCCGCGCCCCCATACTTGACCACCAGCGTCTGCCCCTGAAACCGCCGCATGTACGGCAGGGCCTCAAGCAGAACTTCGGCCTTAGCAATCCATTCTTTGGTCATAGCTTTAAAGTTCAAGGTTCAAAGTTCAAGGTTCGAGGTATCAGTTTCCAGTTTCCAATTTTCAACTTTGAACCTTGAACTTTGAACTTACAAAATATACCGGCTCAGGTCCTCGTCTTCGATGAGGTCGGCCAGGCGTTCCCGGACGTAGTCCGCGGTGATGGTGATCTGTTGTTCTCCCAGGTCCGGGGCGGTGAAGGAGATCTCTTCCAGGAGTTTTTCCATCACCGTGTGCAGTCGCCGGGCGCCGATGTTTTCGGTGCGTTCGTTCACCCGGGTGGCCAGCGCGGCCAGTTCCCGGATAGCCTCTGGGGTGAATGCCAAATTTATGCCCTCCGGGGTCATGAGGGCCTGGTATTGTTTGATCAGGGCGTTTTCCGGTTCGGTGAGGATGCGTTCGAATTCCTTAGGTCCCAGGGATTGGAGTTCCACCCGGATGGGAAAGCGCCCCTGCATTTCCGGAATCAGGTCCGAGGGCTTGGCGGTATGAAAGGCCCCGGAGGCGATGAACAGGATGTGGTCGGTGCGCACCATGCCGTATTTAGTGGTTACCGTGGTGCCTTCCACGATGGGGAGCAGGTCCCGCTGCACCCCTTCCCGGGAGACGTCCGGCCCCCGGGAGTGATCCCGGCCCACGATCTTATCGATTTCATCCAAGAAGATGATGCCGTTTTGCTCCACTTTGCGCCGGGCCTCTTCCAGGACCCGGTCCATGTCTATCAAGCGTTGGGACTCTTCCTGAAAGAGGAGGTCCCGGGCTTCGGAGACCTTCACCCGCCGGGTCTTGGTGCGGCTGGGGAAGATATTGCTGAGCATCTCTTTGAAGTTGAACTCCAGCTCTTCCATGCCGGTGCTGGAAAAAATCTCCACTACCGGGGTAACCCGCTGGCTCAATTCCAGTTCCACAAAGCGATCATCCAGGTGGCCTTCCCGGAGCATGGTCCGCAATTTCTCCCGGGTGCGGTCCCGCTCGGGTTTAGGACTTTCGGGGGTGCGGTCCGTTGTCAGATCAGGCAAGGCCTCTTGACCGCTGGCTTCCATACCTCTCTGGGGAGAGGCGGGGAGCAGCAGTTCCAGCAGACGCTCCTCCACCGCCTCCTGGGCCTTGGCCTTCACCTTTTCCCGCTCTTCGGACTTCACCATGGACACAGCCAGTTCCATCAGGTCCCGGACCATGGATTCCACATCCCGGCCCACGTAGCCCACTTCGGTGAACTTGGTGGCTTCGATTTTTAAGAAAGGGGATTGGGCCAGCTTGGCCAGACGCCGGGCGATCTCCGTCTTACCCACCCCGGTGGGGCCGATCATGATGATGTTTTTGGGCGCGATTTCGTCCCGAAGCTCTTCGGGAATCTGCTGGCGCCGCCAACGGTTGCGCAAGGCGATGGCCACGGAGCGCTTGGCGTTCTCCTGGCCGACGATATATTTATCCAGTTCCCCGACAATCTCTCGAGGGGTCAGATGATCCTTCGAGTTGGGGAGTCGCTTGAACCAGGCCATGCTTAATATTCCTTTGAGTGTATGTTTTTGGGGAGGGGGCTAAGGGCCGCAGGCCCTTACCCCCTCCCCCAAACCCCCACCCCCAATTCCTTATAGGGTTTGATGTCGCCGGGGAAACCAGGGCCAAAGGCCCCGATTTTCCCGGCCCCCATAAACGGGTTGGGAGTCAGATGTAGGGTGGGCACCGCCCACCATCTTATCTATCCGAGAAATCGGCGGGCCGTGCCTGCTTTTAGATCATTCTGCCAGAAAAAACATCTGGCGCCATTTGCCTTGGCCGAACCAGGCGTCCAACAGGACCCCGCTGAGATGCAGACCCAGGAACACGGGGATCAGCCAATGGCCGATCTCATGCACTTCTTTGACGAGATGCAACACCCCGCCGGCCCTGCGCCCGGGTTCCAGGTAGAAGAACATCAGGCCGCCGGTGAGGGCCGACCAGGAGAATACCGCCAGACCGAAACCCTGGATTAAGGCTTTCAGCCCCTGGTGGGCCGGACGCTGGGGTAGCTGCAATCTTAACAGGGTCCCCAGGTCTTCCCAAACCAGGGCGAGTCTCTCCTTATTATACGGCAGCCATTGGGAAAATCTCACCTCGGGCGGACCGATAAGTCCATAGATTATCCTGAGGAGCAAAAAAAGGCTAAGAGATATCCCTAGCCAACTGTGAATATCAAACCCCAGATGCCGCAATTTTTTATAATCAGCGGCCCATTCCCCGGTAAGCCAGGCCAGTACGCCAAACAGCGTCAGGCCGACGTGCAGCACCCGGGTAAAGCCATCCAAGTCGTCTTTTGTTGTAAGGTTCGTAGACATGGTCTTTGGGGTTTTGGTTTGCCTATAAGCTATTTCAAAAACCCACATCCTACAAAATTGTCATTCTGAGTGAAGCGAAGAATCTCGTTTTTTTAAATACTTGAGACCCTTCGCTTCGCTCAGGGTGACAGAAAAAAACGGTTTTGAAATAGTTTCTAGAAATGTCGGGTGGGCACTGCCCACCTCTATTATTTACTCCTTAACCAATCGGCGGGCTGTGCCCGCCCTACATGGCTAACCTACAATTCCTCGATGACAATCTCGCTATTGGTATAAACGCACAAGGACGCGGCGATGCTCATGGCCTCCCGGCAAATCTGGGCCGGCTTGAGTTTGGTGTGGGCCATCAAGGCCCGGGCCGCAGCCAGGGCGTAAGGCGCGCCGGAGCCGATGGCCATCACCTCTTCGTCCGGTTCGATGACGTCCCCGGTGCCGGAGATGAGAAAGCTCCCCCCCGCGTCCACCGCCAGGAGGAG
Organism: Thermodesulfobacteriota bacterium; assembly: GCA_040756315.1. Taxonomy (GTDB): domain Bacteria; phylum Desulfobacterota; class Desulfobaccia; order Desulfobaccales; family 0-14-0-80-60-11; genus JBFLZI01. Next base: position 5,992 of record JBFLZI010000066.1, on the reverse strand, counting down.
GGCCTCCAGGCGGCGCAGAATCTTGTCCGTGCGCCAGTCCTTGGCCAACTCCACCACCGCCCGGGTGAGATTGCCCTGGTGCTGCTCCAGTTTCCCTTCCAGGCGCTCAAACAGGGTGAGGGCGTCCGCGGTGGCCCCGGCGAAACCCACGATAATCTTGCCGTGATAAAGTTTCCGCACCTTTTTGGCCCGGTGCTTCATCACCATTTCCCCTAAAGTGACCTGCCCGTCTCCGGCCACGGCCACCTGAGGGCCCTGGCGCACCATGAGAATCGTGGTTCCCCGCCAGTCTTTAGAATCATAACGCATAATCAATTTCCATCTTAAGGGCGAAAAGGCGAAAAGGTCAAAAGGCGAAAAGAGGAGAGAAACATCCTTCAGGACCATTCCTTTCCAGGTTACCCCTTACCTCTCTTCTTAAATAGTTGCCTATCATTAGCCTTTAGCAAAGGGAATGGAAAAATCGCTAAAAGCTATTCCAAAACCGGTATTTACTGTCACCCTGAGCGGAGCGAAGGTCTCAAGTATCCAAAAATACGAGATTCTTCGCTTCGCTCAGAATGACAGTTTTAAAGGGGTTTTGAAATAGCTTCTACTATCTTAACTATCTTTATCCTTTTCGCCTTTTCCCCTTTTCGCCCCTATTTTCCCCGGGGGTGGGTGCGATCATACTCCTCCATGAGAAAGTCCAGGTTGAGGTGCAGATACCTCTGGGTGCTGGAGATGCTGGCATGGCCTAGCAATTCCTGGACCGTGCGCAGGTCCGCCTTGCCTTCCAACAGATGGGTGGCGAAGCTGTGGCGCAGGCCGTGGGGCGTCAGGGCCCTGGACAGGCCCGCCTGCCGGGTCCACTTGTCCACAATCCGGGCCACCCCCCGGGTGCTGAGGCGCCCCCCCCGTTTATTCAGGAACAGCGCGGCCTCCGGTGGAGTTTTCTTCTGGTGCAAAAATTGTCCCCGGGCGGCCAGATACGCACCCAGGGCCTGCCGGGCCGGCCCCCCTAAAAAGGCCAGGCGCTCCTTGGCCCCCTTGCCGAAGACCCGGACCACCCCTTCTTTCAGGTTCAGGTGGTCCAGATTGAGTCCGGCCAGTTCCGCCAGGCGCAAGCCCCCGGCATAAAACAGCTCCAGGATAGCCCGGTCCCGCAAGTTCTGAAAATCACTCCCCCCGCCCTGCACCCCCAGGAGATGGAACACTTCGTCCACGGACAGGAAATGGGGCAGGCCCTGCTCCAGCTTGGGCGAGGGGGCCAGGCGGGCGGGATTCTGCTCCAGGACCCCCTGGCGTTGCAGGTATTTAAAAAAGGTGCGCAGGGCCGAAAGCTGCCGGGCCACCGTGGTCTTGCGCCGCCCTTTCAGGCATTGGGCCAGGAAGGGACGCAAATGGCGATAGGTAACCGCGTCCAAGGATTGCTCCGGCTGGTCTTTCTCCCAGAATTCCAGAAAATTGGTGATATCCCGGGCGTAATTCCGGAGGGTATGGGGCGACACCTGGCGCTCCACCCTGAGATACTGTAAAAAATCGTCCAGATAGGCCCGGTTATTCACTTGCTCCCCTGGCCGCCCCGGGGCGCCCGTTACTCCTTTTAAAATTATTTCATAATATCATTGATTTAAGGCAGTGCCAAGGAATTCTCGCCGCTAAACTTTAAGGAGAAAGAAGGGGGGAGGCCAGCCCGGCCTATTCTCCGGGGGGATTTTCTTTGCCGGAGCCGCGGCTTAGGGCCGCGGCCACTTTCTCGGACAGGATTTGCAGGGAATAGGGTTTGGAGAGGAAATCCACCCCCGGCGGCAGCTTCTCTTCCTCTCCACAGCCGCTGCAAAAAAGGACTCGCACCTCGGGGTTAAAGGCCCGGAGTTGCTCCCAGGTCTGGAGGCCGTTGATGCCGGGCATGATCAGGTCCAGGAGTACCAGGTCGATACCCCCGTTATTCTCCTGGAAGATTTGCACCGCGCTTTCCCCGCCGGGGGCCGTTAACACCCGATAGCCTAAACATTCCAGCAACCTGGCGGCCACGTTCCGGAGCAGCGGTTCATCATCCACCACTAGGACAGTGCCCTGCCCCGCCACCAGATTGTCTTTCCGGGGAGAGCAGCTTTGGGGAGGAGAGGGGCTGGCGGGCAGGAAGAGGGTGAAAGTTGACCCCTGGCCCTTCTGGCTGCTTACCTGGATGGCGCCCCGGTGGTTCTTGATGATGCGCTGGGCCGAAGCCAACCCCAGGCCGCTCCCCTGCCCTGAGGTCTTGGTGGTGAAAAAAGGCTCGAATAAGCGGCTCAGGGTTTCGGCATCCATGCCTTCCCCGGTATCCCTGACGGACAGACAGACATAGGGACCGGGGTGCACTTCCCAGGCGGGGTCCTGCCAATCCGTCAGGTCCCAGGTCCAGGTCCGGATCCGGACCTCCCCCCCGGCCGGCATAGCCTGCCAGGCATTGATCAGGAGGTTCATCAGCACTTGCTGCATCTGACCCCGGTCCCCCTCCACCGCGGGCAGGTCCGGGGCCAAATCCAGGGTGACGTTAAGCTCCTTCCGGGTTTGGGCGAACATATCGGCCGTAACCTGGACCAACTGGTTCAGGTCCAGGGGGTGTATTTCATTAATAGCCGGTCGGCAAAAGGTGAGGAGCTTTTTGGTGATCTCTTGGCCGGCCAGGGCTTGATTCTCCACATTCTTTAGATCGGTGTAGAGAGGGTCCTCAGGAGTAGTTTTGCCTAGCATCAGACTGGTAAGGCCTAAAATGACCGTTAACAGGTTGTTGAAATTATGGGCCAGTCCCCCGGCCAGAGTGGCGATGGCCTCCTGTTTCTGAGCCTTTTCCAATTGTTGTTGCAGGCTGATTTCTTCGCTGATGTTGCTGCCTAAAGTCACCGACCCCAAAAGCTCGCCATTGTCCCCCCAGAGCTTGCGGATGGAGAGGCGGGAGGGCACCAGATGTCCATCTTTATGCCGGAGATGCACCTGGCGGTGCAATACCTCCCCCCGTTCTCTGAGCTCCTCCAGTATTTGCCGGCGTTCCCCTTCGCTGGCATACAGGCGGGCATAATGGGTGTTCAAGATTTCTTCCGAGGAGTAACCATATTCTTTGAAGGCCTGGGGATTGACATGGGTAAAAACCCCTTCCCGGTTCACCACCCCCACCGCCAGGGGCGCGGAGTCGATCAACTGATTTAAGAAGTGCGAGGTCTGGGCCAGTTCCTTCTCCATCAGTTTGTGGGTGGTAATATCCCGGGCCACGTGAACCCCGCCGATAATTTTTCCCTCCAGGTCCCGGATCGGCGTCAGAGTCACCAGAAAGGTGCGGTCATGGTTTTCCATGCAGCATTCTATTTGACTTTCCTCTCCCCGTTCCAGAACTCGCCGGAAGATGCAGGACGGCGAGGGGACTGAGGTCTGATGCATCAGTTCGTAACAGGGACGGCCGATGGCTTCTTCGGCAGTAAGGCCGAAAAAGGCGGCCGCGGCCCGGTTGAGCCTGAGAATGCGCTGGCGGGTGTCCAGCACCATGATCTGGTCAGGGATGACATTGAAGGTATTTTCCCATTCGGTTTTGGAAACGGTGTTTTCTTTAAGATTGACGGCCATCCGGTCCAGGGTCTGGGCCAGCCGCCCCAGCTCATCCGCGCCCGTCTGGGGAAGGCGGTAGTCCAGGTCCCCGGCATTGTATGCCTCCGCGGCTTTGGTCAGGGAGGCCAGTTGCCGGGTCAGATGGCGCACTAAGGTGAGGCTGCTGATAGTCCCTAACCCTCCTAATATTACTAGGAAGATTAAAATATACCGGTGAAATTGCCCCAGTTGGGTGTCCAGGAGAGACTGGCTCAGATTTAGGGCGGTCTTAAAGATGGTGCGGGCCGGGGCGGTAATCTGGTCCATCTCTTCCGGATAGGGCAGGGCCGCCACCATTAAATCCGGTCCCTGGGGCGGTTTAACCGGGACCGGCACCAGGTAAGCGTCATAGCGGCTTTTAGCCGCACCTTCCCGGTCCAGGGCCAATTGATACAGGTTGTTGCCGGTGAAATCACTCAGGTGAGCCTGGAGGTCGTCATTTTGCAGACCTAAGATCTTCCCCACTTCCTGACCCTCAAGCTGACTGTGCTCATGGATGAGAATCCTTCTTTCCTTGGGGTCAAAGAGAAAAGTCTGGCCGATGACACCTATGGGCTGGGCCGCGATGGACCGGAATTCCTGGTCCCGGCGCAGGTCTTCCCAAGTTTTGTGGGGATGACTCTGCAGGTGTTGGGTTACTTCCAGGGCCGCGTCCAGGGCCTTCTGGCGGATCTGCCGGGACAAGCTGGCGTATTGTTGTTCCTGGAACCGCCGGCCGTCTTGGGTCTCGAGATGCGCCAGGGAACGGTGAAACTCTCTTTTGAGATTGCTGCAAAACAGCCCGATAGCTAGAAAGGTGGCCGCCAGGGGAATTAACCAGGCGACTATTCCCAGGAGCATGATCCGGAATTTAAAGCTTTTCAGCACGGGAATTTTCATGGCCCCCAGCCCGGCGCCTTGGCCGACGCCCTGGGAGAATGTCCCCCGGTTCCCCGGCCCGGCCCCGCCCTAACCAGGACGGTTGAACCAAAATGCCAAGAAGTTTTAGTTAACTTGGTTAATCAATAAGTTCCCTGGATCAATAAAGCTTATGAGCCCGGCTGAGGAGCTGCCGTGATAGGGGTAGGTCAATTTCCCGGGCCGCTTTCAGGTTTAAGGTCAACCTTTTCACTTTCGGGGCCTCGGGGGGCACGGAGCCGGGAGATGCTCCGGCCAGGAGTCTGGCCGCCTGCCGCCCCGATTGGCGGCCGATCTCGACAAAATCGCCGTGATAGGCCATGAGGGCCCCCAGAGACACTAAATCTCCAGACGGTACCATCACCGGCACCCGGGCTTTCTGAGCGGCTGTTAATATCGCCTTCAAGTTGTTGGCCCTGGCCAGTACCGGATCAGCGGGCAAAAACAAGGCCTCTATATCCTGGTGCCTCAGTTTGGCCAAGGCCTCCTGCAATAATTCCGGCCGATCATCCGGGATGGTCTCCCAAATGGGCCGGAGGCCCAGGGCCGGGGCCGCCGACGCCGCGGCTTCGCCGGTGGCGATGGCCTGGGGGGTAGCGGTACAATAAAGGATACCCAGGCGTTTAAGCTGGGGCTTGGCCTGGAGCAAAAGAGACAACTGCTCGGCCGCGGCCACTTCCATGCTGGTGCCGGTGAACCGGGGGCGAGCCGGCTTTTCGGGCCAGGCGAGCCCGGTGGCCGCCGGCGCGGCGACAATGGAATAGACTATCGGCAGCCAGCTGTCCCGGGTGACTTCCAGGGCAATCAGGGTGGGGATGGTGCCCAGAGTGATGAGGAGTTGGGCCTTTTGCCCCAGGAAATCTTTGGCCGCCTCGGCCGCCCGGCTCCGATCCCCATTCACATTGACCACCTTAAGCCGCAGGTTCAACCCATCCTGATAGCCCTGCTCCCTAAGCCCGTCCACCACCCCTTGCCGAGAGTCTTCAAAGGCCTGGACCTCCTTAGTCCACTGGATTACTCCCACCAGCGGCGGGCCGGAGAAGAAGTTTTCGCAGCCCCACAAACAAAAAAGCAAAAATAGGCCTAGACCCGTGGGGAACCACAGGCCGCGACATGGCCAAAAGTTCATGAATGCTTATGCCCAGAGGATTTTTCTATATTTCGGTTTAAATAAGATTTAACTTTACTTAAATTTTGCTACTTTTTTCCTCGACACGCCTTTAACCTTGTCATTACCGGCTATGAGGGTGGGAGAAGAGGGAGAGGCGGGAAAAATTCCCCAACCTTAAATGGTAGCGGGTCTGAAAACCAAAAGAGCGTTTCCAGGGATGGCTTGACCCCAAGTTGGGCTCAAAGAAGTTAAATTGAGACTGTTGCAAATAGATTTCATTTCCCACTTCTTGTCATTCTGAGCCGCCGCAGGCGGCGAAGAATCTCCATTTATGAGACCCTTCGCCTAAAGCTCAGGGTGACAGGGGAGATTGCTCGACTA
>JBFLZI010000065.1:0-14048 GCA_040756315.1 Thermodesulfobacteriota bacterium | reverse complement strand
AACGGCCCCGGCCCAACCAAACTTTAAAAACCCCTTAAGGGATTGGGGGAGGGGATTACCAAAAATACGAGATTCTTCGCTTCGCTCAGAATGACATTTTGGACGCTGCAGAGGTTTTGCAATAGCTTCTAGTCTGGTGATGCCGGACATGAATACCGTTTTCTGTCTGGACGTGTAAATTTTCTCTCCCTTCACCCCTTGAAGGGGCGAGGGGATTATCTGCAAACCCTTTAAAGTTCCCTTAGTTCGCCGAGGTCCCAGAAAGAATTTCCTCCCGGCTAGATTTTCCTTAAACCAAATCCCCTCTTTCCATGATACTCTCCCAGCAAGTCGCAGAATTTCCCCGGCAGAGATGACCAACCACATGGGTGAACCGGACGCCACGTCCTTCTGGGGGCAGACCAAGGGCCTCACCTGGCCTTTCTGGGTCGCCAACATCATGGAGACCATCGAGCGCCTGGCCTATTACGGCGTGCGCCTGGTCATCCCCATCTATATCGCCCAGGCGGACGAAATCGGCGGCCTCCACTTCTCCCAGAGCGACAAAGGGTTCATCTTCCTGTGGTGGGCCTTGGTGCAGTCCACCCTGCCGGTGCTCACCGGCGGGTTCGCCGACCGCTACGGCTACAAGCGGCAGATCGTCATCGCCATCGTCTTAAAAACCCTGGGCTACCTGACCATGGCCACCCAGCGCACTTTCTGGCCGTTCTTTGCCGGGTGTCTCCTGTTGGCCGCGGGCACCGCGGTCTTCAAGCCCCCCATTCAAGGGACCTTTGTCAAAACCTTGACGGCTCAGACCTCCGGGGTGGGCTGGGGCTTCTTCTATATGGTGATCAACGTGGGCGCCTTCCTGGGGCCGCCCCTGGCGCATTTTCTCTACGGCTACTCCTGGCCCACGGTTTTCTATGGCTGCGCCCTCCTGGTGAACCTGAACCTCTTTCTGCTGCTCTCTTACCAGGAAGTCAACCCCGGGACCGACAGTTCCGCCGGGTTCTGGCAGGTGGCGGTGGACACGGCCCGGGAACTCCTTAACCCCCGGCTCCTGGCCTTTCTGTTTATTATTTCGGTGTTCTGGGCGGTGCTGGAGCAGCTCTGGGACACGCTCCCCAATTTCATCGTGGACTGGGTGGACAGCTCCTCCCTGGCCCGGCACCTGCCGGAGTTCATGCTGTCCCGGAATCTCTCCCGGGGCCCCCAGATCGCCCAGGAGTGGGTGATCAATCTCAACCCTTTCCTGATCATTTTCGCGGTGGCCCCCCTGTCCTGGTATCTCAACCGGGTGATGCGCCGGCTGACCTCCATCTTTTTCGGTTTTATCCTGGTCAGTCTGGGCACTTACGTGGTGGGCGGGAGCATGTCCATTTTCGTCTGCCTGGCCGGGATCGCCTGCTTTACCGCCGGGGAGATTTTGTGTTCCCCCAAGATGCGGGAGTACCTGGCCGTCATTGCGCCCCCGGACAAGAAGGCCCTGTACATGGGTTACGCCAGCATCCCCTATGCCTTCGGCTGGGGCTACGGGTCTTTCCTGGCGGGGCAGATCTATGAACGCACCGGGGAAAAGGCCAACCTGGCCCTGCGCTATATGGCCGAAGTGCTGAAGGTGCAGGAACTTCCGGACCGCTCCCAGGCCTTTGCCCGGTTAACGGAGATGCTGGGCCAGACCCCGGCTCAGGTGACGCAGCTCCTGTGGGACAAGTACGATCCCAGTTGGGTCTGGACCCTCTTTGCCCTGGCCGGGATTTTGGCCGCTATTGCCATGTATGTCTTCAGCCACCTGGCCAAGGGCTGGCAGGATGTCAATGCCTGATCAGATGGGCCTGATAAAGATAATCCTGATAAGTTGATTTTTTCCTGGCCATAAGGTCAAAGTGGGAGCAGATTAGGGAGAGGATGATGGGGAAGACGGGGCGGCCATCTTCTGGGGGCGGCTCGGAGAAATTTTTTGGCGGTCTCCTCCGGGAGTGATTTTAATTTAAACCCCTGCCGATATTTTTTGTTAAAAGATATTTTATGAAAGTCTTGACCAGCTTTAGTAAACTTGATTAAAAAGAGAATAGCCCGGCGGTCCGGGGGGAGCGCCTGGAGGACCGTTGGGCTGCTGTGGGGCAGACCTTTCTACCACTAAAGGAGAACTTCGTGACCTACCCGTGTTTTAAGCGGCTCATGCGGAAATTTGCCCTCTTGCTGCCCACTGTCCTGGCGGTGCTCCTCGCCCTGGCAGTCGGTGCGAACCCCGGCCACCGCGATTTGGAGGCCCCCATAACCGAACCGGGCCCAGCCGCCGCCCCGGCCCCGTCGGCAACCCCGCTACCGGCGCCTGGCGCGGCTGAAACCCCCGCCGCTAAAAACGCCGCCGACACCGACGCCCAGAAGCCCACCGAAATGGCCAAGGCGCTGCCCCCCGAAACCAAGGCTCCCAAGGTCAAGTACCTGGCCGGGGAGGACCCCGAATACGCCAGACGGTGCGGCTGGCCGGTAGAGTGCCCGCCGCCGCTGCCGGGTGCCATCCTGCCCCAGAAGCGCATCGTCGCCTACTACGGCAACCCCCTGTCCAAGCGGATGGGGGCGCTGGGCCAGTACCCCAAGGACGAGATGCTGCGGCGGCTGAAGGAGGAAGTGGCCAAATGGGAGCAGGCCGATCCGTCACTGCCGGTACAGCCCGCCCTGCACCTCATCGCGGTGGTGGCCCAGGGGGCGCCGGGCAAGGCCGGCAAGTACCGGATGATCATGCCGGACGCGGTGGTCAACGAGGTTTACGGTTGGGCCAAAGAGGCAAACGCCCTCCTCTTCATCGACATCCAGACCGGCCATTCCGACATCCGCACCATCCTGCCGCGCTTTGAGTGGCTCCTGAAGAACCCGGACGTGCACCTGGGAATGGACCCGGAGTTCAACATGATCAAGAGCGGCCGGATACCGGGGACCAAGATCGGCACCTATGACGCCTTGGACATCAATTATGCCTCCGGCTTCCTTCAGGACCTGGTGAAAAAGTACCACCTTCCCCCCAAGGTGTTTATCGTGCACCGCTTTACCCGGAACATGGTCACCAATGCCAAAAGGATCGTGCTCCGCCCCGAAGTGCAGATCGTCATGCACATGGACGGCTGGGGACCCCCCTGGCTAAAACGGGATTCCTACAAGGATTACATCGTCAAAGAGCCGGTACAGTTTACCGGCTTCAAGCTCTTCTATCACAACGACACCAAGAAAGGGGACCCCCTGCTGACGGTCCAGGAACTGCTGAAGCTGAACCCCAAGCCCATCTACATCCAGTATCAGTAAGACCGGTTCCGCCACCGCCACCGGCTCCAGGCAGGGGCTAAGAGTTATCCACGGCTTTTCGGAGGAAATGATATGCCCAATGTGCAATTGTTAATAATTCCTCTGTTTATTTTAGGTTGTTTGGCGGCATATAAGGCTTTCAGTACTGATGACCCCAAGCAGAAGAGGTTATACGGATTGATTGCCCTCTTTATAGGCGGTGTTCTTTATGTTCTGGGCAATGTGGTGTCGAAATAATAAACTTGTATCTGCATCTGAGCTTATTTTCTAAGAGGTGAAAATCCGCGGTCTGATCTGCATATCAAGACGCGGGTTACCGGCGGAGGCAGCGCCGGACAAAGCCGCGGACAGCCGCGGTGCCCCAAAGGTAAAGAGAAAAATAGTTTGCTTTTTTTAAAACGGCTGGCTATTCTTCTATTAAGAGTACGTTATGCGAGGAAAAAAGCCGGACCATGGCCGGGGCACGGCCCTGGCGGCAAGTCCTGCCGCCGGCGGGACTCAGATCAAAGGGCGTCTCTGGCTGGAGAAGGACGGAGAGACCTATCTCAGTTGGGGCCGGGTGGTGCTCTTGGAGCGCATCCGGGAAAAGGGCTCCATCGCCGCCGCGGCCCGTTCCATGGGGATGGCTTACAGCCATGCCTGGACCCTGGTGGCCAACATGAACCGCCTGGCCGGGGAAGAACTGGTGTCCCGCACTTTCGGGGGACGCCACGGCGGGCGGGCCTGGCTCACCCCTGCCGGCGAAGCTGCGGTGGCGGAATTTTGGGACCTGGCCGGCGGGTTTCAGGAATGGTTGCAGAGTCAAGGAAGATGATGGTTAGGGCATTATATTTTTCTGGGCGCTATCCTTTGGATAGAATAACCAAGCCTGGGAAAAAGGGGGCCAAAAGGCTGCAGTCTGAACAAAAGTGAGTTATATAATTTGCGCTATATTTTTTAAAAAATAGCGCTTTCAGGCAAAGGAGGCAGGCATGGAGTTTAAGACGGTGCTGACCACGTGCCCTTATTGCGGCGTGGGTTGTAACATGCTCCTGGAGGTGCTGGACGGGGAGATCATCGGGACGCTGCCGGCCAAAACCGGCCCCACCAACGAAGGCAGCCTCTGCATCAAGGGCTGGACGGTGCACGAGTTTGCGCAACACAAAGACCGCTTAACCGCCCCCCAGATCCGCCGGAATGGCACACTTAAGGAGGCGTCCTGGGACGAAGCCCTGGACCTGGCGGCCGCCCAACTCACCCGGCTGAAGGAAGAGTACGGTCCCGAAAGCGTCGCCTTCGTAGCTTCGGCCCGCTGCACCAATGAGGAGACTTACATCTTTCAAAGGTTTGCCCGGGCGGTCTTCGGCCACAATCACATCGACCACTGCGCCCGCCTCTGACACGCGCCCACGGTGGCCGGGCTGGCCGCCGCGTTCGGCAGTGGGGCCATGACCAACTCCTTTGTGGAGCTGGAGCAGGCCAAGTGCATCTTCGTCATCGGGTCCAACACCACCGTGGCCCACCCCATCGGCTCCATGCGCCTGATGCGGGCATTGGCCAACGGGGCCCGACTCATGGTGGCTGACCCCAGAAAGACCCAGATCGCCCAATTGGCCCATTTTCATGCCCAGCACAATCTGGGCACGGACGTGGCCCTGATCAACGGCATGATGCACGTCATCTATAAGAAAGGCTGGCATAATCAGGCCTTTATTGATGAGCGCACCGAGAATTTTGCGGCCCTGGTGGAGATGATCGAGAAGTTCCCGCCGGAGCGGACCTCCCAGATCACCGGGGTGCGGGCGGAAGACATCGTCCGAATGGCGGAATGGTACGCCAAGTCCGAGGCCAGCGCCATCTGTTACGTGTTGGGCATTACCCAGCACACGGTGGGCACCGACAACGTCAAGAGCCTGGCGAACCTGGCTATGCTCTGCGGCCACATCGGTCGTCCCTCCACCGGCGTCAATCCCATCCGGGGGCAGAACAACGTCCAGGGGGCCTGCGATATGGGCGGGCTGCCCAACGTCTTCCCGGGTTACCAGTATGTGACGGTGCCGGAAAACGTGGAAAAATTTGAGAAGGCCTGGGGGGCCAAACTCTCCGGCACGGTCGGCCTCACCATGATGGACCAGATCGACGCCATTTTGGACGGCAAGATCAAAGGCCTGGTAATCTTCGGGGCCAATCCCACTATGAGTTATGCTGACGTCAACCATGTGGAGCGTGGTCTCAAGGCGGCGGAATTCGTGATGACCATCGATATCTTTCCCACCCCTTCCACGAACCTCTCCCACCTGGTGCTGCCCGCGGCCTCTTTCGCGGAAAGCGATGGCACCTTCAGCAATTCCGAACGCCGGGTGCAGCGGGTGCGGCAGGCCATCAAGCCCCTGGCGGGGAAAACCAACTGGCAGATTATTCAGGAACTCTCCACCCGCATGGGCTATCCCTTGCAGTACAACTCCGCCGAAGAAATCTTCGACGAGATGGCCAGTCTCACCCCTTCCTACGGGGGCATGAATTACGCCCGGCTGAGCGAGAAGGGGCTGTGCTGGCCCTGTCCTACCCTGGACCATCCCGGCACTCAGTATCTCCACAAGGATCGTTTCGCCCGGGGCAAGGGCTTGTTTCACGCCATAGATTTCATCCCGCCGGCGGAGGCACCGGATAAAGAATATCCCTATTGGCTCACCACCGGCACCATCTTCACCCATTACCTGACCGGCACCATGACCCGGCGGTGTCATTCCTTGCACCATGAAAACCCGGAGGCCATCATTGAGATCCACCCGGACGACGCCCACCGCCTGGGCGTGCACCCGGGGGACTGGATTCAGGCCAGCAGCCGTCGGGGGAGCATCAAGGCCCGGGCCACGGTGACTAAGCGCATCCGCCCGGGCGTGGTGTTCATCCCCCTCCACTTTATGGAGAACGCGGCGAACCGCCTCACCAACGCCGCCCGGGACCCCATCACCAAGACGCCGGAGTACAAGGTCTGCGCCGTGAGTCTGAGCAAAGCCGCGGTTTGATGGAGGCACACCGCAACAACCTGATAGACATGAACATCGGCCCTTACACCTATGATGAGTTTCTCTCCCTGGTAGCGTCTTTTCACGGAAGCGTGGCCCCCGGCGTGGTCATCGGCGGCATCATGGTGGAACTGGCCCGGAGCCGTCTGCCGGCAGGGGGTCTTTTCGATGCGCTCTCAGAAACCCGGGCCTGTCTCCCCGACGCGGTGCAACTCCTCACCCCCTGCACCACCGGCAACGGCTGGCTCAAGGTGGTGAACCTGGGACGCTTTGCCTTGAGCCTGTATGACAAGTATGGGGGGGAAGGCGTTAGAGTGTATCTCGATCCGGCCAAGGTGGCGGATTTCCCGGAGATTCAGAACTGGTATCTCAAACTCAAACCCAAGCGCGAGCAGGATAAGGACCTGCTCCTGGCCCAGATCCGGGAAGCCGGCACCCGGGTCCTGAGCCAAGAGCCCGTGAAGATACGCCCCCAATTTTTGGGAAAGAAAAGCCGGGGGCGCATGGTGGTCTGCCCCTTGTGCCGGGAGGCCTACCCGGCCCAGGACGGCGGTATCTGCCGGGCCTGCCAGGGGGAGGCCCCGTACCTGGACGGCTCCGAGCCGGGGGGAGAGGAGCGGCCCGCCGGGCCGACCCTTCAGGCCGTGCCCCTGGAGCAGGCCCTGGGACGGCGGCTTCTCCATGACATGACCCAGATCATCCCCGGGGAGAGCAAAGGGCCGGCCTTTCAGAAGGGCCAGGTGATTACCGTGGGCGACCTTTGCCGCTTGCAGCACATGGGCCGCCGGCAGCTCTATCTGGCGGAGGACAATCCGGTGGGCCCAGAGTGGGTCCATGAAAACGAAGCCGCGGTGGCCTTTGCCCAGGCCATGGCCGGGGAGGGGGTCGTCTTCACCACGCCTCCCCGAGAGGGGAAGGTCAACCTCACCGCCGGCCGGGACGGCCTGTTTCTGGCCGCGGCCGACCGGCTGCAGGCCTTCAACTCCATCCCCGGGGTCATGTGCGCCTGCCGCCACGGCCACACCGTGGTCTCGGCAGGTCGGGTGCTGGCCGGCACCCGGGCCATCCCCCTCTTTTTGCCGCGGAGCGACTTTCATCAGGCCCTGGCCGTCCTGGGGGAGGGCCCCTTATTTAAAGTCCTGCCCCTAAGGCCCGCCCGGGTGGGGATTCTGGTCACCGGCACGGAAATCTTTTTGGGACTGGTGGAGGACCGCTTCATTCCCATCATCCAGAATAAGGTGGAAAAATTCGGGTGCGCGGTGGTGAAATCTCTCATCGTGCCGGACGACCGGGGCGCCATCCGCCGGGGTCTTCAGGAACTTTTGGACGCGGGGGCCGACCTGTTGGTGACCACCGCCGGGCTCTCCGTGGACCCCGACGACGTCACCCGCCAGGGCCTGTTGGACGCCGGAGCCGTGGACCTGCTTTACGGCGCTCCCATCCTGCCGGGGGCCATGACCTTACTCGCCCGGATCGGCGGGGCGAGGGTGATCGCGGTGCCGGCCTGCGCCCTGTTCTTTAAGCGCACGAGCTTCGATCTCCTGTTGCCCCTCCTCCTGGCGGGATTGAAAATTAACCGACGGGATTTGGCCCGCCTGGGGCATGGGGCCTTGTGCCTGGAGTGCCAGACCTGCGCCTTTCCCAAGTGCCCGTTTGGGAAATAGTTAACCCCGGCGGTCCAGGGGAATTAAAGAGAATTTTTTTTAACTTGCGATATATTCTGAAAAGTATAGCGATTTTAGGAAAAAGAAGGTATAGTGGCTTCATGGCCTGGGTTGATATACATTTATGTAGGAAATATTTCTTCATAATTGTAAATAAACCCTGGTCGTAACAGGGATATCCTTAGAAGTGGCCTTAAGCCGGTTGGCCTGCATCTTGGAGCCTTGCTGAGGCAATTTCGGCCAGCCCTGACTTCTGCAAGGAGCAATTGACCAGTCACGCATAGTAATCTCCACTCGTGGCCAGGCACAGCTTGGGGGGTGGAAGAATTGGGTTACCAGGCTTTAATTTAAGGGGGAGAAAATGAAAAAGACGATTTTTTTATTGGTTTTGGCCCTGACGCTTTTACCGGCCATGGTTCTGGCCGCCGCGCCGGCGGCTACCACGGGAGGCTTTGAGTTCACCCTGGGCGGTTATGTCTCCCTTCATTCTATTTGGGATTCCACTCAGGTCAACATCAACCTGAATCAGCCCATTGCCCGGAACAATGACCAAAACTTCCATCATGGCCGCCTGAAGATCACCGCCAACCTCACCCGCTTCAATTTAACCATCAAGGGCCCGAAACTTTGGGGCGCTGAGGTTGCCGGGTTTATTGAGATGGATTTTAACGCCAACGGCAGCTCTCTTACCCAAGGGGATACCGCGACGGCCTTCCGCCTGCGTCATGCCATGTTCCGCTTGAACTGGCCGGAAACCGAATTAATGCTGGGGCAATACTGGGGGATGTTCAGTGAGTTCCCCCCGGAAGAGCCTGATGGCGGTTCCTTTGCCCACGTCGGCTCCGCGGTGCAGCGGGTCCCCCAGATTCGCCTGACCCAGAAGTTCCTGGGCATGTTCACCGTGGCCGGTATGATTATTGGTCCTGGCAACCCCACTGACTACCAGACTCTAGGCGCGGCCAATGCCAACACCAACGCGGTTCCCGGTGAATCAGCGGAATGTCCCCAGCTTCAAGGCAAGATCAACTTTGCCAAAGACCTCTACGGCAAGGCCGCCTACTTTGGCAAGCCCACCCCCTTTACCGTGCAAATCACCGGGGGCTGGCAGCGCACCAGGTATCGCCAATCTAACTTGAATGCCGCGTTCACTTGGGGGCAGGATAGGTTCCGGGCTTTGGGCTGGCCCTCCAGACAGGCGAGCCAGCAGTATCTCGATCCCTGGATGGTGCAGGGCACCCTGTTCATCCCCATTATCCCCACCCATACGGCTAATCTGGCGGGCACCGCTTCTTTGCAGACCAAATGGTATGTGGGCCAGGGCACTGATGCTTTCGGCGAAGGCCAAGTCCTGAACGGCTCCTACTGGGTTTTTGATAACCAGTCGTTTCAGAACGGCACCTTCTTCAACAACTATAAACGCAAACTCAATCATGTCTATGGCGGCTATGTCCAGACCCAGTATTACTTTACCAACACCTGGTATCTCAACGCCGTCTGGGGCATGAGCAAGCAGTTTAATATGACCCAACAGCGGAGCAACCAGTGCGCCTCCCCCCTCAACCCCGCCGGCTATGTCTATGCCGGCCCCGGGGACCAGTACAAGTTTTGGCAGATATTTAATCTGACCCTGTGGTATCGGCCCATCACCGCCATGAAGTTCGGTCTCAATTATTGTTACTCCCGCACCGACTGGTACCAGAAGCTGGGACAAACCTATACGGGGGCCACGGCGGCCGCCCCCACCGGTGCGACTACCGCCACCCAACCTTCCCGGATTACCGATATGGGTGAGGACCATCGGCTAATGTTCGCGGCCTTCTATTACTTCTAGGTCCGAAACCATCGACTTTAAACCGCCCACGGGGTAATTCCCGTTAATGCCTCTCTGGGCGGCTCTAAGAGGGTCCGGGATGGTCTCCAGCCGGTTGGCATGAATCTTGGAGCCTATTGAGGAAATCTCTTCAAGACTCCACCTTGGGGATAAACAAATGGCAAGCTCTATTGATCTCTTCCCCCTGTGGCTCACCCTGAAAGTCGCCGGCCTGGCCACTGTCCTCACTTTTGTGGCCGCCACGGCTCTGGCCTTTCTGATGTCGCGCCGGCGTTTTTGGGGCCGGGAATGGCTGGATGCGCTGTTCACCCTGCCTCTGGTCCTTCCTCCCACCGTCCTGGGCTACTATCTCATTGTCCTGGTAGGTCGCCGGGGCTGGTTGGGTCCCTGGCTGGAAAGGAACTTCGGCGTCACCCTGATCTTTACCTGGCAGGGCGCGGTGCTGGCTGCCGCGCTGGTGTCTTTTCCCCTGATTTTTAAGACCGCCCGGGCGGCCTTCGAAGAAGTGGACCCAAATTTGGAAGACGCGGCCCGCACCCTAAGGCTCTCGGAGTTGGCCCTGTTTTTCCGGGTGTCTTTTCCCCTGGCCTGGCGGGGCATTCTCTCCGGCACCATGCTGGCCTTCGCCCGCTCCCTGGGGGAGTTCGGCGCCACCTTAATGGTGGCCGGCAATCTGCCCGGCAAAACCCAGACCCTCTCCATTGCGGTTTACCAGGCGGTGCAGTCCGGCCAGGACCAGATGGCCAACTTTCTGGTTTTGCTGATCTCCCTGGTCTGCGTCATTATCCTGGTGGCCTCGGGGAAGTTCCTGAAACCCGCGGATCTTAGGACCTAATCAAGGAGGACAGATGCAGAGGTGGTTACCCTGGCCCTGGGTTATCCTGGCCTTACTTACCCTAATCGTGCGACCCGAATCGGCCCTGGCCGCTGAGGAGATTACCGTCTCCGCGGCCGCCAGTCTCACTGATGCCCTTAAAGCTGTCGCCCACCAGTTTGAGCAGGACCACTCCGGGGTCAAAGTGGTCCTCAACTTCGCCGCCTCCGGGGTGCTGCTGCAACAGATGGCTCAGGGCGCGCCGGTGGAGGTCTTTCTCTCCGCGGACCAGAAGACCATGGACCAGGCCCAGGAAACAGGCCTCATCGTGCCCGAGACCAGGAAAAACTTGGTCAGCAACGGGTTGGTCCTGATCGTCCCGCAAGATTCCCGCCTGGCCCTTAAGGACTTGCACTCCCTGGCCCGGCCGGAAGTCAAACGCCTGGGGTTGGGGAATCCGGAGACGGTGCCCGCGGGTCGCTATACCCGGGAGGCCTTGAGGCACCAGGGCCTGTGGGAAACCTTGCAACCCAAATACATCATGGGCGAGTCGGTGCGCCAGGTGTTGGACTACGTCTCCCGGGGAGAGGTGGACGCCGGGTTTGTCTTCACCACTGACGCGGCTATTGCCAAGGGAAAAGTAAGACCGGTACTGGTCGTTAAGGGGCACCGGCCCATCTTATATCCCCTGGCCCTGGTGACCGCCGGCCGCCAGCCGGCCCTGGCCCGCAAGTTTCTGGACTTCCTGGGCGGCCCCCAGGCTCAGGAAATCTTTAAAAAATACGGCTTTGGCAAGCCATGAGAATTCAGGTTAACATCACTAAAAAAATGGTCTCCCGGCGCCGGACTTTTACGCTGGAGGCAAATTTTTCCTCTGAGGAGGACCGGGTGGTGCTCTTCGGGCCTTCCGGCTCCGGGAAGACCCTGACCCTCAAGGCCATCGCCGGGCTGATCCGGCCTGATCAAGGCGCCATTGTGGTGGGGGATCGCCTGCTTTTTGATTCAACCCGGAAGATCAATGTCCCGCCCCAAAAGCGCCACATCGGCTATGTCTTCCAGGATTACGCTCTCTTTCCCCAGCTATCGGTGGGGGACAACGTGGCCTTCGGTCTCTCCCGGCGTTTCCCCTGGCGCTTGAGCCGGGAAGACCGGCGGAAACTGGAAGAAGTCCTGGACCTGTTTGAGCTCCGCCCCCTAAGATACAGCCTGCCCCGGGATCTTTCCGGGGGCCAGCGCCAGCGCACCGCCCTGGCCCGGGCCCTCATCTTGAATCCCCGCCTGCTTCTCCTGGACGAACCCTTCGCGGCCCTGGACACCACTTTGCGTCTCAAGATGCGCCGGGAACTCCTTAACCTCCAGGAACAATTTCAAATTCCCATCATGGTCATTACCCATGACCCGGAGGATGTGGCCGTCCTGTCCCAGACCCTGGTGGTCTATGAGGCCGGCCGGGTAAATCAAATAGTCTCAGCGCCCTGGCTCGGCGGCCAGCCGGGGGATGGCGCTTCTTCGAGCCTGGGCCGGTCCGTCGGCTTGCCCCAGTGAATTTCCCCGCGCCCGCAAATCTATGAGCCAACCATCATCGCAGAAATCCCTGGAATTTTTCCAAAGCGTCCGCTATTCTTACGATTGAATATCGCTTAGATTCCCGCAGACAGGAGCAGAAGATGCGAAAAGAAAATCTCTTCCCGGTCTTGCCGGCGGCTATGCTGCTAATTCTCCTTAGCTCATTATCTTCTGCCGGGGACCGGCCCGCCGCGGTTTACGGCAACGGTCCCCATCAGTTTTCCCTGGCCACCGGCAGCCCCGGGGAGTTGGGTCTCCTGAAGATTCTGGGGGAAGCCTTCGCTAAGAAGGAAAATGCTACCCTCAAGTGGTTCAAGGCCGGTTCCGGGGTATCTTTGAAGCTCCTGAAAGATAAGAAAGTGGACCTGATCATGGTCCACGCCCCGGCCGCGGAAAAGCAGGCGGTGCAGGAGGGCTGGGCCACAAAAAGGACCTTGATGGGCTCCAATGAGTTTTTTATGGTCGGTCCGGCGGGCGACCCGGCCAAAATCGCCCAAGCCCAGAGCGCTCCGGAGGCTTATCAAAAGATTGCCGCCGCCCAGGCCAAGTTCTTCTCCCGAGGGGATAATTCCGGGACCCACAAGAAAGAGCTGAGCCTGTGGGCCAAAGCCGGTCTCAAGCCCGCCGGGGACTGGTATATCGTCACCAAGGACTTTATGACGCCCACCCTCAAGCGGGCCGACCAGGAAAAGGGCTACTTTATGGTGGACAGCAGCACCTGGGAGGCGGAGAAGAAGAACCTGCCGAACCTGAAAGTTCTTTTTAGGGGTGACAAGGTCCTGGTCAATACTTACCACGCCCTGGCCCAGCCGCCCGGCGCCACCCCGGGTGCGGCTCTGGCCGCCAAGTTTATCGATTTTGTCGCCTCTCCGGCGGGTCAGAAGCTTATCGCGGATTACGGCAAAGACCAGTACGGCGAGGGCCTTTACAACGATGCGGCTTACGCCAGGAAATACGATGACTGAAGGCTGACGGCTTAAGTTCCGCCCGGACTCACAGAAAGGAGAAAATAATGCTGAAAGTTGTTGTCGGATTGGTTGCCGCCGCGGTGCTGCTGGCTGCCGTGGCCGTCTCGGCGGAGACCCGCCTCCGCTGCGCCTCCACCACCAGCACCCAAAATTCCGGATTGTTCGACTATCTCCTGCCCCTTTTCACCAAAAAGACCGGCATTCAGGTGGATGTGGTGGCCGTGGGCACCGGCGCCGCCATAGAAATCGGCAAGCGGGGCGACGCCGACGTGGTCATGGTCCACGCCAAGGACCAGGAATTAAAGGCCCTGGCCGAAGGCTGGTTCAAGGACCGCCACGACCTCATGTACAATGATTTTGTCATTATCGGACCCACCAATGACCCCCTCAAGATCAAGGGCCTGAAATCGGCCGTGGAGGCTTTTAAAAAGATCGGCGCCCAAGACAAAGTCCCCTTTGTCTCCCGGGGGGATAAATCCGGCACTAACATTAAAGAGCTGGCCCTCTGGAAGAAAAGCGGCATTGATCCCAAAGGTCAGAAATGGTATCTGGAAGTGGGCCAGGGCATGGAAAAGACCCAGCGCGTCGCCAATGAGAAACGGGCCTATACCTTAACTGATCGAGGCACCTGGCTGGCCACCAAAGACAAGGACAAGCTGGAAATGGTCATCGTCCTGGAAGGGGACCCCATCCTCTTCAACCAGTACGGGGTCATGGCAGTGAACCCGGAAAAGCATAAACAGGTTAAGTTCAAAGAGGCAAAGCTGTTCATCGACTGGCTCATCTCCCCCGAAGGCCAGAAAGCCATCGGCGACTTTAAAGACAAACACGGCAACCAGCTCTTCACTCCTAATGCCAAGTTGTGAGAGTGGTTGGTGGGGGGAGGGCAGGGACCTGAGGTCCCTGCCCTCC